>DASSBV010000240.1:0-19253 GCA_035698545.1 Gaiella sp. | reverse complement strand
CGGCAGCACGATCCAGACTGTGGCCATCAGCACGATCGCGACGATCGCGAACGTCCGCACACCCGGCTTCGGCGGGCCGCCGCACGAGCCGACGTCGGTCCACACGGTCGCGAGCGGCTCGCGGACGGAAAGGTGGATCCGCGAGCTGGCCAGCGCGCAGCCGCGCAGCACGATCCAGGAGAGCCCGACCCCGACGGCGACGCTGAGCGCGCCGACGACGAGCGCCAAGACCCAGCTGTCGAAGCGGAAGCCGCTCATCAGCCGCCAGATCGTCGCGCCGAGCGGGAGGAGGAGCCCGGCGAGCACGAACGACGGAATGCCGATCTCGCGCGAGCGCATGATCTCGATGAGGGCCGTCGCGTCGAACCGGGCGGGCCGCAGGAGCCGGAGCTCGGTCGAGTCCGAGCGGGATTCCATCTCGCGGAGCCAGTAGAGGTTGCGCATCCGCGTCGCGACTGTCTTCACGTACGAGACGACGAGGTAGCGCGCGACGAGCTCCACGAGCCAGCGGACGACGTAGCGGAACGGGCCGAGCGACGAGCCGGACTGCGAGCCGTGGAAGCCGTGCCGCCGCAGGCTCTCGAGCGCCTCGACGAGCCGCCGGTGGTCGGCCTCGAACCGATCGGGATGCGCGAGCGGGCCG
This sequence comes from Gaiella sp., assembly GCA_035698545.1. Lineage (GTDB taxonomy): Bacteria > Actinomycetota > Thermoleophilia > Gaiellales > Gaiellaceae > Gaiella. Next base: position 18,610 of record DASSBV010000240.1, on the reverse strand, counting down.
GGCCGCGCGAGCTCGGCGAGCATCTCGCGCTCGCGTGGGGAGGAGACCTCCAGCTCGTCGAGGAACGCCGCGACGGCATCGTCGTCGCCCGCGAGGAGCCGAAGCCGCTCGAGGGGATTGTCGAGCGTCTCGTCGACGTGCCCGGAAATCGGCTCGGCATGGGATGTCTCGGACATCCGGGGCGATCGTACGCCGTTGCTACGCTTCCCGCTAATGAGCAACTGGGGCCTCTACTTTCTCTTCCTCATCCCGCCGCTGATCATCGGCTTCGTCGTCCAGCATTGGCTGAAGAAGACGGTCGCGGCGAGCATGCAGGTCCCGGTCGCGAACGGCCTCACCGGCGCCGACGTCGCGCGCCAGATCCTCGACCGGAACGGGCTCCAGAACGTCCCCGTGGAGACCTCGCCCGGAGGGCCGCTCTCCGACCACTACGACCCGCGCAAGAAGTCCGTCCACCTCTCCGAGCCGGTCTACAGCGGCCACGCGGTCGCCTCGACGGCGATTGCAGCGCACGAGGTGGGGCATGCGATCCAGCACGCGAAGGCGTACGCGCCCTTCCGGCTCCGCTCCGCGATGTGGCCGGCCGTGGCGTTCGCGTCGAATGCCTGGATCTTCCTGCTGATGATCGGCGCATTCGCGCAGCTCTTCGGGCTGGTCACGTTCGCGATCATCCTCTACGCGGTCGTCGTGCTCTTCCAGCTCGTCACCCTCCCGGTGGAGTTCGACGCGTCTCGGCGCGCGATGTCCCAGCTGAACGACATGGGGCTCGTCACGACCGGTGAGTCGCAGGGCGCGCGCAAGGTGCTCACGGCGGCCGCGATGACGTACGTCGCCGCTGCGCTCGCCGCGCTCAGCCAGCTCGCGTACTTCGCGCTCGTCTTCCTGGGCAACCGCAACTAGGGGTTTCCGATGCGCGGGATCGCGCTCATCGTGCGCGCGGGCGCCGTGGTCTGCGCGAGCGCCTTCCTGTTCTCGCTCCTCGTCCACGGGCCAACGAAGCCCGCGGTCGCCTCGAACGAGGCGGTGCAGGCCTCCGCGGGCGCGACGGCCAAGGCCGCCGCCGAGAAGCGCGCGGCCCAGAAGGCCGCGAAGAAGCCCGCGGCGACGAAGGTTCCGCCCGGGGTCGTCGCGGTCGTCGCCACGGGCGACATCGTGATGGGCTCCACGCCGAACCTGCCGCCGGACGGCGGGCGATCGTTCTTCTCGGATGTGCAGACCGACCTCGCCGGAGATGTCGTCGTCGGCAACCTCGAGGGCACGCTCTCGACGGGCGGTAGCTCCAAATGCGGCGCTGCGAGCACGAGCTGCTTCGCCTTCCACACGCCACCGTCGTACGCCCGCTGGCTCGCTCGCGCGGGGTTCACGGTGATGAATCTCGCAAACAACCACGCCTACGACTTCGGGGCCGAGGGGCTCACGCAGACGATCGACGCGCTCGACAAGGTCGGGCTTCTCCACACGGGGCGGCCGAACCAGATCACGGTGCAGAAGGTAGGTCGGATCCGCGTCGCGACCGTCGGATTCGCCCCGTACCCCTGGGCCGCCTCGCTCACGGACATCGCCGCCGCGAAAAAGCTCGTGCGCGCGGCAGACCGTGTCTCCGACGTCGTCGTCGTGACCATGCACGCGGGCGCCGAGGGTCGTGACCGGCAGCACGTCCACCGTGGGACCGAGCGTTTCCTGGGCGAGAACCGCGGCGACCCGATCCGCTTCGCGCACGCGGTCGTCGACGCCGGCGCCGACCTCGTCGTCGGCTCCGGCCCGCACGTGCTCCGCGGCATGGAGTGGTACAAGGACAGGCTGATCGCGTATTCGCTCGGCAACTTCGCGGGCTACGACGTGTTCTCGCTCGGCGGCCCGCTCTCGACCAGCGCGATCCTGCGGGTGACGCTCGACGGCGTAGGGCGGTTCGAGAGCGGCCAGCTCGTGCCGACCCACATGGTCGGTGCGGGCCTGCCCGCGCTCGACGAGTCCGAGGCGGCTCACGGGATCGTGCGGTCGCTCTCGCGCGAGGACTTCGGCGCGCGGGGCGTCAAGGTCAGCCGCGAAGGCGTCCTCTCGCGCTGACGCGCCGCTTCGTGCACTACCCGTTTGCGCGCGGTCACGCGGCCGTGCCAGACTGAGCCGCGGAGGCAGATCAGTCGTGAACGAGCTCGTCACCTCTCACGCGGAGCCTGCGGAGCGGTCGCGTACCTGGCGACGCGGGTTTCGCATCCTCGCGGTCGAGGCGCTCGGCCCGATCACGGTGCTCGGCGGGATCGTCTGGGCCTTCGCGCAGCCGTACCGTGTGACGTTCTTCTACCCGGAGGAGAAGGGCTTCTGGGACTGGGTCGTCCAGCCGCCGCTGCTCGTGGTGATCGTCGGGCTGCTCTTCGCGCTCGTCGTCGCGCCGGGCATCGTCGACGACCTCGAGTCCGCCGAGCGTGGAGATGCTCCCGCGGGCTGAGATCGCCCACTGGCTGTTCGCGGCGGGCTTCCTCTTCTTCGGCCTCGTCGTTCTGGCGGAGGCGATCGTCGGCCCGGAGGTCTTCCGGCGCCGCCGGTGGCGCGCCTACCTGTGGCCGTCGCTCGCGCTGACCGCGGGCATCTGGCTCTGGCTCATCGCGATCTTCTCGACGTTCTCGACGCTGCACCTGCTCGCGCATTCGCTCTGGGCGCAGGCCGCCACCGCCGCCGGGGCGGTGCAGCTTGCAGTCATCCGCGACCGCCTCCACTCCTCCTACTGGTCGCTCGTCACCGCGGGCGCGCTCCTCGTCTCGGGCTCGGCGTTCCTCGTGCACGAGCAGAACGGCTGGCTCTTCGCCCGCTCGGCTTTTCTCCACCATCTGATCGGCTGGACGCTCGTCATCTCGGCGATCTTCCCCCTCGGGGCGGCGCTCTTGCCGAGACGCGCTGTGTGGGCCTACGGGTTCGCGATCACGTGGATCGCGGTCGCGGTGATGTTGTTCGCCGACCGGGACATCGCCCCGATCTTCGGTCATCTCTCCGATCTCGCCGGCGGCGGGTCGCGGTGAGGCGCATCCTCCTCGGCGCCGCCCTCGCGGCGCTGCTCGTGCCCGCGAGCGCGGCCGCACACGCCACGCTGAGGGACGCGACCCCTCGCGAGCAGAGCCGTGTCGAGGCACCGCCGAGCGAGATCGTCCTTCGCTACGACCAGGCAGTCACCGCGACTGCCGACTCGATCGTCGTGCTCGGCGCCGACGGCAGGCGACATTCGGGAACGGTGACGCAAGCCGAGGGCAACACCGTCATCCGTGCACCGCTGCACGGGCTCGTCCGCGGGGAGGCGTACACCGTCCGCTGGCACGAGATCTCGGCCGACGGCCACGTCGGGAACGGCGTCTTCACCTTCGGGGTCGGGGTCGACGCGCCGCCTCCGACCGAGGCCGTCGGCTCGTCCGGCCAGACGTGGCGCGACGATGTCGCGCGCTGGGTGCTGTTCGTCTCGCTCGCGCTCGTGATCGGCGTCGTCGGGATTCGCCTGCTCGTCCTGCCCCGCCCGGTCGATCCCAGAGTCGAGCGGCGCATCCATCTTCTCGGGACGTTCGGTGCGGTTCTGGCCGTAAACGCGGGGCTCGTCGGGTTCGTGATCCGGTGCGCGAATGCGCTCCAGGTCTCGGGGGTCGACCTCTTGTACTCGGACCTGTCGCCGTTCGCCGAGTCGACCCGCTTCGGGATCGCGTTCCTCCTGACGACCCTCGGGTACGGCATCTGTCTGACGATCCTCGCGATCGCCTGGGCGCTCGACCTGCCGGCTCTTCGCTGGCCCGCGTTTCTCCTCGCGATCGCGCTCGCCTGGGGCTACGCGCTCTCTAGCCACCAGGCGACCGAGCCGAACGCATCGCTCCTCGGCGAGGTGGCGGACTGGGTGCACCTCGTCACCGCGATGCTCTGGGCGGGCGGTGTCCTGACGCTTGCGATCGTCGTGTGGCCGCTCGCGCCGCACATGCGGCGCGCGGCGTTCCTGCGCTTCTCCCGCATCGCGATCGGCCTCGTCGGGATACTCGTCCTCGCGGGCACCGTCGTCGCGATCGAGCGTCTCCCCGAGCTCGACGACCTGTGGGACACGTCGTACGGGCAGACGCTCCTCGTCAAGGTAGGGCTCGTGTTCCTCGCTCTCTCTTGGGGCGGCATGCACCACCTGGTCGTTCGCCCGAGGCTCGAGCGCGGCGAGCGCGTGCACGCGGTCCGTTGGAGCCTGCTCGCGGAGAGCTCGGTCGCGGTTGCCGTGCTGCTCGCGGCCGCAGTGCTCGTCAACGGTGCTCCGCCGCCCGTGGAGACGCCGGCCCAGACCGCCGTTCCGGCCACCGCGCGCTGAGAGGCGAAGACAACGCTTGTGGTGATTCACCACAAGCGTTGTCTGCCTGGGCCCGGCGCTCGCTCCCCGGGGCGTGACTAGGGTTCCGCTCCGTGCTGGTCGCGATCTCCGGCGGCGCGGGCTTCCTCGGCCTGCACCTCTCTCGGCGTCTCGTCTCCGACGGCCACGCCGTGCGCACGCTCGATGTGGCGCCTCTCGAGGACGCGGAGCTCGAAGGTCGGGTCGAGGAGCTGCGCGGTGACGTCCGCTCGACGGCCGACGCGCGGCAGCTCGTGGAGGGCGCAGACGTGGTCGTCCACGCGGCCGCTGCGCTGCCGATCCAACAGAGCCGCGAGGCGATCCGCTCCGTCAACGTCGACGGCACGGCGGTCGTCTTCGCGGCAGCACTCGAGGCGGGCGTGCGCCGCGCGGTGCTGATCTCGTCCACCGCGGTCTACGGCGTTCCGGAGCGCCATCCGATCGAGGAGGACGACCCGCTCGTCGGCGTCGGCGCCTACGGCGAGTCGAAGATCGACGCGGAGCGCCTCTGCGAGGCGTTCGCGCGCCGCGGCCTCGAGACGGTGATCGTCCGCCCGAAGACGTTCCTGGGGCCGGAGCGGCTCGGCGTCTTCGAGATCCTCTTCGACTGGGTCCGGGAGGGCAGGAGGATCCCGATCCTCGGCGACGGATCGAATCGCTACCAACTGCTCGCCGTCGAGGATCTCTGCGACGCGGTCGTCCGGTGCCTCGACGCGGCCGTAGCGGGTGAGGCGCTCAACGTCGGCGCTGCGCGCTTCGGGACGGTGCGGGACGACCTCGAGGCGCTGATCGACCATGCCGGCTCGCGCTCGCGGCTTCGCCCCGTCCCTGCGCGCCCGGCCGAGCTCGCGCTGCGCGCGCTCGAGCTCGCCCGCCTGTCGCCGCTCGCGGAGTGGCACTACCGGACCGCGCACCGGGACTCGTTCGTCTCGATCGACCGGACCCGCCACCTGCTCGGCTGGGAGCCTCGGCTCTCGAACGCCGAGACGCTCTGCGAGACGTACGACTGGTACCTCGCGCACCGCGGGATGATGCGGGCGGCGGGAACGACGCATCGCGTGCCGTGGGACCAGCGCGCCCTCGCCGCCCTCCGCCGCCTTTCGTAGAGCGGAACGCAAGAAACGGTGTCAGACACCGTTTTTAGTCAAGGGCGAACGCGTGCCGAATGCGTGCCAGTCGTTCCACAGGAAGGTCTACCCTGCCGGGAATGCGGGAGCTGCTCGACTATCGCGCCGAGTTCCCGATCCTCGAGCACACGACGTACCTGATCAACCACTCGCTCGCGGCCATGCCGCGCAAGACGGAAGAGCGGCTGGCCGAGTACGCGCGGATGTGGCGGGAGCGAGGGATCCGCTCGTGGGGCGAGGGGTGGTGGAGGATGCCGATGACGGTCGGCGACCAGGTTGGCCGCATCGTCGGCGCGCCGGCCGGGACGACCGTGATGCACCAGAACGTCGCAATCGCTGAGGCGGTCGTGCTCAGCTGCTTCCTCCCGCCGGAGCCGAGCCGGAAGCGCGTGGTCTACGAGCGCGGGAACTTCCCGTCGGTGCGCTACCTCTACCAGGCACAGCCGCAGCTCGAGGTCGTCGTCTGCGAGGACGACGAGGAGATCGTCGACGCGATCGACGAGCGGACGCTCCTCGTGCCGATCAGCCACGTCCTCTTCAAGACCGCCGAGATCCAGGCCGTCGAGCCGATCGTGCGCCGCGCCCACGAGGTCGGGGCGCACGTGATCCTGGACTGCTACCAGTCCGCCGGGATCGTCCCGGTCGACGTAACCGCGCTCGACGTCGATTTCGCGGTCGGCGGGTCGGTGAAATGGCTCTGTGGTGGCCCGGGCAACGGCTGGCTCTACGTTCGTCCCGATCTCGCGGAGCGGCTGACTCCGACGTACACCGGCTGGCAGGCGCACGAGGCGCCGTTCGGGTTCGAGGAGGAGATGCGGTTCACGAGCGGTGCCGCACGCTTCCTCACCGGCACGCCGAACGTGCCCGCGCACTACGCGGGAACGGCCGGCTACGACCTGATCGAGGAGGTCGGCGTCGATCGGATTCGCGCGAACTCGCTGCGCCAGACGCAGCTCCTCATCGACCTAGCAGGGGAAGCGGGGTTCGACGTGCGCAGCCCGACGTCACCCGAGCGCCGCGGGGGCACCGTCACGATCCATGTGCCGGACTTCCCGGCCGTCCATCGCGAGCTCACCGAGCGCCAGATCCTCTGCGACTTCCGTCCCGACGCCGGGATCCGGCTCGGGCCGCACTACTACAACACGGACGACGAGCTCCGGCACGTCGTCGGCCAGATCGAGGAGATCCTCGCAACGGGCGCCCACGAGCGCCATCTGGGGGTCGTCGCGCACCACTGAGGCGTCGCCTCACCGGCGTGAGAGCACATTGCAGCTTGTAACTTGCCCCGCAGCCGCGGTCTGCGAACCCACCTTTCCAAGCCGCAAACCCCGACCGAAAGGATCGACGAAGACGATGCGCTCGAGCCTCGAGATCGCCCAGGCTGCCACGCTCCGACCCATCGACGAGGTGGCGCAAGAGGCCGGCATCGACCCCGACGAGCTCGAGCTCTACGGACGCTACAAGGCCAAGGTCGACCTCTCGGTCCTCGATCGGCTCGCCGATCGCCCGGACGGGAAGATCGTCAACGTCACCGCGATCACGCCGACGCCGCCGGGCGAGGGAAAGACGACGACCTCGGTCTCCCTCGTCCAGGGGCTCGGGGCGCTCGGCCGGCGACCGGTGCTCGCGATTCGTGAAGCATCCCTCGGACCGGTCTTCGGGATCAAGGGCGGCGCCGCCGGAGGCGGTCACGCGCAGGTCGTCCCGATGGAGGACCTCAATCTGCACTTCACGGGCGACCTCCACGCGATCACCGCAGCGAACAATCTTCTCGCGGCGCTGATCGACGCACACCGGCTTCACGGCAACCGGCTTCGGATCGATCCGCTGACCGTGTCGTGGAAGCGGTGCATGGACATGAACGACCGCTCGCTCCGCGACGTCGTGACCGGCCTGGGCGGCCGGGTGAACGGCTACCCCCGGCAGACGGGGTTCGACATCACCGCGGCGAGCGAGGTGATGGCGGTCGTCGCCGTCGCACGCGACCTCCACGACCTGCGGGAGCGACTCGGACGCATCACGATCGGCGCGACGTACGACGGTGAGCCGATCAGTGCGGAGCAGATCGGAGCGGCCGGCGCGATGACCGTGGTCCTCAAGGACGCGCTCAAGCCGAATCTCGTGCAGACGCTCGAGGGCCAGCCCGCCTTCGTCCACTGCGGCCCTTTCGCGAACATCGCCCACGGGAACAACTCGCTCGTGGCCGACCGGGTGGGGCTCAAGCTCGGCGAGTACCTCGTAACCGAGTCGGGGTTCGCCTCGGACATGGGGATGGAGAAGTTCTTCGACATCACCTGCCGGATCGGCGATCTCCACCCGAGCGCGGTCGTGCTCGTCGCCACGGTACGAGCCCTCAAGCACCACGGTGGCGACGTCGACGGCGGCAGCGCCGAGATCGAGCTCGGCGCGGCGAACATGGCACGGCATATCGGCAACATCCGCCGCTTCGGCCTCGACGCGGTGGTCGCCGTGAACAAGTTCCCCGGCGACATGCCGGAGGAGCTCGAGCTCGTCCGGCGGCTCGCGGTCGAGCACGGCGCGTACGCGGCCGAGGTGAACACGGCGTTCGAGCAGGGCGGGAAGGGTGCCACGGCGCTCGCGGAGGCCGTGGTCGCCGCCGCGGACGAGCCGAACGACTTTCGCTTCGCATACCCGCTCGACGCGCCGATCGAGGAGAAGATCCGGGCGATCGCCACCCAGGTCTACGGCGCGGACGACGTGTTCCTACTGAAGACCGCCAAGGAGAAGGCGGCCGCCTTCGAGGCAACGGGCCTCGGCAACCTGCCGATCTGCATGGCGAAGACGCATCTCTCGCTCTCGCACGACGCGACGCTCCTCAACGCGCCGACGGGGTTCACGGTGACCGTGCGCGACCTCCGTCCCTACACCGGAGCGGGCTGGATCGTCGCGCTCTGCGGAGACATGCAGACGATGCCCGGGCTCGGTACGAACCCCGCCGCGTTCTCGATCGACATCGATGCCGAGGGCAACGTCGTCGGTCTCTTCTGAGGCCCAACGGCGGCGTCCTACTCCCAGTCCGTCAGGACGCGGGACTCCAGGCCCTCGCGTCGGAGCCGCTCTCGGAGCGCCGCGAAGTCGCGGCGCAACTCCGGGATGTGGCGGTCGTGCAGCTCGACCAGCACTGTCTCGGTCCGCTCGATCGCGCCGGTGTCGATGAGGCGGTTGACGATGGGGCACTCGGCCCCCTCGACGTCGATCTTCATGACCTTCACCGGCCCCGGGAGCGCGAGCACGAACTCGGAGAGGTCGATCGCCTCGACCTCGACGTAACGCTCCTCGTCGACATTCCCCTTGAAGGGAAGGACGCTCGAGCCGACGGACGCCCCGACGGGGTCGTCGGCCGCGTCGACGTGGAGATACAGGCGGACCGTCCCGGCCCTGTCGAGCACCGCCTGCGGATGGAGCGTGACGCTCGGGACGTCGGCGAACCGCTCGGCGAGCGTCGCGAACGCGGCGGGATTCGGCTCGAACGCGTGGACGAACGCGCCGCGGCCCGCGAGTGCCGCCGTCACATTGCCGACGTTGGCGCCGCAGTCGATCGCGATGTCACCGCGAGTCACTCCGAGAGTGGCCATCCGGCGGTCGAGGCCGGTCGGTCGTAGTCCCCGGCCAACGCGCCCGGCAAGGCCTCGCAGAGCCGACGAGCCCGCGCTCACGAGGAGACCGTATCCCGCCGTACGATTCCGAGGCCGACCGCGAGCGCGCCGACTCCGTTGGCACAATCGCTACGTGGAGCAGTACCTCGACCTCATGCGTCTCGTGCTCGACGAAGGCGTCCGGAAGGACGACCGCACCGGCACGGGCACCCTCAGCGTGTTCGGTCATCAGATGCGCTTCGACCTCGAGGACGGCTTCCCGCTCGTGACGACGAAGAAGGTCCATGTGCGATCGGTGGTGGGCGAGCTCCTCTGGTTCATCCGTGGCGACTCGAACGTCCGCTGGCTCCAGGAGCACGGGATCACGATCTGGGACGAGTGGGCCGACCAGAATGGAGACCTCGGCCCCGTCTACGGCCGCCAGTGGCGTTCGTGGCCGGCCCCCGACGGGCACGCGATCGACCAGCTGGGCGCGGTGATCGAGAGCATCCGGCACGACCCGGGCTCACGCCGCCACATCGTCAGCGCGTGGAACGTCGCCGATCTCCCGCGGATGGCGCTTGCCCCGTGTCACGCGCTCTTCCAGTTCTACGTGGCCGGCGACCGGCTCTCGTGTCAGCTCTACCAGCGCTCGGCCGACCTCTTCCTCGGCGTTCCGTTCAACATCGCGTCGTATGCGCTCCTGACGCACATGGTCGCGCAGGTCACAGGCCTGCGCGCCGGCGACTTCGTCCACACGGTCGGCGACGCGCATCTCTATCTCAACCATCTCGACCAGGCCCACGAGCAGCTCGGTCGCGAGCCCCGCCCGCTGCCGACTCTCGAGCTCGACCCGGCCTGCCGCGAGCTCGAGGACTTCGGCTTCGAGTCGATCGAGGTCGTCGGGTACGACCCACACCCGGCGATCAAGGCGCCGATCGCGGTCTAGCTCGAGGTGAGCATCGCGATCGTCGCCGCGGTCGCGCGGAACGGCGTGATCGGCGCCGACGGCGGATTGCCATGGCACCTGCCCGACGACCTGCGGCTGTTCAAGGAGACGACGCTTGGCCACGTGCTCGTGATGGGCCGGCGCACGTACGAGTCGATCGGGCGGCCGTTACCGGGCCGGACGACCATCGTCGTGACCCGGCGGGACGACTGGTCGGCGGGCGACGACGAGGTGGTCGTGGCCCACGACCTCGAGCAGGCGCTCGAACGGGCTCGCTCGCTCGACGACCAGGTGTTCGTGGTGGGCGGGGGAGAGGTCTACAGCGCCGCGCTGCTGTATGCCGACACGCTCGTCATCACGTTCGTCGAGCAGGAGCCGGACGGTGACACGACGTTCCCCGAGGTCGACTGGAGCGAGTGGCGCGAGACCGCTCGCGAGCCCGGCGACGGATGGGTGCGCGTGACTTACGCGCGCGACGTGCGCTGAACGAGGCGGTAGCCTCCGGTGCATGTCCGAGCAGGGAGAGGTGCTCACGCAGGCCCAGAAGGACGCCCTCGACGCAGAGCTGGCGGAGCTCGAGGGGCCCCGTCGGGCTGCGGCGATCGAGGCGATCGCGACCGCGCGGTCGTTCGGTGACCTCTCCGAGAACTTCGAGTATCACGCGGCGAAGAACGAGCAGGGCCTGCTCGAGGCTCGGATCGCGAAGCTCCGCGAGCGTCTCCGCACCGCCGTCGTCGTGGAACACGACACCGACGAGCACGTCGGCCCCGGCTCGATCGTGGAGGTGGCCGACGAGCACGGCGAGACGATGGAGATCACGATCTCCTCCGTGGGCGGCGTCTCGACCGACTCGCCGCTCGGGTCGGCGCTCATGGGAGCCGCGGTCGGGACGGTCGTGGATGTCCACGCCCCGCGCGGTGCCTGGAAGGCGCGGGTGCTCTCGATCCGCCGCGCTTGACCCGGAAAAACTCGCAATTTGCGAGAATTTTCGTCTGGCTCAGCCTTGCGCCGGGTTCGGCTCGGCCCGTAGAGTCTCCCCATCTGAGCCGGTGGGCCTTCGGGTTTGCCGGCTCAGTGTTTTTCTCTCGAAAGTTCCTGGCCATCCGCGGCCGCTCGTCGTGCCGTCGTCAGGTGGTCAGCACGGGTTGGCGGCTGCCCGAGGGCACGACGACCCAGCCGTCGAACGAGCGGAGCTTGTACGGCGCGTTGAGGGGCACGTTCGCAGTGCCGGAGGCCACTGCGAACGAGCCGCAGGGCTCTGCGAGCCTGCCGCCCCGCGTCAGCCACAGCGCATACTTGCCTTCCGCAAGCCCGTCGACGTGGAGTCGCATCGGCCAATTGCCCGCGTGGTCCTTCGCATAGATCTCGAGCGAGCCGGAGGCGCCGCCGGAGCCGCTCATCGCGACGGTGAACTCCGTGCTCGGCCCCGTGTTTCCGACCAGGTAACCAACGGTGAACAGCACTGCCGCCGCGGCGACCGCCGCGATCGCGGCGAGCGGACGGTAGCGGCGCGGGAACGCGATCACGTCGCCGCCGGAAGCAGGGGGCCGCGCCAGGCCCGGAGAGAGGGACGGGGGCGGGCCCGCCTGCTCCAGCAGGGTGTGGACGCGCTGCAGGCGCTCGAGCTCCTCGGGATCGACGTCGTCGCCGATCATGTCGCGTAGGTCGGTCATCGAAGCTCCTCGCCCAGCTCGTCCGCGAGCTTGCCGAGCGCCGACCTCGTCCGCGTCTTGACCGTCCCGAGCGGGACGTCGAGCTTTGCAGCGATCTCCGACTGCGAGAGGCCGCTCCAGTAGGCGAGCTCGATCAAGGTGCGCTCCTGGTCGGGCAACGTCTCGATCGCCCGGTGCACCCGCCACGAGACCCATTCGCTCTCGGCCGCGTCGTCGGGGCCCGGCCCGGGCTCGGGCACGTCGGGCGGCGCGTCGAAGGTCGTCTCCGAGCGGCGCCTGAGACCGTCGACGATCGCGTTTCGCGCCACGGTGAACAGCCACGAGGTTGCTTTTCCCCGCGTCGGGTCGAATCGCCCGGCCGATCGCCAGAGGCTCGCAAACGTGTCCTGCGTTGCATCTTCCGCGCGGCCCCGGTCACCGATCCGCCTGAGTGCGATCCCGAGCACCGGGCGCGCGTAGCGGCGGTGGAGCTCCTCGAACGCCCGATGGTCGCCGTTCGCGACGAGGCCGATCAGCTCGGCATCCGTCCGGGAGTCGGCGCTCATCACAGGGATGCTGGCCCCTGTCGGAGCGCGCGGCAAGTCGAGCCGCAAGGCGATCGCCGCATCCATGCAAGGCAATACGCGCGACGTGCGCCGGCGGATTCAAGCCGCGCGGGTCGAACTGCCGTCAGCCGGAGCGCGCCGCGTCGTACCGCGCCCCCACCGCGTCCCAGTTCACGACGTTCCACCACGCCGCGAGGTAGTCAGGGCGCCGATTCTGGTAGCTCAGGTAGTAGGCGTGCTCCCACACGTCGACGCCGAGGAGGGGCGTCTTGCCCTCCATCACCGGTGAGTCCTGGTTTGGCGTCGAGAGCACCGCGAGCCCGGTCCCGTCCCAGACGAGCCAGCTCCAGCCGGAGCCGAAGCGCTTCACGCCCGCGTCGTTCACCTGAGCCTGGAGGTCGGCAAACGAGCCGAAGACATCGGAGATCGCCGCGCCGAGGTCACCGGTCGGCTCGCCGCCACCGTCCGGCCCCATGATCTCCCAGAAGAGGGTGTGGTTGGCATGCCCGCCGCCGTTGTTGCGGACGGCGGTCCGCTTGTCCTCGGGGATGATCTCGAGGTTCGAGAGGACCGTGTCGATCGGCCGGTCCATCCACTCAGTGCCCTCGAGTGCGGCGTTCAGGTTCGTCACGTACGCGCCGTGGTGCTTGTCGTGGTGGATCTCCATCGTGCGCGCGTCGATGTGCGGCTCGAGCGCGTCGAAGGGGTACGCGAGGTCGGGAACGGAGTACGCCATCGGTCTCTCTCCTTCGGTTCGGTCGTCGACACAAGGATATGCTCACGCCCGTCCCGTCCCGCCGCACCAGGAGTCGCGATGCCGTCGTTCGAGGAGATCTCCGCCCGCCCACTCGATCCGCGGTTGCTCCAGCTCTCGGGGATCTCGCGGGCCTCGGTCGAGGCGCACCACCGCCTCTACCAGGGATATGTCGCGAAGCGGAACGAGATCCTCGGCCTGCTCGAAGACGTCGACCTCGGCCGCGCGAACCAGGTCTCCTCCGACTTGCGCGCGCTCAAGGTCGACCTCACCTTCGCGATCGGCGGGATCAAGAACCACGAGGTGTACTTCGCGCATCTCGGCGGCGAGGGGGGCGACCCGGACGGGGCGTTCCGCGCGTTCGTCGAGCGGGACTTCGGCTCGGTCGACGCGTGGCGCGCCGACCTGCGCGCCACCGCGATGGCCGCGCGTGGCTGGGCCTGGACCGCCTACGACCGGGACGAGCGACGCGTGTTCAACTACATCGGCGACGCCCAGAACACGTTCCCGGTGTGGAACGCGACGCCGCTCGTCGCCCTCGACGTCTACGAGCACGCGTACTTCCTCGACTACCAGACCGACCGGGCTTCGTACGTGGACGCGTTCTTCGAGAACCTCGACTGGGACGTCGTCAACGGGTGGATCGCCACGTACGCGATCTCGACATGACGGGCGCGCACGCCGAGCCGTGATCGGCGACGTCGTCCTCGTCCTCGCCGCCTACCTCGTCGGCTCCATTCCCTTCGGTTATGTCCTCCCTCGCCTTGTGCGCGGGGACGACATCCGCCGCCACGGCAGCGGGAACGTGGGGGCCACGAACGTCTGGCGCGTCTACGGCCGCTCGCTCGGCCTGCCGGTGGCGGTGCTCGACGTGCTCAAGGGCCTCGTGCCGGCGGCGCTCGGGCTCCGGCTCGGCGGTGACTGGGTCGGCGTCCTCGCCGGAGCCGCGGCGATGCTCGGTCATGCCCGGCCGCTCTACCTCGGCTTCTCGAAGGGCGGGAAGATGGTCGCGACCGCGGGCGGGGTCGCCCTCGCCCTCGCGCCGCTGGCCGCGCTCGGCTGCGCCGCGATCTGGATCCTCGCCTTCGCGCTGACGCGCTACGCCTCGCTCGCGTCGATGCTCGCGGCGGCGGCGCTGCCTGTGCTCTGCCTCGCATTCGGCGCCTCCTGGCCCGTCGTCGCCTTCACGGCGATCGCGGCGGTCGGCGTGCTGGCGCTGCACCGCCAGAACGTCAGAAGACTGCTCTCGGGCACCGAGCCGCGTTTCGCCCGCGGTGCTCCCTCACGTTCGTAGGCGCTAGCGGGAGAGCCAGTCCTCGAGCGAGGTCTGGTGCTCCGCCGGGGCGCCGCCGGACAGCTCGGCGCGAAGCTCGCCGACCGTGCCCCAGCGCTCGGCGACGACGTCGTGGTCGTGGATCGTCTCGAGGTTCACCTGGCGGGAGAGCACGAAATCACCGTCCTCGAGGCCCGCCTCGGCGGCGAGCAGCTCGGCGATCGCGATCCGCACGGAGTCCTCGACGAAGCGCGGGCGCAGGTGGGCGTGCTCGACGACGAACAGCTCGTCCGGCCGCTTGAGCAGCTCGAACACCGGTGCGCTCATCGAGCGCTCGACGACGCCCATCAGGTCTTCGGCGTCGAGCTCCCGCTCAGTGCCAACGAGCAGCGTCCCGCGGCCGCGCTGGTTGTGCGTCGCGATCGGGACGAGCTCGAGGATCCGCTCGACATCCTCGCCAAAGCCCGCCTCGAGGAGCCGCTCCGCGGCCCGGTCGCGAACGAGCCCTTGCGCGCACGGGCAGGCGTTGATCCCCGTCGCCTCGACGCCGACGACACGGCGTGTCCGCTCGGCCGTCGAGGAGGCGATCCCGATCAGCGAGACGATCTCCTGGGTCGTGAGCCCCGTGACGGGGGTCGTCCGGCGCAGCGGCCAGCGAGCGACGATCCTCACGTGCGCGCGCAGCGCTTGCTGTCGTTCCACGATCTGGGACGCGATCCGGTCGGCGAGTGCCTCCACGAGGAGCCCTTCCCCGAGTACGACGCCGTCGATCGCCTCGTCGAAGAGCTCCGGGAAGCGCGACATGTGCACGCCCTTCTGGTCGCGCGAGAGGTCGACGGTGCAGTCGATCTCCGCCGACATCAGGATCTCCTGCCGGCCGCGGCGGATGCGAATGGCCTTCTGCACCCCCGTGACACCCGCTCGCGAGAGCGCGAGCCCCACCGGCGGCGCGGAGGCCTGCATGTCCTGCACGGCAAAGACGTCGCTCACGCGGGCCACGGTACACCGCGTGCCCGGGCCCGCGTCAGCCGGCGTCCGACTCCCGCTCCGTCGCGTCCGCGAGCCAGCGCTCGCCCGCCGCCTCGAACGCACGCGTCGCGACGAGGAAGGCGTCGCGTGCCGGCTCGTCGAGCGCGCGGGCGCGCAGCACGCGCGCGTGCTCGCGCTCTGCGAGGCCGCGATCGCAGCTTCCCTCCGGGAGCGAGGCGCGGGCGTCGTCGAGGATCTCGGCAGCGGCGTCGAGATCGCCTGTGAGACGGAGCGCGCCCGCGCGGATCACCCGCTCGTGCGAAGCGAGCGGCAGGGTGGCCGGTGCGCCATCCGTGAGCTGCGCGCGCGCCCGCCCGTTCCGGCCGCGAGCTGTCGCTCGAGGTCGTCGGCGAGCCGGGCTGCGTCGTCGGCGTGGCCCGCGCGGAACGCCGCGATCATGCTCAGCGCGCGGTCGGCCGGTGCCGCGTGCTCGCTGTCGTCGAGGAGCGCGCGGGCGTCGTCGAGCTCTCCGCGGGCGAGCTCGACCTGCGCGAGCGCGCGGCGGACGTGAGGAGGGATGTCGCCGTCGCCGGCGACGAGCCCGAGCCACGTGGCTGCTCCGTCGGGGTCGCCGACGACGAGGCGACTGACGCCCCCCATGTACGCGACGCCGACGGCAGCCGCACCGTCGGCGCGGCCGAGTGCCGCCCACCGGGCAGGGTCGTCGAGGATGGGGCGAAGGGCGGCGACGACCGCGGGATGGTCGCCGCCCTCGAACGCCTCGCTCGCCCTGCGCAGGCGAGCGCGGACGGTCACCGAAGCAGCCTCGACAGCCGCCGGTCCTTGAGGATGCGGCCCCCGGTCTGCTCGGCCGGGCAGTAGGTGATCGTGTGCTCCTCGAAGTCGACCCGGCGGAGCATCTCGCCGCAGCGCGGGCACGGCTCGCCGAAGTGCCCGTGGACGCAGTAGACGACGGAGTCGCCCTTCCCCTCGATGCGCAGCTCGAGCGCCCGGGCGAGATCCTCGCGGATCGTCGTCGCGAGCGTCTCCACCTCCTCGTCGCCGAGGTCGGTTGAGAGCCGGAACGGGGAGAGGCGCGCCTCCCAGAGGATCTCGTTCGCGTGGGCTCGGCCGATACCGGCGAGCGCCCGCTGGTCGCGAAGGAACGGATGGAGCTGACGGCGTTCGCGGGCGAGGATCGGGGCGAGCGTCTGCGCGTCGATCTCGAGCGCGTCCGGGCCGAGGTGCGCGAGGTCCTCGTCCAGCTGCCCCGGGGTGACGAGCCAGACGCCGGCCCGCTTCTTCTTGCCGGCCTCGGTGAGGACGAGCTCCCCGCCGTCCGCGAAGCGCACCTGGAACATGGGCCGCTGGGGGCCCTTCTTGCCCGCCGGGACGTACCGCAGCCTTCCGGCGCTCATCAGGTGCACGCGGAGCACGAGCTCGCCGTCCTCGGTCGGGAGCACGAGGTTCTTGCCGCGCCGCTCGGCCCCCGCGAAGCGGCGTCCCTCGAGCGCGTCGGGTCGCGGATCGAAGGTCTTCAGCGTCGCGACGTGGCCGGGCCGCGCGAGCTCGATCGGCGCGCGGCTCACGTCCGGGTCGAGCTCCCGCACCCAGGCCTCGACCTCGGGCAGCTCCGGCATGGCCGAAGCGTACTTTCGCGCCGGGCCTCCTGACACTGCTCTCGCCGCGGGTCGCGTAGGCTCGGGCGCCGTGGAGCCGATGATCGTCGAGGTCACGCGCGGGCCGGTCGTCGAGGCACGGCACGTCGTGCACGCGGTCGCGGTGCGCGAAGGGCGGGTCGAGGAGGCGTTCGGCGATCCGCAGCTCGTGAGCTTCCTCCGCTCGTCGGCGAAGCCGATCCAGGCGCTGCCCGTCGTCCGTGCGAGACCGGACCTGGACGACGAGGAGATCGCGCTGATGTGCGCCTCGCACCTGGGAGCCCCCGAGCAGCTCGCCGTCGTCCGCAGGCTCCTCGCCGCTGCGCCCGCGGAGGAGAACGAGCTCGAGTGCGGGGTGGACTTCACGCGGATCGCGCACAACTGCTCGGGCAAGCACGCCGGCCTGCTGGCCCTGTGCCGTGCGAAGGAGTGGCCGTCGGACGGGTACCGGTTCGCCGGGCATCCGTGCCAGGACGCGATGCTCGCGGAGGTCGCCGCCGCGGCCGAGCTCGAGCCGGCCGAGATCCCGACGGCGATCGACGGCTGTGGGGTGTTGACCTTCGGCGTGACGCTCGAGCGTGCGGCGCAGGCGTTCGCCCGTCTGCCCGAGCTGGAAGGCGGCGCCCGGGTCGTGGCGGCGATGCAGGCCAACCCCGACCTCCTGCGCGGCCCGGTCGCGCTCGATGTCCAGCTCATCCGCTCGGTCCCGGGCTGGGTGGCGAAGGGCGGCGCGGAGGGTCTCTTGTGCGCAGCCTCCCCGGACGGAGTGGGCCTCTGCCTCAAGGTCGCGGACGGTGCTTTCCGCGCCCTTGCGCCGGCGACGGCGTCCCTGCTCGCGCGGCTTGGCGTCGACGCAGAGGGTCTCGGGGGGCTCGAGGTGACGAACAGCCACGGCGAGCAGGTGGGCGAGCTGCGCGTTGTCGAGTAGGACACCGCTTGTGACGACCCCGCAGCGGGATCGGAGAACGATCGACTTTGCAAACGTGGAAGCCGCGTATACGATCCCCCGCCGAAGGGTCTGAGCCGGGGCGTCGAGGTCCGGCTCGCTGCGTTCGAGGGTCTGTCTCAAGCTGGGTTCGTTCACTGGTTTCGAAGATCTGTCTCCGTCAACCGCCTGGCAGAAAGAGGGGTTCATGCTCTCCGTCGATATCGCCCTTCCGGACGTCGAAGAGCTCCACAGACTCGTCGAGCAAGGACAGGAAAAGGGGTTCCTGACCTACGACGAGATCGTCAAGTCGCTCGAGGACGTGGACCTCACGAAGGAGCAGCTCGAGGACTTCACGACCTACCTCATCGACCACGCGATCGAGCTGGTCGAAGGCGAGCAGCACAAGGCGCTGCCCCACGAGCAGCCGATCGTGCCCCCCGAGGAGTCGGCTGCACCGAAGCTGGACCTCACCGTCGAGCCCTCGCTCGACTCCCTGCGGCTCTACCTCCGCGAGATCGGGAAGGTGCCGCTCCTCACCGCCGACCAGGAGGTGTCGCTTGCCAAGCGGATCGAGCGCGGCGACGAGGCGGCGAAGCAGCACATGATCGAGGCGAACCTGCGGCTCGTCGTCTCGATCGCGAAGGGCTATCTGGGGCGCGGCCTCTCGTTCCTCGACCTCATCCAGGAGGGCTCGCTCGGCCTGATCCGGGCGGTCGAGAAGTTCGACTACCGCAAGGGGTTCAAGTTCTCCACGTATGCGACCTGGTGGATCCGCCAGGCGGTGACACGCGCGATCGCGGAC
>DASSBV010000239.1:0-2992 GCA_035698545.1 Gaiella sp. | reverse complement strand
GCGGCCGACGTCACGATCTACACGCCGGGCTCGACCGCGGGCGTCCCGCTCAACATCATCGGGTCGCTCGGCGTGCCGCGGCTCTCGTGGGACACGGAGGAGGAGGCGCTCCGCGACGAGATCGAGGCGACGGTGACGAGCCTCCTCGCGCTCGTCGGGATCCGGGCCGACCCGCTCTCGAGCCGGGAGCACGTGCTGCTCTCGAACCTGATCGAGAACGCCTGGCGGGCGGGCCGCGACCTCGACCTCGGCACGCTGATCGGCGAGATCCAGGCGCCACCGATCCGCAAGCTCGGCGTCTTCGAGATCGACCAGTTCTTCCCGCCCGCCGACCGCACGAAGCTCGCCTTCACGCTCAACTCGCTCGTGGCCTCGCCGAGCTTTGCGGCCTGGGGCCAGGGTGACCCCCTCGACCCGCAGGCGATGCTCTTCACCCCCGACGGCAAGCCGCGCTGCGCCGTCGTCTATCTCGCACATCTCTCGGAGGAGGAGCGTCAGTTCGTCGTAACGCTCGTCTTCTCCAAGCTCGTCACGTGGATGCGCGGCCAGGAAGGCACGCCCGACCTGCGCGCGCTCGCCTACATGGACGAGGTGTTCGGCTACGTGCCGCCGTCGGCGAGCCCGCCGCCGAAGAAGCCGATCCTCACGATCTTCAAGCAGGGTCGCGCCTTCGGGCTCGGGCTCGTGCTCTCGACCCAGAACCCGGTCGACCTCGACTACAAGGCGATGTCGAACGCCGGGACGTGGCTCGTGGGGAGGCTCCAGACCGAGAACGACAAGGCGCGCGTGCTGGAGGGGCTGCGCTCGGCGGCGGGCGGCACCGATGTCGGCGCCCTCGACAAGGCGATCGGCGGTCTGGGCAAGCGCCAGTTCCTGCTCGTCTCGGCGAAGTCCTCCACCCCGCGCCTCTTCACGACCCGCTGGGCGATGTCGTATCTCTGCGGCCCGCTCACGAAGGAGCAGGTCGCCCGCCTGGAGCCTGCGGAAGACGGCAAGTTGCAAGTTGCAACTAGCGCGGGTGAGCCCGCGGCGGTGTCGGCGCCGAGGTCGGAATCGGCACCTGCGGAGCTGGCGGCGGACGAGAGCACGGTCGCACCGCCCGTCGCGTCGGGCATCCCGGTGTGCTTTCTCGATCCAGCCGCGCCCTGGGCCTCGGGCATCGGCGCCGTGCCCGGCTCGACCCGCCTGCGCGCGTTCCTCGCCGCGCGCGTCTCGCTCCGCTACGACGACAGCACCGCGGACGTCGACGAGCAAGAGGAGTTCGAGGCGGTGTACGGGCCGCTCGACGGGGGCGTCGAGCTCGATAGCGAGACGCAGGTCGACTACGACGAGCGCGACTTCGCCGCCGCGCCGCCGGCGAGCGCCGTCTACGTGCTACCAGGCGCGCCGATCGCGAAGGATGCGTTCTTCAAGACGACGGCGAAGGAGATCCGCGACCGTCTCGTCGAGCGGCGTCCGCTCGAGCTGCAGCGAAACCGCCAGCTGAAGCTCGTCTCTCGCCCGGGCGAGTCGCCGGAGGACTTTGCCAAGCGTTGCGACGCTGCCGCGCAGGAGCGGGCCGACGCCGAGACCGCGAAGATCCGGGACCGCCTCGAGGCAAAGCGCGAGCGCCTCGACCGCGCCCTTTCCCAGGCGCAGCGCCGGGTCGAGGAGCTGCAAACCGACACGCGCTCACGGCGGGCCACCGAGGTGCTGGCCGGCGCCGGCGCCGTGCTCGGCGCGCTCCTCGGCGGGCGGCGCAGCACGCGGTCGATGGCGGGCGCCATCTCGAGCGCGGCTTCGCGTCGCGGCATGTCCGCCCGCAGCGCTGAGCGGAAGGAGACCGCGGAGGCGAAGGTCGACGCGACGAAGGACGACCTCGCCGAGCTCGAGCAGGAGATTGCCGACGAGGTCGCGGAGATCGACGAGCGGTGGCGCGGGGTCGCCGACGAGGTCGACACGCTCTCGATCCGCCTGGAGGCGACCGACGTCCGCGTGGTCGAGACCCGGCTCGTGTGGGTCGCCACCGACTGATAGCGGCGCTCGCCGCGTCGCTCGTCCTCCCGGCGGCGGGGTGCGGCGACGGTGGGTCGCCCCAGGAGACCTCCGCCGCAACGGACACGGCCGTGGTCGCGCGGATCAACGACGGCGACACGCTCACCCTGCGCGGCGGCGCGAAGGTCCGGCTCGTGCAGGTGGATGCGCCGGAGCTGACAACCGACTGCTACGGCCGGGCCGCCCGGCGGGCGCTCGCCGCCCTTGTCCCCGAGGGCACGCGCGTCCGTCTCGTCCGCGATCCGGCCCTCGACGACACCGACCGCTACGGCCGTCTCCTGCGTTACGTCCTCGTCGGAGATAGGGACGTGAACGTCGAGCTCGTCCGCCGCGGCGCCGCCTCGCCGTACTTCTTCCGGGGCGACCGCGGCGAGCATGCGGCCGAGCTGCTCGACGCGGTCGCTGCCGCGCGAGGCGAGCACGCGGGCTACTGGGGTGCCTGCCCCGGCGCGCGGCTGAACACGGGTCTGGGCTCGCTCACCGGCAAGCGCTGAAGGAGGTCGCCCGGTGTCCGACTTGAAGTCGGACACCGCCCAGGCGGGCCGCTCACGAGGTGGGAGGCGAAGCCCAGCGCACCTCCGGAGAGCGGTGGAAGTCGACACCGAGGACGTCGAGACGCGGGGCCTGGGCGGCGAGCCGCGTGCGGTACTCACCCCACGAGCGCCCCGCGGCGGGCGACCAGGCGATCTCCGCGATCCCGAGGAGGCGCGGGAAAGCGAGCGCGTCGAGGCCCGTCCGGGTGTCGATCGTCTCCGACCAGAGAGCGGCCTCGACGCCGAGGATGCTCTGCTCGGGGATCCCCTTCACCTGCGTCGCAGGATCCCATTCGTACGCGTCGCGCACGCTCGTCGTGCCGGCCCAGACGAGGCCGAGCGGATACGACGGCGAGTACTTCATGTCGAGATAGGCCTTCGTGGCGGGCGACAGCACGACCTTGGCGCCCTGCTCGACCGCCTTC
>DASSBV010000238.1:0-2701 GCA_035698545.1 Gaiella sp. | reverse complement strand
GCCCGAGCGCGCGCAGCGGTCGCAGAGCGGGAACCACGGCGGACAGCTCCGCCCGCACGAACGGCAGCGGCCGAGCTTGCCGTCGCGCACCTCGAACGCCAGACGCCTGACGACGCGCTCCGCCGCGGCGCGCTCGAGGTCCGCGGCCCGCTCGATCGTGACGCCGCCCACGCCCGGGTACTGAAGCGCGAACCACCGCAGGATCGCCGCAACGCGGCCCGCCTCCTCCGCCTCCTCGAGCGTCGCGTCGCGCAGCCGGGTCGTGTCGAGCAGGAACTGGAGCAGCGAGCGCTGCGTGCGATCCCCGGCGACGGCCAGCGCGAGCAGCCCGAGCAGCTCTGCCCCGTCGGGATCGACCGGCGCGTTGACGAGCGTCCACATGTCCTGGAGCCCGAGACGCCGGCCGCGGCCGCGGAGGTGGCGCTCGACCACCGCGAGCCTGCCGCGGATCGGCTGGAGCGACTCGACCGCGAGCCAGCTCTCGTGCGCCCACTCGCGCGTCGCCACGCGGTGCCAGGCCCCGAGCGCGGCGTCGAGATCGCGGGCGTCGTCGATGCCGAGATCGCCGAGCCGGGGTCCGATGCGGGCCTCGTCGACGATCCGGTAGCCGCGGTGCCCCTCCGGCAGCTCGACGTGTGGCTCCAGCGCGGACTCGACGAGGTCGGGGTCGGCGCTCGCCCAGGCGACCCCGACGAGCACGCCCACGTGACCCCGCTCGACGAGCCCGAACCGACCCGCCCTGCCGGCGATCTGCGCGAGCTCCCACGGAACGAGCGGCCGGCGGTTCTCGCCGTCGAACTTCGTCGTCTCGGCGAAGAGGAGCGTCTCGCAGGGGAGGTTGACGCCGTGCCCGAGCACGTCGGTCGCGACGCAGACGTCCGCGCCGCCCGTGAGGAAACGGTCGATCTCCTCTCGCCGCGACGCGAGCGGCATCGCTCCGTAGAGCACCGCGACACGGTCGGGGCGGATGCGGTTCACCTCGCCGGCGAGCGCGAGGACGGCCTTCCGGCTGAATGCGACGACCACCGTCCCCGGTGTGAGTCCCCGCAGCTGGCGAGCACCGACGAACTCGAGCGGCAGCTTGCGCTCGTGGACGCGCAGCTCGGCATCGGGAAACGCACGCCGCACGAGCGGCAACGCATCGAGCGCGCCGAGCAGTCGGACGTGGCGGTACTCGCCCGCGAGCAGCAGCTGCGTCCAGGCCGCGCCGCGCTCCTCGTCGTCGGCCCACTGCACCTCGTCGAGCACGAGCACCTCGCCGGAGCCGGGAGCCATCTCGACGGTGCAGCAGAGAATCGGTGCGGTCTCGTTGACGCGCTCCTCGCCCGTGATCAGCCCGACCTGCTCGTCGCCGAGCCGGCCAGCGAGACGGCGGTGCGCCTCCTGCGCGAGCATCCGTAGCGGACCGGCGTAGACGCCTTGCCCCTGCTCCGCGAGGAACTCGAGCGCGTCGTGCGTCTTTCCGGAGTTCGTCGGGCCGAGGTGGGCGACCACGGTCTCGGGCCGCGTCCGGCGCTCGGGGAGGCGGATCGCGATGCGGTCCTCCGCGCGGCGCACGGCGGCGCGCTTGTACGCGCCGGTGGAGCGTTCGTGCCGCGCCGCGCGCGACGGGCGGCGCGGCGGACGGGGGCGTGAGCGACGGCCTCGAGCCATCGCGCAACCGTAGCCGTCAGTCGTTTCGTCGCTTGTGCGACGAAACGACTAGACCTTGAGGTAGCGGCGGAGCGTGAAGGTGGAGCCCACGGCACCGACGACGAGGCCGACCGCTAGGAGGATCAGCGCAGTGAGCGTGAAGCCGAGCGCCCGGACGTCGTTGGTCGTATCGATGTGGCCGAGGATCGCCGGGAGCGCCAGCTCCTTGCCAAGCAGCAGCAGCACGATCGCCGCAAGCGCGCCCATCAGCCCGCAGAGGAGGCCCTCGATCATGAACGGGCCGCGCACGAACCAGTTCGTCGCTCCGACGAGCTTCATCACCTCGATCTCGCGTCGGCGCGCGAAGATCGAGAGCCTGATCGTGTTCGCGATGAGGAGCACGGAGGCGATCAGGAGGACGAGCACCGCGACGACGAACACCACCTCGATCACGCGCGCGACCTGGAGGATGCGCTTGGACGTCTGCTTGCCGTCCTTCACGCTCTCGACGCCCGGGAACTTCTGTGTCCGGATCGCGACCGACAGGTCCTTCACCTGCTCCGCCTTCCGCGGCGTGACCTCGTAGGTCGCGGGCAGCGGGTTCGTGGGCAGATCGCGCGCGAGCTCTGGATAGCGCTTCTGCATCCGTTCGAGCGCCTCTCTCCGGGAGACGAACTGGTAGTCCTTGATCAGGCCGCCCGAGCCCGTGTTCGCTCGGAGGTACGAGCCGACCGCGTTGATCTGCTTGTCCTTCACGCCGTCAACGAAGACGACCTTCACCTGGAGCTGATCCTTCACGTGGTCGGACCACGAGACCACCCACGTACCGAGCGCGATCAAGAGGCCGAGCAGGAACATCCCGATCAGGACGGTCGTCGCCGCCGCAAAGGAGGTCGAGATGTTGGCGCCCATCGAGCGAAGCGCCTCGGAGGTCACGAGCTTGAAGCGGGTCACTCGATCACTCGGTCTCGTAGCCGCCGCGACGCTCGTCCCGGACGATCTTCCCGTCGCCGAGCGCGATCACGCGCTTGCGCATCTTGTCGACCATCTCGCGGTCGTGGGTGACCAT
>DASSBV010000237.1:0-4151 GCA_035698545.1 Gaiella sp. | reverse complement strand
GCGGCGGCGCGCGCCTGGGTGACCGCCTCGAAGGTGCCGCGCTCGTGGGCGGCGTAGCCCTTTACGGTCTCGACGAGGTTGGGGATCAGGTCGTGCCGGCGCTTGAGCTGGACCTCGATCTGGGCCCACGCGTTGTCGACGCGGTTCCGCAGCCGGACGAACCGGTTGTAGAGCGCGATCAGCGCGATCACGAGGAGCGCGACGATCACGATGATCACGATCACGGCGATCACGAGCCGCCACCCTATCGACCGCGGCAGGGCCTCGTCCAATGGCCCCGATACGATCGCCGATCGATGGCGGACGCACGCGTCGCACGCATCAACGTGACCCCGGTCAAGAGCCTCAGGCTCGACCACCCGGACGAGATCGAGCTCGTCCCCGACGGGGCGCGGGAGGATCGTCGCTTCCTTCTCGTCGACGCCGACCGGCGCCTCTACAACGGCAAGCGCGACACGACGCTCTGTCGCACCAGTGCGTCATGGGACGCTCACTCGCGACAGCTCGAGGTCACGCTGCCTGACGGCACCACCGTGGGCGGTGAGGTCGCGCCGGGTACCGCGACCGTCGCCGAGGTGTATGGCCGGGCACTCCGCGGCCGAATCGTCGCGGGACCGTGGGCAGACGCACTGTCGGATCTCGCCGGCCGCTCGCTGACGCTCGTCGAGCGCGACGACGGAGGCTGGGCGACCGACGACCGGCCGGCGTCCCTCGTGTCGCAGGCGTCGCTCGAGTCGATCGACGGCGACGGGCGACGCTTTCGGATGCTCCTCGAGCTCCAGGGCGTGGCGGCGCACGAGGAGGACACGTGGCGCAACCGGCGGGTCCGCGTCGGAGAGGCGACGCTGCTCGTCGGCGACCCGACCCCGCGGTGCGCCGTTCCCTCGGCGAGCCCCGACACGGGCGTGCGCGACCGGGATGTCCTCCGCGAGCTGCTCGAGAAGCGCGGCCCCGTCGAGGGCGAGCCCTGCATGGGCGTCTACGCCGCGGTGCTGGAGCCGGGCGTCGTGCGGATCGGCGACGCGCTCGAGCTCCTCTGACGTCTGCGCGTCAGCGCTGACGCCGGCAGACCCAGAGCATGTCCTCGCCGCCCTCGAACGGACGGCCGTCGAACCAGCCGTAGAGTGCCTCGACGACGAGCCCGGCGTCCTCGATCACGGCGTTCCATTCCGCAGCCGAGAGCCAGTGCAGCTCCATCGTCGCGGCCGTCCTATCGTCGCTCCGCACGGTCAGCACGAGGGAGCGGCCGTGGAGATCCCAGTCGGCCCGCTCGAAGATCCCGGGCTCGCGCTCGAGCCAGAGTCCGTCGGTCTCCTCGATGTCCTCCCGGCTCGGGGCGAAGACGTCGAACACGAGCAGCCCGTCCGACTCGAGCATCTCGCGCGCGGCCGAGAGCGCGCGCACCTTCTCCGCGTCGTCCGGCATGTGCAGCAGCGAGCGGAACGGGACCGTCACGAGCGGGACCCGCTCGGTCACGGGCGGCTCGCGGAGGTCGCCGACGCGAAGCTCGAGCCGGTCGGAGACGCCCTCCCGCTCGGCGTACTCGCGCGCCACGGCGAGCATGCCGGGCGACTCGTCGACGCCGATCACGTGGATCCCCGCCTTCGCAGTCGGAACCGCGATACGGCCCGTGCCCACGGCGAGCTCGACGACGGGGCCGCCGGAGTGGATGGCCTCGTCGACATAGAAGCCGACGTCCTCCCGCACCGACATCGACCATGGGTCGTAGATCCGGGCGATCGCGTCGTACAGCGCTGCGTCGATTCCGTGAGAAGCGTCGGGGGCGCTCATCGCCCCGATTCAAGCAGCTGAGGTGCCTGGCTTAAGCCAGGCACCTCAGTTGCTAGCCTCGGACGTCCCATGGACGTCGAGGCGCTCGAGCAGGCGGCCCTCGCGGCGGTCGCCGCCGCGGCGTCGAGCGACGAGATCGAGGCCGTCCGCGTCGAGTATCTCGGCCGGAAGAGCGCGCTTCCGCTCGCGTTGCGCGAGGTCCGGGACGCGGAGAACGGCCGGACGCTGAACGCGGCGAAGCGGCGGATCGAGTCGGCCGTGGAGGAGCGGGCGGACTCACTCGAGCGCGAGGAGCTCGACCGGCGGCTCGCCGAGGAGCGCGTGGACGTGACGCTCCCGGTGGACGGCTACGCCCGCGGGCGCCTGCACTTGATCACGCAGATCCGGCGCGAGGTCGAGGACCTCTTCCTCGGGCTCGGGTATCGCGTCGTCGACGGCCGGGAGGTCGAGTCGACCCGCTACAACTTCGACGCGCTGAACTTCCCGCCGGGACACCCTGCGCGCTCGCATCTCGCGTCGCTCTTCCTCGACGACGAGACCGTGTTGCGCACCGAGACGTCGCCGTCGCAGATCCGCACGATGGAGGCGCAGCAGCCGCCGGTCTACATCGTCTCCCTCGGCCGCTGCTATCGCCGCGACACGCCGGATGCGACCCATACGCCGATGTTCCACCAGGTCGAAGGGCTCGTGGTCGACGAGGGGATCGCACTCTCCGACCTGCTCGGAACCCTCGACGTCTTCATGAAGGCGCTTTTCGGGCAGGAGCGCCGCACGGAGTTTCGGACGCACTACTTTCCCTTCACCGAGCCGTCGGTCGAGCCGTACGTCTCGTGCCACGTCTGCGACGGGGCCGGCTGTCCCGTCTGCCGCCACTCCGGGTGGATCGAGCTCGGGGGCTCCGGGATGGTCGACCCGAAACTGTTCGAGTTCGTCGGGTACGACGCTGAGCGCTACAGCGGGTTCGCGTTCGGCCTCGGGCTCGAGCGGATCGCCATGCTCCGGCACGAGCTTCCCGACCTGCGAGAGCTCTGGCGCAACGATCTTCGCGTCGCGAGGCAGTTCTGATGAGGGTGCCGCTGTCGTGGCTGCGCGAGTACGTGGACACCGCCGCGACTGCGGACGAGATCGCGCGGCGCCTCTCGATCTCGTCGCTCGAGGTCGACCGGCTGCTCGACGTCGGCGTCGCGGACGAGGGCGGCAACCTCGCGCACTTCGTCGTCGGGCGGGTCGTCTCCGCGGACCCGCACCCGAACGCCGACCGGCTCCAGCTCTGCCAGGTCGACGTCGGCAACCCTGATCCGCAGCAGATCGTCTGCGGTGCGTGGAACTTCGGCGCCGGGGCAAGCGTCGCCGTCGGCCTTCCCGGCGCCCTTCTCCCGGGCTTCCCTGGGCCGCTCGAGGAACGTCCGCTCCGGGGCGAGGTGTCGCGCGGGATGATCCTGGCCGAGGACGAGATCGGGCTCGGGGCCGACCACTCGGGGATCATGGTGCTGCCCGACGGCATCGAGCCCGGCACGCCGCTCGCGGACGTCCTCCCGCTCACCGACTGGGTGCTCGACGTGACGCCGACGATGAACCGGCCCGACCTGCTGTCGATGGTCGGGATCGCCCGCGAGGTGGCCGCGCTCTGCGAAGGCGAGCTACGGCCGCCGGATCCCGAGGATCCGCCGCTCGTCGCGGACGAGCCGCCCGACGTCCGCGTCGACGACTTCGGCGGCTGCCCGCGGTACATCGGCCGCGCGTTCCGGAACGTCCGCGTCGGTCCCTCGCCGCAGTGGCTCCGTTCGCGGCTGCACCTCGCCGGCATGCGCTCGATCTCGAACGTCGTCGACGTGACGAACTACGTGATGCACGTCTGGGGCAGCCCGCTGCACGCGTTCGACCGCGCGTTGCTCGCAGGCGGGCGCATCGTCGTTCGCCGCGCACACGAGGGCGAGACGCTGCGGTCGCTCGACGGCACCCTGCGCGAGCTCCGGCCGAGCGACCTGCTGATCACCGACGGGGAGAAGCCTGTCGCGCTCGCGGCGATCATGGGCAGGCTCGAGTCCGAGGTCTCCGACGCGACCACCGAGGTGCTGCTCGAGGCGGCGAACTTCGAGCCGATCGGCATCCTCAAGACCTCCGAGCGGCTCGGGCTCCGCACGGAGGGCTCGAACAAGTGGGAGAAGGGTGTCGACCCGTACGCCGCGGAGCCGGCCGCAGTGCTCGCGAGCCGGCTCCTCGTCGACCTCGCCGGCGCCGAGCCGATCGGCTCGGTCGACGTGAACGATGGGCTTCCCGAGCGGCGTCGCGTGACGCTCCGTCCCGAGCGCGCGAGCCAGCTGATCGGCCTCGACGTCGCCAGGGAGGAGCAGCGCTCG
>DASSBV010000236.1:0-2330 GCA_035698545.1 Gaiella sp. | reverse complement strand
ACCGACGAGCTCGCGAGTCCCTGGTCCGAGGTGTTCGACCGGAAGTCGGACACCAGATGCCGTCCCTAGACTGAGCGCTCGTGCCGAAGCCCCGCCTCCTCGCCGTCGCCTCGGCGGTCGACCTGGACTTCCGCTACGGCTGCACGCCGGCGTGGTGGCAGCTCTGGAAGGGCCTCTACGAGCAGGGCGTCGACCTCGTCGTCACGCCGTATCGCGGCCGGCCCGTGGAGTCGCCCTGGTGGCGGACGGCGCCGAACCCGACGTATCGCGAGGGAGAGAGCTACGCGGCGCTGCGCGGCGGGCTCGCGCGCCTGAAGGGCGACCGCTATCTCCGACGTGCGGAGGAGAGCCCCGACGACACCGCCTTTGACCGGCTCACGCGCGAGACGATCTGGAAGCTCGTCACCCCCCGCTGGCGACGTCACCTCGACCGGCTCGTCGAGCGGGAGAGGCCCGACGCCGTGCTCGTGTTCACCGTGCCTATGGCCCACTTCCGCGGCATCCCCACGTACCTCCGCGAGCGCCACGGGATCCCGGTCGTCTTCTACGACGGCGACGTGCCGATGAGCCTGCCCGAGTTCGGCGGCATGGACACGGGGTTCAACTACTACCACGGTGCCGACCCGTCGGAGTACGACCTCGTCCTCTCGAACTCCGAGGGCGGTCTCGAGCGCCTGCGCGAGCTCGGCGCCCGCCGCGCGGAGAACGTCCCCTGGGCGGCCGACCCCGAGTTCTTCCGGCCGCTCGAGGTGGAGAAGGAGCACGACGTGTTCTTCTACGGCTACGGCGACAAGTTCCGGCGGGAATGGATGGCCGCTCTCGTGGGCGAGCCGAGCAGGCGCGACCCGCGCATCGACTTCGCGCTCGGCGGGCGCGACTTTCAGGGGGACACGGGCCGCGCGCAGGTGGTCGGCGACGTGCCGTTCAACGTGTTCGCACGGGCAATCTCGGCCGCCCACATCAACCTGAACCTCACCCGGCGCGCGCATGCGACGGTCGAGGGGTCGTCCACGTGCCGCCCGTTCGAGCTCGCGGCCGCCGGCGCGGCGATCGTCTCGAACCCGCACGAGGGGATCGACCGGTGGTTCGAGCCGGGCGAGGAACTGCTCGTCGTGGACGACGCGGACGCGGCGCTCGAGACCTACCACATGCTCCTCGACGACCCGGGCCAGGCGGCCGCGATGGGAGCACGCGCGCGGGAGCGGGTGCTGGACGAGCACACCTACGGGCATCGCGCGCGCCTGATGCTGCGTCTCCTCGAGCTCGGGACAGCGGTGCACGCATGAGCCCGCGGATCGTCGCCGTAGTGCCTGCGTTCGAGGAGGCCGAGGCGATCGGCCCGGTCGTCTCCGAGATTCGTGACTTCGACCCTGGGATCGACGTCGTGGTCGTCGACGACGGGTCCGGCGACGCAACCGCCGACGCGGCCAAAGCCGCCGGCGCCGTCGTCGTCCGCCTGCCGTTCAACCTGGGGATCGGCGCGGCGGTGCAGACCGGCTTCCGCTACGCGCTCGAGCAGGACTATGACGTCGCGGTCAGGCTCGACGGCGACGGGCAGCATGCCGCGACGGAGCTGCCGAAGCTGCTCGCGCCGCTCGAGCGCGGTGAGGCCGACGTGGTCACGGGGTCGCGTTTCCGGGACGAGAACGGCGGCTACCGGCCGCCGCTCGGCCGGCGGCTCGGGATCACGTGGTTCGCGAAGCTCGTCTCGCTCCTCTCGCGTCAGCAGGTGACGGACACGACGTCCGGGTTCCAGGCGCTCAACCGGCCGGCGATCGCGCTCTTCGCGCGGGACTACCCGAGCGACTATCCGGAGGTCGAGGCGACTGTCCTGCTCCTCAAGCACCGGCTGCGTCTCCTCGAGGTCTCGGTGGAGATGCGGGAACGCGAGACCGGCTCGTCCTCGATCACGTTTCTCGGCTCGCTCTACTACGCGATCAAGGTGACGCTCGCCCTGTTCGTCGGCATGGCACGCCGCTCGGCCGTTCCGACGGAGGAGGCACCGCGGTGACTCCGGTCCGGATCTCGATCGCCGCCGCGATCGCCTCCGGGTTGCTGCTGCTCATAGTGCTGGAGCTGATCCGCGGCCGGCGCCTGAAGGAGCGCTACGCGCTGCTCTGGCTCGCGACAGGGCTCGTGCTCCTCGTGCTCTCGCTCTGGCGGGGCGGCCTGAACACGATCGCCGGCTGGCTGGGCGTCGGAACCTACCCACCCGCGATCCTCTTCGCCGCCGCGATCCTGTTCGTGATCGCGGTGCTGCTCCACTACTCGACCGTGCTCTCACGCTTGACGGACGACAACGTGCTGCTCGCCCAGGAGGTTGCGCTGCT
>DASSBV010000235.1:0-29717 GCA_035698545.1 Gaiella sp. | reverse complement strand
GGCGACCTCCGCTCGTACGAGCGCGTCCACACGGCGGTGCGAGGGACCGAGGTGGTGTTCCACCAGGGCGCGCTCGGCTCCGTGCCTCGCTCCGTCCAGGACCCGCTCACCTCCACGGCAGTCAACGTCGAAGGCACGCTGAACGTCCTCCTCGCCGCTCGCGACGAGGGGATCCGCCGCGTCGTCGCAGCCTCGTCGTCGTCGGTGTATGGGGACGGCGGCGAGTTCCCCCGTGTCGAGACCCAGGCGCCGAACCCGATCTCCCCGTACGCAGTCGCGAAGCTCGCGGCCGAGCGCTTCTGCGTGAGCTTCGCCCGGGTGTACGGGATCGAGACGGTCGCGCTGCGCTACTTCAACGTCTTCGGCCCGCGGCAGGACCCGAGCTCCCAGTACGCGGCGGTCGTGCCGAGGTTCATCCGGCTGGTCGCGGACGGCGAGCCCGTCACCGTGCACGGCGACGGCGGGCAGTCGCGCGACTTCACCTTCGTCGAGAACGTGGTGCGCGCGAACCTGCTCGCCGCCGACGCTTCCGACGCGGCGGGCCGTGTCCTGAACATCGCGACGGGTGGCTCCGAGACCGTCGACGCGCTCGCCGACACGATCGGCCGCCTGCTCGATCGACCGGTCGAGAAGACGTACGGTCCGGCACAGGCCGGGGACGTGCGCGAGTCGTGGGCGGACGTCTCGGCGGCCCGTGAGGCGATCGGCTACGAGCCGGTTGTCGGCTTCGAGGAGGGCCTACGGCGTACGATCGACGCGATGCTCGGCGCGGAGGCAGCCCGGCGATGACCCATGCGTTCGGCTCGCTCGACGAGCTCGGCGAGGGCTACGGCTTTCGCAAGGTGCGGCGTGCGCTCGGCGTCGACGCATTCGGTGTCAACGCGATCGTGATGCCGCCGCACTATGAGGGCGTCCACCACTACCACGACGAGCAGGACGAGCTCTACTTCGTCCATTCGGGGACGGCCCGCGTCGAGGTCGAAGGCGAAGAGCGGGTGCTCGGGCCCGGCGGCCTGGTCCACGTCGCCTCGACGACGCCACGGCGGATCTCCAACGCGGGCGACGAGGACCTCGTGCTGCTCGTCGTCGGCGGCAAGGGCGGCTACGTCGAGCGCGACGGCCACCTCGTCGACGAGGCCGACCTCGAGCGCCGCCGCTCGTTCGGCTCCGGCTCTGGCTCCGGCTCCGGGTAGCCGGACACGCTTGTGGTGATTCACCACAAGCGTTGTCACGAGGCGGCGGTCTAGAGAGCAGCCTCGGGCGCGGGGCCTCGAGGTTCGGCGCGAAGCGCCGAACCGGAGAGCGCGAAGACGACGACCGAGAGCCAGTGGATCCCGATCACGTCCGTCTGGAGCCCGAGCACCGCGACGGCGGCGACCGACGACGCGAGCCACGGCGAGCGAGCGCGCAGCGCGAGGATCAGCGCGAGCAGCCAGCCGGCGAACGCGGCGAGCCCGAGCACGCCCGCGTCGACGCCGAGCTCCGTGTAGGTCGACTCGCCGGCCTTGACGTTCTCGCCGCCGATCGTCCGCGACGCCGAGACGCCCGAGTTCCCGAGCCCGAAGCCCCACGGGTGGCGCGCGACCGCGCGGATCCCGTCCCGCAGCGCCGTCAGGTGGCTCGACGTCGAGCTCTCGCCGGCGCTGAACGGGTCGTCGGTGGCAATGCCCTCCTCGGCAGCGTTCGCGCGCAGGCAGATGAGCTCGGCGGTGGTGTAGGTCGTGCTCGGCCCGATGGTGGGGAAGATCGCCACGAAGACGACCGAGGCAACGACCGACGCGACCGCCAGCCCTGCGATCGGCGCGGAGCGGCGGAGCAGCGCGAGCACGAGCAGGCCGACCGGGAGCGCGATGAACGCCGCCCGCGTGTGCGTCCAGAGAAGGCCGGCATACGCCAGCGCGCCCGCCGCGACGGTCCAGCGCCTCGGTCGCGCGGCCGCCAGCAGCAGGCACGCGATGACGAGGGTGTACGCGGTCGCCAGCGGGCTCAGGAACGTCGAGACGAGCCGCCGCACGGGGCTCTCCTCGTCGGTGTTGAGGATCCAGTTCTCCGGGAGGCCCGAGAGGCAGCGGTACGCGAGCCCGAGCTGGTCGGAGAACCAGTCCGGCACCCCCGAGTCGCGCCACCACTGGAGCGGCACGAGGTAGACGTCGATGAGGCCCCAGGCTGCGAGCGCGCAGCCGACCACGACGATCGTCACCGCGATCCGCCGCCACCACGTCCGGTCGAGCGTGACGAGGCGGCCGAGCACGTACGCGCCGAGGGGAAGAAGGTGGTGCCGCAGGGCGTAGAGCTCGCCCTTCGCGGTCGCCTCGCCGCCGAGCCACGACTGGGGTAGCAGCCAGTACAGGACGACGAGCGCGCCGTATGCGAGGGCGAGCCGGTCGGCCCAGAAGAGACGCGGCACCGATCCGACGGCGGCGACGGCCGCGACGAACGCGACGACGAGCAGCGCCTCCTTCCACGCGGCGGCGACGTCGAGCGCGGTGTTCCGGACACCGGCCTGCCAGAGGAGCGCCATCGCGAGGTTGTGGAGCGCGAGCCCGGCGACGAGGACGAGCAGCGCGACGCGCGAGATGCGGCCGGTCACGTCGTTGCGACGAGGGTCATGCCGAGGTTGTGGACCCGCACCGGCACGGGGAACAAGACGCGCAAGTCACCGGGGCCGAGGAGGTGGTTCTCCTTCGCCCACGACTTCCGCACGAGGTCGAACGCCCATCCAGCGGCTGACTCGGGCAGCCAGTGGACGAACGGAAGGCGGGTGTGCACCTCCACGGGGAACCAGCGGTTCGGAGTCGTCAGGAACACCCGCTTGCCGACCCGCACCGCCTCGCGGACGAACGCCTCCTGGCGCTCGCGGCCGCCGACGTGCTCGATCACGGCGTTCGAGTGGACGACGTCGAACTCGCCGTCGGCGAAGGGAAGGTCGCACGCATCGCCCACGACGTAGCGGATCGAGGGATAGCGCGCGCGGAACCTGCCGCCCTCGTGGAGTCCCAGCGCGGTGATCCGCTCGCGCCACGGATAGTGCTCCTCGAGGAAGTTGTGGGTGGTGCAGCCGCTCTCGCCGCCCGACTCGCCGTGAGACACCTCGTCGACGCCGACGTCGAGCACGGTCGTCTCCCCCGTCGGCTCCATCAGCTCGAGGAAGAGAGCGAGCTTCCGCCTGCGCGAGCGGAGCGAGATCGCGTCGGCGAGCCCCACGGTCGGTCGAGCAGCGTACCGGCGGCGTAGGCTGGGGCGCGCCATGGTCGAGGCCGTTTTCACGCCGTCAGGCCCCTACCGCCTGCGCCTGATGGCGCGAAGCGGCGTCTGGCGTGGCGCGCTTCCGCACGGCCGCGTCGCGACAGCCTGGCAGCGGCCGGACGGGCCCGTGGTCGTCCGCGCGCCGGACGCCGGCGCCGTCGCGCTCGCGCGCTTCATGCTCGCGCTCGAGGACGACACCGGCCCGTTCCACGAGCGCTTCGCAGGCGACCCGCTCCTCGGCCCGTCGGCACGTGCGCTCGTCGGCTACCGGCCGCTCCGGCGCGCCACGGTGACGCACGCCATCGTGCGGGCGATGTGCGGGCAGCTCGTCGAGGCGAAGCGGGCGCTCGCGCTCGAGCGCGCGATCGCCCGCGCCTGCGGCGATCACGTCGTCACGCAGGAGGCTCTCCGTCGCCTCGCGCCGGTCGAGCTGCGGCGCCTCGGCCTCGCGCAGCATCGCGCGACGGCGCTCCACCGGCTTGCGGCGACGCTCGACCTCGAGCGCCTCCGCTCTCATCCGATCGCCGCGGTCTCGCAGCGGCTCCGCCGCGAGCCGGGCGTGGGGCCGTGGTCGGTCGGTCTGATCGCGCTCGAGGGGCTCGGCAGCTACGAGCTCGGGCTCGTCGGCGACCTGTCGCTCGTGAAGCTCTACGCCGCTCTCACAGGCCGCTGGGTGGAAGGCGCGGAGACCGCCGCGTTGCTGGCGCCGTACGAGGAGTGGCAGGGGCTCGCCGGCGAGCTGCTGCTGCTCGGTTGGGCGAGGGGTCTCGTTCCCGGTGCGTCCGTGGACGACGCCCGCATCGCACGCCGTCGAGCGCGCAGGGCGGCATAGTGTCGGCCATGACGGTCGACGAACGGCGGATCGCGGTGCTCGGCGCCGGACGGATCGGCGAGGCGCTGATCGCCGGGCTCCTCTCCTCGGGCTGGCGCGAGCCCACCGAGCTGTCCGCCTCGTCGAGGCGTGAGGAGCGCGTCGCCGAGCTCGCCGAGCGCTACGGCGTACGGGCGACCTCGAGCAACGTCGAGGCGGCCGCCGGGGCGTCGCTCGTCGTGCTCTCGGTGAAGCCGCAGGACATTGAGGCTCTCCTCGGTGAGATCGGCACGGCGATCACTCCCGAGCAGACGGTGCTCACGATCGCCGCAGCGACGCCGACGGCGACGGTCGAGCGCTACCTCGCCTCCGGGGTGCCGGTGACGCGCGCGATGCCGAACACGCCGTCCACCGTCCACGAG
The DNA here is from genome assembly GCA_035698545.1 of Gaiella sp. Taxonomy (GTDB): domain Bacteria; phylum Actinomycetota; class Thermoleophilia; order Gaiellales; family Gaiellaceae; genus Gaiella. The sequence goes on along the minus strand of DASSBV010000235.1, from coordinate 25,238 downwards.
GGGATCGCGGGCCTGTGCGCGGGCGCGCATGCGGACGAGGCCCACGTCACCCTCGCCGCCGAGGCGCTCTCGCATCTCGGCCGCGTGGTGCGGGTGCCGGAGCAGGCGATGGATGCGGTGACGGCTGTTTCTGGCTCGGGGCCGGCGTACTTCGCACTTCTGGCGGAGGCGATGATCGAGGCGGGGCTGCTGCTCGGCCTCTCACGCGAGATCTCCACGCAGCTGGTCGTCCAGACGATGCTCGGCACCGCGAAGCAGCTGCGCGACGAGGGTCTGCACCCGGTGGAGCTCCGCGAGATGGTCACGTCGCCGGGTGGGACGACGATCGCGGCGATCCGCGAGCTCGAGTCGGCCGGTGTTCGGGCGGCGTTTCTCAACGCGATCCAGGCCGCGATGACGCGAGCCGGCGAGCTGACCGCCGAGCAGCGTTAGGCCGGCAGCAGCGGCGAGGAGAGCGGCGAGGCCACGAGGCCGCGTTCGCGCGCAAGCTCGTCGAGCACGAGCACGGTGTCCGCAACGGGCACGTCCTCGAGGAACGCATCCCGTTCTTCGAACGAGCGGAGTACCCCGCGCCGTGCCGTCTCGAACGCGAGCTCGTCCGACGAAGCCAGCGCGGCGAGAGCGTGGGCGACCGCCACCGGCTCGAGCCCCTCGTCGGCGATCAGTTGGGCGAGGGGACGCGCCTCGTCGTCGCGAGCGAGGACGAGCAGGGCGAGCGCCGCGCAGTAGCCTCCGATCGGGCCGCTCGCCTCCTCGGCTCCCGCGGCGAGCGCGGCGTCCGCGCCGCGCCGCGCGCCCTCGCCGTCCCCGGCGATGAGACGACAGCGAAGCATTGCGATCGGCCGCCCCCAGGAGCCGGCCGGCGCCGCGCGCCAGCTCGTCTCGTACTCCTCAGCCGCACGCCGCAGGAGAGCGGAGGCCTCCGTCCGCTCGCCGAGCATCGTCGCGCTGAGACCCGCCGCCCACGAGGCGCCCGCGATGCCGGCGAGCCTGAAGTCCTCCCGCTCGCCCGCCGCAGCCGGCGCCCCGACCCGCCGCGCGTGCTCCTCCAGCGCCCAGTCCCGTTTCGCGGCCCAGTCCATCGCAAGTTGCAGTCTGCAACTTGCGCGTAGGCTCCCGCCCCGTGAGCGGCACGCAGTTCCACCTCGAGCGGCTCGACACGAGAGTCGGTCCGGTCGCCCAGGTGACGATCCGGAACGACTCGGGCGGCCGGCGGCCGAACACGTTCGGGGAGGCGGCGCTCCAGTCGCTGGCCGACGTCCTCGGACGCCTGCGGACACGGGACTGGCGTGGGGTGCTCCTCACCGGCAGCGACGGCAGCTTCGGCGCCGGCGCGGATATCGACGAGTTCCCGAGGATCACCGCGGAGCGCGCGCGGGAGGGTAGCCGCGCGGGTCACGAGCTGTTCGGCCGGCTGCGCGACCTGCCGTTCCAGACCCTTGCCGCGATCGACGGCGCGGCGCTCGGAGGCGGGCTCGAGCTCGCGCTCCACTGCGACCACAGGACGATCGGCTCGGATGTCCGCCACGTCGGGTTCCCCGAGGTCTTCCTCGGCCTGATCCCTGCGTGGGGCGGGACGCAGCTCGCACCGAGGCTCGTCGGCGCGGAGGCGGCGGTCAGGCTCGTCGTGGAGAACCCGCTTCGGCAGAACCGCCTGATCGGTGCAGAGGAGGCGCTCGAGCTCGGCCTCGTCGACCAGCTCTTCGCGGCCGAGGAGCTCCTCGATCGCTCGCTCGAGCTCCTGCTCGAACGGATCGAGGCCGGAGAGGGCAAGCGGCGGCCCGACGCCGATCTCTCCGACGTCGGCGATGTCGTGCGGCGGGCCCGGACGCGGGTCGACGACGCCGTGCACGGCCAGGCGCCGGCTCCGTACCGCGCGCTGGAGCTGATCGAAGGGGCTGCGGTGTGGGGCCTGGAGGAGGGGTATCGCGCGGAGGAGGACGCGGTTGCCGAGCTGCTCCCCGGGCCCGAGGCGCAGGCGTCGCTCTACGCGTTCGACGTCGTGGAGCGCCGCCTCGGGCGGGCGCCTGTCGGGGATGTCGAGCCACGGCGGATCGAGCGCATCGGCCTCGTCGGCGCTGGCCTGATGGCGACGCAGCTTGCGACGCTCTTCGTCCGTCGCCTGCGAGTCCCGGTCGTTCTCACGGACGTCGACCCTGAGCGCGCGCCCCGGGCGGTGGAGGCGATCGGAGCCGAGCTCGACGGGCTCGTCGCGCGTGGCCGTATGCGCGAGGAAGAGGCCGACGCGCTCCGCGAGCTCCCCGTCGCGGGCGAGTCGGTCGATGCGTATGAGGACTGCGACCTCGTGCTCGAGGCGGTGTTCGAGGAGCTCTCCGCCAAGCGGGAGGTGCTCTTCGCCCTGGAACAGGTCGTCGGCCCGCAGTGCCTTCTCGCGACGAACACGTCAGCTCTCTCCGTGACCGCGATGGCGGAGGGTCGCGCCCATCCCGAGCGCGTTGTCGGCCTGCACTTCTTCAACCCCGTCGCGGTCCTGCCGCTCGTCGAGGTCGTCCGTGCCAACGTGACCGACGACGAGACGGTCGCGACAGCGTGGGACGTCGTCCGGCGCCTTCGCAAGCGCGGTGTCGTCGTGCAGGACGCGCCGGGCTTCGTCGTCAACCGGCTCCTGACGCGGCAAACCGTCGTGCTCATGCAGGCGCTGGAGGAAGGCGCGAGCTTCGAGGAGACCGACGAGGCCGCGCTCCGGCTCGGCCTGCCCATGCCACCGTCGGCGCTCCTCGCGATGGTCGGCCCGCGCGTCGCGAACCGCGTGCTCCACACGCTCAACGAGGCGTGGCCGGACCGCTTTCCGAGGTCGCCGATCCTCCAGGCGCTCGCCGACGGCGAGTTCCCAGCCGTCGAGGCGCGCGACGACCGCCCGACCGTCGACGAGATCCACGAGCGGATCCTCGAGGGGCTCGCAGACGAAGCGCGGCGGATCCTCGACGAGGGAGTCGTCCGGAGCGCCGCCGAGCTCGACGCCTGTCTGATCCTCGGCGCCGGGTTCCCGTTCTTCCGGGGCGGGATCACCCCGTACCTGGACCGGACGGGCGTCTCCGAGCGCGTCAGCGGACGGCCGCTCGGAGAGGGCTGAGCACTACTCTCCGGCCGCGGATTCCGCTAGTCTCCGGGGTGCAGCGACGCCGGCGCACGACGATGCCCGCGCGAGCTGCCTTCCTCGGATGGTTGCGCAGGAGTGAGCGGCGCGCACCGAGGCTGCTGCCGAGATGCAGGAATCCACCTACACCGCGAACCTCCAGGCCGGTCACGTATCCGCGCTCGTCGAGGCGGCGGCGCGTGGCGAGGCGTGGTTCGGCGAGCCCTTCCTCGACCCGGGTGAGGATCCCGAGGTCGCGCTGGCGCCCGGCACGGCCCGACGCCGCGCGCTCGACGATGCGCAGGCGGAGATGGACCGCGGGCTGCGCAGCCCGTCGAACGACTGGAAGGTCCGCTACGGCCTGATGCTCGGCCTCGAGCGCGTCCTCGCGGCCGAGACGCCGCGCACCGCCTCCGGCACGACGCTCCGCCGCCATCAGATCGACGCGCTCGCCGGGATGCTGACGGAGCTGATCGCCGCCACGCAGCGGAGCGCCGACGAGAACGGCAACGGCTCTGCGAACGGCGGTGTTGCGGAGCTCGTCGACGAGGTCGAGGACGACGAGGAGGACGCGGAGGACGGGGAACTGCTCGACGAGGAGCCCGAGGAGGCGTCGTTCGCGGGGGCCGACCCCGGCGCCGTGCGGCGCTACCGGTTCCGGCATCCGACCGCCTCGGGCAAGACGATCGCCGCCGCCGGCTTCGTCGAGGCCGCGAGAGAGCTCGGCGTCCTGATCCTCACGCACCGGCGGTTGCTCGTCGACCAGTTCCGTCGCGACCTCACGACGGAGGGTTACGGCGACCGCCTCACGGACGCGATCGAGCAGGGGCAGGAGCCGCTGCGCGGCAACCCGATGACGATCCAGACGTATGCCTGGTTCGCTCGACACGCCGACGAGCTCTCACGCACCGCCTACCAGCTGGTGATCTGCGACGAGGCGCACACCGCGCTCGGCGAGAAGACCTCCAACGCGATCCGCCGGTTCTCCGAGCCGCTCTACATCGGCATGACGGCGACGGAGGAGCTGATCGCGAAGCAGGTCTCGGACGTCTTCCCTGCGTCGGTCGACGACCTGCCGCTCACGGACGCGGCGCGGCGCGGGCTGATCGCCCCGCTGCGCTGTCTGCGCGTCCCGCCCGTCGCCGCGATCAACTCCGTCCCGATCGTCGGCGGCGACTTCGAAGAGCGCGCCCTGGCCGATGCCCTGGACCACATTGCCCTCAACCAGGCCGCCGCGAGCCTGTACCGCGACCGCTTCGGGCAGACGCCGGGCATCGTCTATGCAGCCGGCGTCGACCACGCCTACCACCTCGCGCAGGAGTTCCGCGCCGCGGGGCTCAAGACGATGGCGGTCTCCGGGCGCACCCCGCCCCGCGAGCTTGCCGAGACCCTCGCCGCCTACGAGCGCGGCGAGATCAACGTTCTGATCAACGCCCAGCTCCTCGCGGAAGGCTGGAACTCCCCGCGGGCGACGGTGTGCATGCACCTGGCGCCCACCGCCTCGAAGCGCGTCTACCAGCAGCGGATCGGCCGGATCATGCGGACGCATCCGCGCAAGGAGGCGGGGGTCGTCGTCGACTTCGTCCCGAAGGGCGCGACGCACTCCGAGCGCGTGGTCTCGCTCCACTCGCTCCTCGACGCGGACTTCTACCGCGAAGGGGCGCGCGTCACGCCCGCGCCGCGTCGCCGCTCCGCCCGTCGCGCGCGCCGGAAGCTCTCACCGGCGCCCTGGCTCGTCCCGGTCACGCAGGACGTCGGCCGTCGGCTCGCCGTCATCCAGCGCGAGTGGCAGCGTGTCGACCCGCGCTTCCTGGACGACGACGAGCAGCGTTTCTGGGCGACGATCGCCGGCCGCCAGATCCGCTTCGACCAGCGCGCCGACTTCGCGCGGAAGTTCGCGGAGGGTCGGGCCGGCAAATCCGCGCTCGAGACGTTCCTCTCGGTCTGTGCGGCGGAGAACCCGAACCGGCGGCTACGCATGACCGCGCTCGCCGACCGGGTCGCGACGCCGGTCGAGCGGGCCGACTTCGACGACCTCGTCACGCTCGTCACCCAGGCGCCGCCGTGGGAGAAGGACCGCGCCGCCGGCGTCCGAATCCTCCTTCGCGCCGTGGGAGATGGGAAGGCAGTCGCGCCGGAACAGATCCTCAGCCGCTGGACCTGGCGCCTTGCCCGCGCGGTGCGCAAGACCCTCGACCGAAAGGCGAGCCAGGAGTTTCCCGAGGCGAAGCGCCTGCTCGGCGCGGTCGCGAACTCGCGCGGCCACCGTCACGAGGAGAACGTCGCGCAGCTCGTTCGGATCGCCGCCGCGCTACCGCCGCCGGTCGGCGCGGCGCTGCTCGCGTCGGCGGAGGGCTACACGCCCCGTGCCAACCAGCTGCTCGACAAGGCACGCGAGGCGCTAGGCCCGATCCAGGAGACCGCGACTGCGCTCGCCGAGAGCCTCCCCACGCCGAAGGCGCCAGCGCGCAAGTCGCGTCGCCGCCGCCGCAAGAAGCGCACCGCAGGGCCGGAGGCTGCGGCCGGGGCCGCCGACGCGCCGGCCGAGGCACCGCCCGAGCGCGCGGAAGCCTCCGAGGGCACGGCGCCTGCCGGAGACGTCCTCGAGGGCGCGTAACCGCGCGAGACCGTTCTCGCGGCAGGCTACTACCTGCCTTCTTCGCGGCCCTTGTCGCTGTCGCGAAGGAACCGGGTCAGCTCGTCCGCGAGCGCCTCGCCGCTCGGGAGCTGGCCCTCCTCCGCGATCGACTCGAGCGAGTCGGCCCGCTGCTCGAGCTCTTCCACGTAGGCCTGTGTCTCCGGGTCCGAGGCCACGGCCTCGCTGACCTGGGACGAGTACTCCTCCTCTGCCTCGTCGAGCTCAACGGTCGGGATCGGCACGCCCATCAGGTCCGAGAGGCGGACGCACAACGCTTTTGCCGCGCGCGGGCTGGGCGCGAGGGAGACGTAGTGCGGCACCGCGGACCAGAGGCTCACCGAGCGGATGTCGGCGGCGCGGCACGCGTCGTGGAGCACCCCGACGATCCCCGTCGGCCCCTCGTAACGCGAGAGCTGGAGGCCGAGCTCCTCGACGAGCCGCGGGTCGGTGGCCGAGCCCGTGACCGGTGCGGGACGGGTGTGCGGGACGTCGGCGAGGAGCGCGCCGAGTGTCACGACGAGCTCGACGTCGAGCTCGCGTGCAAGCCCGACGACGAGGTCGGTGAACGCGCGCCAGCGGTAGTTGGGCTCGACGCCGAGAAGGATCACCGCGTCCCGCTCCGAGCCCGGCACGGTCGCGTGGAAGAACGCGTTCTCGGGCCACTCGATGCGCCGCGCGAGACCCGAGTCGAGGGTCACCGTCGGTCGCACCGCCTGGAAGTCCATGAAGCTTTCCGGATCGATGTCGGCGAAACGCGTCGCGTCCCACTGCTTCGCCAGGAAGGCGGCGGCGACCGTCGCGGCCTGTCCGCCGTCGTTCCACCCGCGGAAGGCAGAGATCAGGACGGGTCGTCGAAGCGTGGGTCGCTCGTCGATGCGGAGGTCGTCAGCCACGGTCAAAGCCTAACCACGGCACTCGCGGCGAGGACGGCGCCGGGCTAGAGATGGGCACGCTCGAGCCGCGCCTGCTCCGGCTCCGGCGTCTCCGCGGGGGCGGCGGCCGGGACGGCGAGCGGCGCAGGCGGCCGCCACAGCGCATAGGCGATCGCGACGGTCAACGCCCAGATCGTGGCTGCGAGCGCCACGTGAACGAGGACGAGCCCCCAGGGCAGCGCGTTCCGGTACTGCACCTCTCCGATGATCATTTGCGTCACGAGGACGACGAGCAGTGCGCCGGCGAGGCGAAGCACGCCCGGCGCCTCACGCCGCGCGCGCAGAAGCTGCCAGCAGACGAACAGGAACCCGATCCCGTACGCCGCCGCTGCACGAACGTGCACGTACACGGTGTCGCGGATCTCCAGGCCGAGCCGCTGGACGTCGGAGTCCGAGCCCGGATGCGGGCCCGACGCCGTGGCGACCGCGCCGGTCACGACCATCACCGCGCAGACGCCGACGCCTGCGATCGCGACGACGCGCAGCCAGTGGGGGCCGACCGGCGCGCCGAGGCCGAACGCGTTGCTCCAGGCCTCGAGCGTCACCACGACCGAGAGGCCGACCACGACGAGTGCGAGGAGGAAGTGCGACATCACCGCGAGCGGGTGCAGGCCGAGGATCACGGTGAGGCCGCCGAGCGGGATCTGCGCGAGCGCGCCGAGAAACGCTGCGAGTGCCGCACGGCTCACCCAGCGCGGGAGGCCGGCCACCCGGCGCGAGGCGAGCCAGGCGGCGAGCGACGCGAGTAGGCCGGAGAGGGCGACGATCCTGTTGCCGAACTCGACGAGGGCATGGAAGTCGGCCGCCGGGAACGGCGTCTGGCCGCAGCGGGGCCAGTTGTCGCAGCCGAGACCCGACCCGGTCAGGCGGACGAACGCCCCGGAGAAGACGACGAGGCCGAGCACGATCAGCGAAAGCGTCGCGATCTGGGCGAACCGCTCCGGCGAGATCGGCCCTCTCAGGCGCCCCTGAAGCTTCACGGGCCGTCCAGCGCCACGCCGCTTCCCGGCTTCACCCGCCCCACCGTCCAGGCGTCAAGCCCAGCGGTGGCGAACGCCGCCTCGAGCACGACTCGTCGCTCTGCCGGCAGCGTGAAGAGCAGGCCGCCCGCGGTCTGCGGGTCGTAGGCCAGGGCTTCGAGCGCATCGGACGCCGAGCTCGCGACGTACGGCCCCGCGAACTCCCGGTTGCGGCGGTCGCCACCGGTGCGGATTCCTGCCGTCGCGACCTCGAGGGCGCCGGGGAGGAGTGGCAGCGCGGCAGCGTCGAGCTCAATTCGAACTCCCGAGCGCAATGCGACCTCGTGGGCATGCCCCAACAGGCCAAAACCCGTCACGTCCGTGACGGCATGCGGCTCGAAGGGACGCAGGGCCTCGGCGGCGTCGCGGTTGAGCCCGACCATCGCCTCGGTCGCGGCCTCGAGCGCACCCGCCGGCGCTCGTCCGTCGCGCGCCGCCTGGAGGACGAGCCCGGTGCCGAGGGGCTTCGTGAGGCAGACGACGTCTCCGGCACGGGCGTCGCTCTTGCGCCAGACCCCCTCCGGATGGACGGTGCCCACCACGGCGAGGCCGTACTTCGGCTCGTCGTCGCGGATCGTGTGGCCACCGGCGAGGATCGCGCCGGCCGCCCGCGCCGTCTCTGCCGCCCCCGCGAGCACCGCGCCGAGCGTCTCTGTCGGGAGCTCCTCCGGGAACGCCGTCACCGAAAGCGCGAGCAACGGCTTGCCGCCCATCGCGAACACGTCGTTCAGCGCGTTCGCCGCGGCGATTTGCCCAAAAGTGCGCGGGTCGTCGACGACGGGAGGGAAGAAGTCCACCGTGAACACGAGCGCGGTGTCGTCGTCCAGCCGGTACACCGCGGCGTCGTCCGCGGGGTCGAGCCCCACGAGAAGGTCCGCTGCGTCCGCCGTGACCAGGCCGCTCACGAGTTCCTCGAGCCGCGCGGCCGAGTACTTCGCGGCGCAGCCGCCTGCTCGCGCGAGGCTGGTCAAATCGACTCGCGTTGCCATGCCCCGAGTGTAGGTGCACGTGGGGGAACCCATGGTTCCCCCACGAGCCCCCTCCTTCTGCGCTGCCTCCCGACGGCGCTGGTCTGGCCTCCCGGCCGGCAAAGCCGGCCTCCGGCCGCCGACGTCTGCGCTGCCGCAACCGTGCTCTAGACCCCTTGGGCACTCGTGTATGGGAGGATTCCGGCGTGCCGAGCGCGCTGATCACCGGTGGCTCGTCGGGGATCGGGCTCGCGATCGCTCGGATGCTGCACGCCGAGGGCTACGGGCTGACCCTCGCGGCGCGCAAGGTCGAGCGCCTCGAGGCCGCGGCAGCCGAGCTCGAGGCCATCCCTCTGTCCGTCGACGTCCGCGACGAGGAGGCGTGCGCGGGGCTCGTTGCGTCGCACCTCGAGCGGCACGGCGGGCTCGACGTGCTCGTGAACTGCGCCGGCGTCGGCATCGCGGGGAAGATCGGTGACATGAGCACGAAGCAGTTCGACCTCCAGCAGTCCGTCAACCTGCGAGGCGCCTTCCTCGTGACGCGCGAGGCCTTGCCCGCGCTCCGGGAGTCGCAGGGCTACGTGGTCAACCTCGCGTCCATCGCCGGGACGATCGCGACGCCGGGGCTCGCGGGCTACGGGGCAGCGAAGGCGGCGCTGATCGCGTTGACGCGTTCGCTCGACCGCGAGGAGGCGGGCACGGGCGTGCGGGCGACCGCGATCTGCCCGGGCTTCGTCGACACGCCCATGGCTGAGTGGACCGGCATCCCGGGGCAGGAGATGATCCAACCGGAGGACTGCGCCGAGATCGTGCGGGCACTCCTTCACCTCAGCCCATACGCGCGCGTCCCGGTGGTCGTGATCGAGCGCGCCGGCGAGAGCGTCTGACGGTCAGTCGTCCGCGGGCGGCGACAGTGCGCCCAGCGCCTCGTCGCCACCGGTCAGCCCGAGCCGGCCGTAGAGCGAGAGCTTCTCGCGGGTGTCCTCGAGGTCCGGTACGCGCAGCGCGAGCTGCCCGATCCGGTCGAGCGGCCCGAAGGCGGCGTCTTCGACGCGCTCCATCGAGAGGCGCTCGGGTCGGTAGGTCGCATTCTCCGAAACCGTGTCGAGGATCGTGGAGTCGTCACCGCGGCGGAGCTCGACGGTGACCTCGCCGGTGATTGGGCTTCCCACCCAGCTCGTGAGGCTCTGGCGCAGCATCAGCGCCTGCGGATCGAACCAGCGGCCCTCGTAGAGCAGCCTGCCGAGGCGTCGCCCGGCCGTGCGGTACTCGTCCAGGGTCGCCTCGTTGTGGATCGCGTGGACGAGTCGCTCGTAGGCCAGGTGGAGCAGGGCCATCCCGGGCGCCTCGTAGATCCCGCGGCTCTTCGCTTCGATGATCCGGTTCTCGATCTGGTCGGACATGCCGAGCCCGTGCCGCCCACCGATCGCGTTTGCCTCTCGGACGAGGGCCACGCGGTCGTCGAACCGAGCCCCGTTCAGGGCGACCGGCCAGCCCTCCTCGAACCGAACCTGCACCTCCTCCGGCTGGACGTCCACTGCCGGATCCCAGTGCCTGACACCCATGATCGGCTCGACCAGGCGCATCGAGCAGTCGAGCCGCTCGAGCTCCTTCGCCTCGTGGGTCGCACCCCAGATGTTCGCGTCCGTCGAGTAGGCCATCTCGGCGCTCGCTCTGTACGGGAGACCGCGTTCTTCCAGCCAGGCGCTCATCTCCTGCCGGCCACCGAGCTCTGACACGAACAAGGGATCGAGCCACGGCTTGTAGACGCGGAGCGCGGGGTTCGCCAGGAGGCCGTAGCGGAAGAACCGCTCGATGTCGTTTCCCTTGTATGTCGAGCCGTCGCCCCAGACCTCGACCCCGTGCTCGTGCATCGCGTGGACGAGCATCGTCCCCGTCACGGCGCGGCCGAGCGGCGTGGTGTTGAAGTACGTCTTGCCGCCGGAGGCGATGTGGAACGCGCCGCAGCGGAGCGCAACGAGCCCCTCGTGGACGAGCTCGGGCCTGCAGTCGACGAGGATCGCCTCCTCCGCGCCGACGTCGGTCGCGCGACCGGGGATCGCCGCGACATCCGGCTCGTCCGGCTGGCCGAGGTCGGCGGTCAGTGCGTACGGAAGCGCGCCCTTCTCACGGATCCACGCGATCGCGACCGTCGTGTCGAGCCCGCCGGAGAACGCGATCCCGATCCGCTCACCGACCGGTAGAGACGTGAGTACGCGCGACATGCCGAGGAGCCTATCCCCGCCCACGAACCACCGACCCGCGGCGCCGCTGGGTCGGCGTCCGATGGGAAGACCGTGTCTGACACCGGTTCCACAGCTGCGCCCATGCCGCTGTGGGCGGCTCGGCACAGAGATGACACAAAGGCCAAACGCCCGACGCCCGGTCGCTGTGGTTGCGGCATACGTTCTGTGGAGCGATCGGCACCGAATGGGCACGGGTTCGCCCTTGACAGAAAACGGTGTCTCACACCGTTTTCTGTCAACTGCCCGCTCGGGGGATGTCCGTGCGCAACGCGTCAGCGGACGGCTGCGACCGCGCGCTCGAGCTCGCCGGTCGAGAACGCGCCCTCGAGCTTCGTGCGGATCACGCCGGTGCGATCGACGACGTAGGTGAACGGCTCTGTGGGAAGCCGCCACTGCTCGACCCACTGGTTGACACCGTTCGCCGGATCGTTGTCCTTGTAGATCTCGACGTGGATGAACTGGACGGGGCTGTCGGCGGGCTCGCGCTTGTGGACTGCCGAGACAACGTCGACGACCGGGCCGCACGTTCGCGACTGGCAGAACTCGGGTGTCGCAAAGGAGAGGACGAACGGCGCATGCGCCGCTAGCGCCTGCGCGACCGAGCTTCTGTAGAGGCCGCGGTCAGGATGTCGCGCGGTCGTCAGCTCGGTGAGATCGCCGCCCGTGCTCGCGAGCGTCGGCGTCCGCGACGGGAGTGCCTTGTCACCGACGGACGGCGCGGCGCTCTTCTCCTTCACCACGACGTTCCCGAGCGCCCCGATCTTCGGGCCGCCGACCGGCTTCGCGAGGTACCAGTACGTGCCCGGGCTGGGTGTCTCGATCCGAGCGACGTAGATGGCGCCCGCGTCCGCGGTCTCGCCGCCGGGGACCCCGATCGGCTCGAGACGCGCGGTCGTCTCCGCGAAGGGCTTCTGCTTCAGGCCGTGCGAGACCCAGATGCGGGCGGTCGGCCGGTCGCTCACGCGACTCTGCTTGTCGACGACGAGGAAGGAGATCCGGTTCGTCCCGACCTGGAAGTCGGACGTCCCGGCGACCGCGCCGACGTTCTCGCCAGACCCACGCCACAGCGACTCGATGGTCTCGCCGGTCGCGGACGATGGGGTGCCGCCCTCGCCGGCTCCACCTCCACCACCGCAACCGGCCGCGAGGAGGATCGAGCCGACGAGGACGACGACGATCGCGGCCGGAGGGCGCTTCACGCCCTCAATGTAGACGGCGGCCGAAGGTCGACCGACCGCCTGCCGCAGAGTCTGCTCAGTCTCCGTCGGAGAACGTGCGGTTCAGGCGGAACTGCCCGACCCACGCAGCGACGAGCGCAAGATTCACGAGCGTCAGGATCAGCCGTGCTCTGCTCATGTGGGGCCTCCTTTCTCAGAAGCGGACGACAGACAGTGCCTCGGCAGCGTTTCGGTACCAACGCGCTGCCTCACGGGCGTCCCCCCGACGCTCCGCCAGATCACCCATCGCCACCCACGCCCCTGTCCGGTGCGCTACGGACTCCATCTGCTCGAACGCCATGTCCGCGGCCCGGAAGCACTGCTCCGCCTCGTCGAGGCGGTCTCGCTCCAGCAACGAGCGACCCAGTACGAGGTTCGACTGGCCGACCTCGTCGAGGAAGTCCTCGCGACCCTCGAGCAGCGCGAGTGCCTTGCGTGCATGTTCGTCCGCCGCCTCGTGGTCGCCGAGGTGCTCGTGCACCGCCGCGAGGCTCCCGAGAGCCTGCGCGGCGTCCGGCTGCGAGCCGGCCTCGACGGCGAGACCGAACGACGCCGTCAGATGCTCGATCGCCTGCTCGGGCTTGCCGAGCAGGAGCTGCAGGCCGCCCAGGTTGAGCATGATGCGGCCCGCGTTTCGCTCGTCGTTGAGATCCTGGTAGATCGCCTTCGCCTGCTGGGCGTATTGACGCGCGAGCCCCCAGTGGCCCATCTTCTCCGCGACGAAGGACGCCTGGAAGTACGCACCGGCGACGGTTCGCGGATCGTCGACGCCGCGAGCGAGCTCGAGCGCGCGCTCGACGTCGTCGTGCGCCGCCTCGAAGTCCGCCTGGCGACGGCGGCAGCGCGAGCGCCACGCGAGGATGCGCGCGCGGAGGACGTCGCACGGCAGCCCGGAGCGCTCGGCGAGCTCGAGCGCCTCGTCGAGCAGGCCGATCGCCGTCGGGATGCTCGAGATCCGGTACCGGCAGCACCCGAGTCGGAAGAGGACGTCCGCCCGGTCGAGGTCGGAGAACTCGGGCCGCTCCGTCAGCTCGCGCGCGACCTGGAGGAGGTCGATCGCCTCGCGAGCCGAGCCCATCTCCTGGAGCGACCAGCCCTCGCCGGCAAGCGCGCGAACCTCGAGCTCGGCCGAGCCGAGCGACGAGATCTCCTCGCGCGCCTCGCGGAACACGTCGACGGCCTCGCTGTCTCTGTGCGACTCCGACAGCGCCTCCGCTTGGGCGAGCTTCGCCTCGACGCGGGTGCGTGCGTCGCTCGAGACTCCGTGGAGCAGGTACTCCGCGTCGACCCCGAGCCGCTCGGCGAGCCATGAGACCGTCTCGCGGGTCGGCCGAGTCTTGCCGCGCTCGATCTGGCTGACGTACTCCTTCGAGAAGCGCTCGCCCGCGAGTGCCGTCTGCGTCAGACCGGCCCCCACACGCAGCGCGCGCACACGGCTGCCGACCCCGTTCGAGGTCGCGGACCGGGGGGCTACGACGGAGCCGCGCATACCGCTGTCACTCAAGTCGCCGCCCCCCGGCGACGGCCTCCCCCGATGGGGTGAACTCGCCGCTCCCTCATTCGTCCACAAAGTGAAGTGGAGTGTAGACACAATCACTTGACTTAGCTACTTGACTTTTCGGGACATGGCCCGTACAGTCCGGTCACTGAGCACCGGACGGACGCCAGGACGGTGCCTGGGGCGCTGACCAGGGAACCGGCGTCGGAGCGGAGAACAGCGTGACTGGGCCGCAGAGTCACGAGCTCCGCCCGGCGCTCCCGGGTACCAGCCGCCTCATCGAAGCGCCCCCGGAAGCCGCAGCCGGGGGCGTTTTCGTTGGCGGGGGAACCCCTGGTTCCCCCGCCGGCCCCCTCCTCTGCGCTCTGTCCCGCTGACGCGGCGTTGGCCTCCCGGCCGGCAAAGCCGGCCTCCGGCCGCGGCGGCTCGAGCTGTAGCAACGGCTGAGAACCCGCAGTCCATAGCATCGCTGGGTGTCGTCTCGGCAGGCCTTCGTGCGCGGGTTTTCTGCGATTGCGCCGCTGTGGCTCGGCGTCGTTCCGTTTGCGATCGCGTATGCGGTGATCGCGCGGGATGCCGGGCTCTCGCTTCTCGAGACGCAGGCGCTCTCGTTGCTCGTCTTCGCCGGGAGCGCCCAGTTCACCGCCGCGGGCCTCTTCGCGACGGGCGCCACCGCGCTCGAGATCGTCTTCACGACGTTCCTCCTCAACGTCAGGCACGTCCTCTACGGCCTCGCGCTCGGCCGGCGGGTGCAGCTCGACGGGTGGCGGCGTCCCGTCGCGGCGTTCTTCCTGACCGACGAGGTCTTCGGCGTCGTCTCCTCGCGTCGCGCGCCGACGTTCGCCTACCTACTCGGTGCCGAGCTCAGCCTTTTCGTCGCGTGGAACCTCTCGACGCTCGGCGGCGCGTTCCTCGGCGGCGCGATTCCCGACCCGACGAAGCTGGGGCTCGACCTCGTCTTCCCGCTCGCGTTCCTCGCCCTGCTCGTGCCGCTCGTCCGAACGCGCACCGAGCTGCTCGTCGCTTTGTTCTCGGGGGCGCTCGCCTATGTGGTCTCGCAGATGTCTTCCGGCGGCGTGCCGATCGTCGTCACCGGCGTAGCCGGCAGCCTGCTCGGTGCCTGGCTGACGCGCGGAAGGTCGGTCGGCGAGGCGCGGCTCGAGGATGCGATCCGCGAGGTCGCGTGACGTTCTGGCTCGCGCTCGCCGGGATGGTCGCCGTGACGTTCGGCTCGCGCTATGCCGGCCTTGCGCTGCGGACGGAGCTCCCCGCCTTCTGGGTGCGATTCCTCCACTTCGTTCCCATCGCCGTCTTCGCGGCGCTTGTCACCCCGTCGCTCGAAGGTGACCTCGGTGAAGGCGAGATCCGGGTGGTCGGCGCCGTCGCGACGGTGCTCGTTGCATGGCGTACGAGGAGCCTCGGCCTCTCGATCGCCGCCGGGATGGTTGTCTTCTGGCTCCTGCGCCTGCCGTTCTGAGAGCGCGGGGGAGTCGAGTGAATCGCCCTTCGGCCGCGACGGTGGGCTTCGTCGACGGGACGACGCAACGGGAAACTCAGTCGGAGCGGCCGGTGAGCCAGCGGAGACGCTGGAGCGTGATCGCCTCGAGGTCGGCCGAAGTGAGGACGCCGCCGAGCCGGTCGGCGACCGAGCGGAGGAGGCCGCCTCCGATGAAGATCCACGCTTCGGCGTCCGGATCGCGGTCGGCCGGAACGGCGCCGCGCTCCTGTCCTTCGCGCAGCGCAGCGGCGACGAAGTCGTGCACCTCGCGCATGTGCCTGCGGATCTCGCGGCGTACGACGGGGTCTTCGCCAGCTTCCGTGAGCCCCTGGAGCCAGAGGTTCGGCATCGTCGGGCTCCGCCAGGGCGACTGCTGGCCGGTTGGCGCGGTGCCGCCGGTGAAGCGCGCGATCTTCCCCTCGAGCTGCTTTCGCGTCTCCTCCCAGGCGACGTCGAGGCATGCGACCCAGAGCGCGCGCTTCGAGGCGAAGTGCCGGTAGAGGACGGGCTCGCTGACCCCTGCCTCGCGGGCGATCTCGGCGGTGGTCGCGCCCGCGTAGCTCGTCGAGGAGAACACCCGGAGCGCGGCGCGTACGATCGCGCGCCGTCGCTCTGCGGCCGGCAGGCGCCTGGACGCCTCCCGAAGCTCGGTGCTCATGCCGGCTCGACCGAGGGGGCGCGACTTTGCTCGGCGTCGTGCGCACCGCGGGCGTGCGGACGGACGAGCCAGGCCGCGACAGCGGCGCCCACGAGCGCGATCACCGCGGCGACGAGCAGCGCCCGCTCGAAGCCGCGCATGAACGACTCCGTTGTCGGCGGGGTGGCGAGCTGCGACGCCATGATCGCGCCCATCAGCGCGATGCCCGTCGAGCCACCGACCTGCCGGCAGGCGTTCAGCACAGCAGAGCCGATGCCCGCCTTCTCGACCGGCACCGCGCGCATCGCCGCCGCCGAGCTCGGCGTCATCGTCATCGACATGCCGAACCCGCCGATCACGAGCGCAGGCAGCAGTCGCCAGAAGGTCGCGTCGTCCGGGAGCTGGCTGAAGTACGTGAGCTGGATCGCGAGGAGCACCATGCCGCCGGCCATCAGCCAGCGGGATCCCCACCGATCGGACAACCGGCCCGAGAGCGGCGCGATCACGATGATCAGCACTGTCATCGGCAGGAACGCCGCACCCGCTTGGACGGCGGAGTAGCCGAGCACGTTCTGCATGTAGAGCGAGACGAAGAAGAACACGCCGAACATGGCCAGCGCGACGAGGAGCATCGCGAGGTTCGCGCCGACGTAGGTGCGGTTGCGGAACAAGGTCAGGTCGAGCATCGGCGCGCGTCGATGGCGCTCGAGCAGCACGAAGACGACGAGCGAGGCCGCCGCAAGCACGAATGCGCCCACGATCCGCGGCGAGCCCCAGCCGTAGTTGTTCGCCTCGATCAGCCCGTAGGTGAGCGTGAACAGGCCGATCCCGGAGCTCGCGAGGCCTGGAATGTCGAGGCGCTCGTGCGTCTCGTCGCGGGACTCGTCGATGAGGAGGAAGCTGGCGACGATGGCCAACGCGCCGACCGGCACGTTGATGAAGAAGATCCAGTTCCAGCCGGCGTGCTCGGTGAGGAGCCCACCGACGAGCGGCCCGAGCGCCAGCGCAAGCGCCGACACGCCGGCCCAGAGGCCGATCGCGGTCCCGCGTTGACGTGCCGGGAAGGTGACCGCGATGATCGACAGCGTCGCCGGGTTCATCATCGCCGCGCCGACGCCCTGCGCCACGCGTGCCGCGATGAGCGCGTCGCCGCTCGAGGCGAGGCCGCAGGCGAGCGAGGCGAGGGTGAAGATCGCGATGCCGAGGACGAAGATGAGGCGCCGCCCGTATGCGTCGGCGAGCTTCCCGCCGATCAGCATCAACGCCGCGAACGTGAGGGCGTAGCCGGAGACGATCCACTCCAGCTCCGACAGCTGCATGTGCAGGTCACGCTGGATAGACGGCAGTGCGACGTTCACGACCGTGTTGTCCAGCATGATCATGAAGAGCCCGAACGAGACTGCGCCGAGCGTCCACCACTTCTTGTTCTCCTCCGTCACGAGCCCTGCGAGCATGCGGTTCACCACCTCTAGAAGTTAGTGCGCACTACGCTAGCAACGCAGAGAAAGGGCGCGCGCCGGTGGTTAACGGAGCGACAACCGAGGCGGGCGTAGGATCGCGTGGTGCCGGTCTTCATCTGCCCGAACTGCCGCGAGCGCACCGTCGACGTCGATGGCTACGAGGGGTTCACGGCGAACGTCCCGCAATGCCGGAACTGCGGCTTCGGCTTCCTCTTCCAGCTTCTCGAGGACTACTACCCGGCGCCGTCCACGGGGTTCGTCGTCTGCGACCAGGACGCGCGTGTGCTGGCCGTCGGGCGCGGGGTGTTCGAGCTGACGGGCTTCCGCGAGACGGACCTGATCGGGCGCGACGTCGGCACGGCGCTCCACCTCTCCGATACTGCCCCGATCGACGTGGTCCGCGAGTGGGGCGTGCGGAAGCTCGGCGAGCAGCTCGAGTTGCGCACCCGCGCCGGGCTCGTGAAACCGGTCGTCGTCGACCTGTTCCCCGCGTACGACGACGACGGCGGCCTGCTCGTGGCGCTCTCTTCCCGCTCGTGAGCGAGAGCTCCGTCTGGCTCGTCCGGCACGGCGAGACGGACTGGAGCCGCCGGCGCCTGCACACGTCGACGACCGACGTCCCGTTGACCGAGGAGGGAATCGCCGCAGCAGGCGCGCTCGGCGCGAAGCTCGCCGGGAGGTCGTTCGCGCTCGTCCTTTCGAGCCCACGGCACCGCGCTCGCCACACGGCGGAGCTCGCCGGCTTTCCTGACGCGATCGTCGACGACGACCTCGCCGAGTGGGCCTACGGCGAGCACGAGGGGATCTCGACGGAGGAGATCCGCAGAACCGTTCCCGGCTGGACGATCTGGAGCCACCCTGCCCCGCGCGGAGAGTCGGCCGCCGAGGTCGGGGAGCGCGTCGACCGCGTGATCGCCCGCGTGCGAGCGGTCGATGGTGACTCTCTCCTCTTCGGGCACGCGCACTCTTTGCGCGCGCTGGCCGCCCGCTGGCTCGGGCAGGAGGTCGTCGACGGGCGGCTGTACCGGCTCGACACCGGCACGCTCTCCATCCTCGGCTACGAGCGCGAGACGCCCGTGATCGAGCACTGGAACGTCTGAGCACCCGTCAGCGCGGGAGGATCCAGACCTGCCGGGCGAGCGCGAGCACGGCGCCGTCGTCTCCGTAGAGCGCGGTGCCGGCGTGGAGCTTCCGGCCGTCTCCGCCGAGCGGCCAGCCGACCACGACGCACCGCTCACCTTCGACGGGAAGGCGCTCGACGCGCGCGGTCATGCGACCGAGAACCGGCTCGCCGCGACCGACCTCGCCGACGGCGTACGCGCCAGGGCAGTCGATCGAGGCCCACACCACCTGCGTGCTCACGTCGTGCGCCACCCACGTCGTCGCGACGAGCCCGTCGCGACCCGGGACGGGCCCGGGATGGATGCCGAGGCCGGTTCCGTCGTCGCGTACGCCGCAGACGAAGCACTCGGCGAACTGCGGAGGGCCGAACGCTCCCACACCCTCGCCCGCGGCTTCCGCCTCGGTGGGGGTCGGCGGCACCGGAGCGTTCAGGCCGGGATCGCCGCGTGCGGCCTCGGCGACGAGGCTCTCGCCGTCGTAGAGGAGCACGCGCGCGCCCTCGCGGCGCAGCTCCAGCGGCCGTTCGAGCGGAGGCGGGAGGCGGAGCGTGACCTCCGCAGGGCCGTCGAGGCGGGAGGCGACGAGGCCAGCGGCGTAGCCGCCGTTCGCAGAGTCCAATGGGCCGCGGTACCGGCGCTCGATTACGACCAGGTCGGGCACAGCTGGATAGACTGGAGTTTGTGATCGCGAGTCGAAAACCTGTTCGGCCGCCCGAGCCGTCAACGACGAGGATGAGCGGATGAGGCTGGCGCTCGCACAGCTCGACGTCGTCGTCGGAGATCTCGACGGCAACGTCGCGAAGATCGTGGCGGCGATCCGCGAGGCTGAGGCGGGCGGCGCCGACCTGGTCGTCCTCCCGGAGCTCGCAGTGACCGGCTACCCGCCCGAGGACCTTCTTCTTCGCCCGGGCTTCGTGCGGGCCTCCCGGGAGGCGGTGGACGAGGTCGCGCGCGCCTGCACCGGGACATCCGCGCTCGTCGGCGCCCCGGCGTTCGACCGTGATCTCGCAAACGCGGCCTTCGTCTGCGCCGACGGTGCCGTCCGTGGTGTCTACCGCAAGCACTTCCTGCCGAACTACGGCGTCTTCGACGAGCATCGCTACTTCGCCCCGGGGCGCGAGCTGGTGCTGCTCGAGCTCGGCGACGTTCTCGTGGGGCCGACGATCTGCGAAGACGTCTGGCAGCCCGGCCCGCCCGCCACCGACCTCGCGCTGGCGGGCGCGACGCTGCTCGTGAACCTCTCGGCGTCGCCGTTCCACGTCGGGAAGGCCGAGGACCGTGAGGAGATGCTCGTCACGCGGGCTCGCGACAACGCGGCGTACGTCGCGTTCTGCAACCTCGTCGGCGGGCAGGACGAGCTCGTGTTCGACGGCCACTCCGTCGTCCTCGACGACGAGGGCGAGGTGATCGCTCGCGCACCCGGCTTCGAGGAGGCGCTGCTCGTCGTCGACCTCGACCCGACCGAGGCGCTCGGCCGCCGGCTCCGCGACGTCCGCCGTCGCGATCTCGAGCGCACACGCGAGGCGCCCGTCGTGGCGACCACGATCGCGCTCGCCGCGCCGCGGGCGACGACCGCTCCCGTCGGGGCCCGTGTCACCCCGTTCGCGTCGGAGCTCGCGCAGATGCGCGACGGATTGGTGCTCGGTCTCTCCGACTACGTCGAGAAGAACGGCTTCCGCGAGGTCGTGATCGGCATCTCCGGCGGTATCGACTCGGCGGTCACCGCTGCCATCGCGGCGGAGGCGCTCGGCGCCGAGCGTGTGCACACGGTCTCGATGCCGTCACGCTTCTCGTCCGACGCGACCCGCGACGACGCGCGCGGGGTGAGCGAGAACCTGGGCGTCGACTTCCGCGAAGTGCCGATCGAGGCGATCGTGCACGCCTACCACGATGCGCTCGGCGGGCTCGAGGGTCTTGCGGCGGAGAACCTCCAGGCACGCATCCGGGGGGCCCTCCTGATGGCGCTCTCCAACACCCACGGCTGGCTCGTCCTCGCGACCGGCAACAAGTCCGAGATGGCGGTCGGCTACGCCACGATCTACGGCGACATGGTCGGCGGCTTCGCCGTCCTCAAGGACGTGTTCAAGACGGACGTGTTCCGGCTCGCCCGTCACCTGAACGAGCGGGCCGGACGCGAGGTCGTACCGGTGTCGACGATCGAGCGGCCGCCCACAGCCGAGCTCCGAGCCGACCAGCGCGACGACCAGTCGTTGCCGCCCTACGACGTGCTCGACCCCCTGCTCGAGGCCTACGTCGAGCTCGACCGCTCGCGGGAGGAGCTCGACGCGCAGTTCGACCCCGAGGTCGTCGAGCGCGTGCTGCTGCTCGTCGACCGAGCTGAGTACAAGCGGCGTCAGGCGGCGCCCGGGGTGAAGCTCCGGCCGCGTGCGTTCGGCCGCGACTGGCGTACGCCGATCACGAACCTCTGGCGCGGCTGAGCTCGGCCAATGCCTCGACCGTGCGCCAGTTCCGAACGGTGATCGTGGTTGGCAGGCGGCGCTTCACCAGCGTCTCCATCAGCTTGGAACGACCCTGACCGTTGGGCACGCTGACATAGAGCTCGCGTCCGTGCACAGTCAGCTCGTCGGGGAGGTACGGCTCGAGGTCGCCGAGCCCGAGCTGCCCGAGCTCGAGCTCGTCGCCGAGGAACGCCACGACGAGCTTCGTCGGGTCGGAGACGCGATACGGATTCGCCTCGACGACCCTGGCGAGCTCCTTTCCGGTCCTCAGGAGCACGGCCACGTCGTGGCCCGTCTCCGCCGCGATCGCCTTCGAGAGTCGGGCGGCATGGTCCCCTTCGCCCTTTGGCGTGAACACGACGTTCCCGCTCTGCAGGTAGGTCTCGACGTCGGTGTGGCCGAGGGACTCGACGATCGATCGCAGCGCCGCCATCGAGATCCGCTTGTTCGGGCCGATGTTGATCCCGCGCAGAAGGGCCGCTACGCGCATCCACCAAGTCTCGCAGCAGTTGTCTGCCTCAGGTCAGGAGGGCTCGGAGCTTACGGAACCAGCGGAGCCGCTCTTCCCAGGACACCGCGGCGTTCGCCGGCGAGGTGGAGGGGAGGACGAAGAGACGCGTCTCGCCGAGGACGTCGTCCTGGAGGCCGTGGTCGGCACGCCGCCCGAAGGCGCCGCGATACGCCTCTTTGCCGACGAACGCGATCACGCGTGGCCGGAGCTCGCGCGCGAGGCGCTCGAGCCGCGCGGCGCTTCCCGCGAAGTCGGCCCGCCGGAGGTCGGACGAGCCGCGAGTCGCGCGTACGGCGGCGTTCGTCAGGCCGAGGCCGAACGAGGGAAGCGCGTCCTGCTCCTCGGGCGAGAGGAGCACCGGCGTGAACCCGGCCGCGTGGAGCAGACGCCAGAAGTCGTTACGCGGGTTGGCGAAGTGGTGGCCGGCCGCCGCGGAGCGGCGTCCCGGGTTGATCCCGCAGAACACGACGTCCAGCTCCGGCGCGAGGACGTCGGGAACGGCGCTCTTCAGGCCGCCTCAGGCTCTCGCTCGTCGAGCGACGCCTCGAAGGCGAGCCGGATCCGCTCCGTGAGGACGGCGGTCGCCTCGGGCGACTCGGCGCCCGGCCGGATCACGGTGACCGCGTCCTCCTCGCCCACCCAGCCGTAGCACCGGAGGTAGCACTCCTGCTCGTCCAACGGCCGCAACCGCTGCATGGGCCACAACCGTAGGCGACGGACCGGACGGCGCCCTTTCTCTAGGGTGCTGGTCATGTCAACGCGGGCGAGGGTCTTCGACTTCGCCGTCACGGTCGACGAGGCCTGGGACGCGCGGAGCGAACGGGGTGGCGTCGTGGTCGCGGCCGACGAGGAGCACTGGGCGCCCGAGCATCTGGTGCTGGCCGGCCTCGCCCGTTGCTCCCTGACGAGCCTTCGCTACCACTGCGAGCGCGCCGGTGTCGGGCTCACCTCGAGGGCCTCTGCGCGTGGCTCCGTGACGAGGCGCGAGGAGGACGGCCGGTTCGCCTTCGTCGAGATCGCCGTGGAGGCCGACGTCGCGTTCGACCCGAAGCCGGACGAGGCGGCCGTCGCCGAGCTGCTGATGAAGGGCGAGCGCGACTGCTTCGTCGGCGCGTCGCTCACGGCGCAGCCGACCTACGAGTGGCGTGTCGCGTGAGCACCACGCTGCTCGACGTCGACGCGGTCCGGGCGCGGTTCACCGCGCTCGACCGGCGGCTCGCGTTCTTCGACGGGCCGGGGGGTACGCAGTGCCCGGACGAGGTGATCGACGCGATCGCCGACTACCTCAGGCACGACAACGCCAACATCGGCGCGCCGTACGAGACGTCCCGCCGGACGGACGGGCTCGTCGCGCGGGCGCACGAGCGCGCGGCGTCGTTCCTCGGCTGCGATCCGGGCGAGGTCGCGTTCGGCCCGAGCATGACCTCGCTGAACTTCCTGCTCACGCGGGCGCTCGCACGCGAGCTCGAGGCGGGCGACGAGGTCCTCGTCACCCGGCTTGACCACGACGCGAACGTCGCGCCGTGGCTCGCGCTTGCGGACGACATCGGGGTCGTCGTCCGGTTCGTCGGCGTGAACGACGACCTTTCGCTCGATCTCGACGACCTCGCGGCGAAGCTGACGACGCGAACGAAGGTCGTCGCGTTCCCCGCGGCGGCGAACTCGGTCGGCACGAAGCCCGAGGTGGCACGGATCGTCGAGCTCGCGCACGAGGCCGGCGCGCTCGCGTGGGTCGACGCGGTGCACTACGGCCCGCACGGGCCGATCGACGTGTCGTCCTTCGGCTGCGACGTCCTTGTCTGCTCGCCGTACAAGTTCTTCGGGCCGCACATGGGAATGGCCTTCGGGCGTGAGGAGCTCCTGCGGAGCTGGCGGGCCTACAAGGTGCGCCCCTCGGCCGAGGAGCCGGTCGGACGCCGCTTCGAGCTCGGCACGAGCCAGCACGAGCTCCTCGCGGGCTTCGTCGCCGCTGTCGACTACGTCCACTCGCTCGGCTGGGACGCGATCGTCGAGCACGAGACCGCGCTCGGAGAGCGGTTCCTCGACGGCCTGCCCGACGGCGTCACCCTGCACGGCCTCCCGACGATGGAGGGCCGCGTGCCGACGTTCTGCCTCAGCGTCCCGGAGCGCACCGCCGAGTCGGTCGCCGAGCACCTGGCCGCGCGCGACGTCGCGGTGTGGTGGGGGAACTACTACGCGCTCGAGACGATGCGCCAGCTCGGGCTCGACGAGGACGACGGCGCGGTTCGCGCGGGGATCGTCCACTACAACACCGCGGACGAGGTCGACCGGCTGCTCGCCGGCCTCTCCGAGCTCGTGTGACGCGCCGTCGCTAGCATCGCGCCGTGGCGACGTTCCAACGGACCGAGCTCTCGAACGGCACCCGGGTGCTGACCGCGCCGATGGATCACGCGCAGTCGGTGTCGTGCTTCGTGATGTTCGCGGCCGGCTCGCGCTACGAGCGGCGCGAGGAGAGTGGGATCGCCCACTTCGCGGAGCACATGTTCTTCAAGGGCACCGAGCGGCGGCCCACAGCCCGCGACATCGCGACGGAGATCGACTCGATCGGCGGGGAGTTCAACGCATTCACGGGGAAAGAGCTGACCGGCTACTACGTGAAGTGCGCCGCCGAGACACGTGACGTCGCGCTCGACGTGCTCGTCGACATGTTGCGGCACTCGCGCTTCGACGCCGACGAGATCGACCGCGAGAAGGGCGTGATCGTCGAGGAGATGAACATGTACGCCGACACGCCGCGGAGCTACGTCGGCAACGTCTGGGAGCGCCACCTCTACGGCGACCAGCCGCTCGGCTGGGACGTGATCGGCACCGAGGAGACGGTGCGCGGGGCGACGCGCGAGACGTTCCTGGGCTACCTCGACCGCTGGTACCTCCCGGAGCGCACGGTGATCGGGCTCGGCGGGAAGGTCGGCGACGACGTTCTCGCGCGGCTCGAGGAGCTCGTCGGCGACATCGAGGCGGTCGGCACCGGCGCCCCGGAGTCGGTCGTGCTCCCCGACAACCGCAGCCCGGTCCTGCTCCACACGAAGCAGTCCGACCAGGCGCATGTCGTGATCGGCGCGCGGAGCTACCCGCACGGCCATCCCGACCGATACGTTCTGCAGCTCCTCTCCACGGTGCTCGGCGGTGGCATGTCCTCACGGCTGTTCACCGAGGTGCGCGAGCGTCGGGGCCTCGCGTACTACGTCTTCTCGGGGAACCAGAGCTACGCGGACGCGGGCACGCTCGGCGCGCAGGCCGGCGTCGACCTGACGCGGATCGACGAGGCGGTCGAGACGATCGTCGCGGAGCTACGCCGGATCGCGCGCGAGTCCGTTCCCCTGGAGGAGCTCGAGAAGGCGCGCTCGTTCGCGAAGGGTCGCTTCGTCCTCGGCCTCGAGAGCCCGCACGCGACGATCATGTTCGGCCTGCGTCGCGAGATCCTCGAAGGCGGCGCGGTGGAGCCGACCGAGGTGCTCGAGGGGCTCGACGCGGTCACTGCGGAGGACGTGGAGCGCGTTGCAGCCGAGATCCTCGGCGGCGACCTCCAGCTCGCGCTGATCGGCCCGTTCGACGAGCCCGAACGGTTCGAGAAGCTGCTGGCGGCCTGAGGCCCCGCGTGACCGAGCGCGAGCTCCTTCGACGTGCGGCGGAGCTTGCCGCCAACCATCTCGACACGCTCGAAACGCGCCCCGTCTACCCGCAGGTGACGGTCGACGAGCTTCGCGCGCGCATTGACGTCCCCCTGCCGGACGGGCCGAGCGACCCTGGCGACGTCGTCGAGGAGCTGGCGGCGGCGCTCGAGCCCGGGGTCGTCGCGAGCCAGAGCGGCCGATACTTCGGCTTCGTCGTCGGGTCTTCCCTCCCGGCGGCGCTCGCGGCGGACGTGCTCGTCTCGACCTGGGATCAGAACCTCGGCCTGCTTGCGCTCGGGCCC
>DASSBV010000234.1:0-2832 GCA_035698545.1 Gaiella sp. | reverse complement strand
GCGCGGAGCGGCTCGAGCCCCGGCGCCTCGGCGTTGTGGTTCCCCCGCTCGATCTCGACCTCGGAGCTCGCCCGGTGGGCGACTTTCTGGTGCGCGTGGAAGATCGTCTCCTTGTCGCCCGGATGGGCCGGGGTCGCCAGGCGCACGGTCATCCGCTCCGCAAAGAAGGCTCCGTCGTCGGGACGCGGCAGGAAGTGCCTCCAGCAGCCTCGCACGACGCCGAAGCGTTCGGGCACCGTCGCGAGGACGTCCTTCACCGACCCACCCCGGGGCCACCAGAACTCGTCCGCGTCCGCGTGGAGCACCCAGTCGGCGCCATGCTCGGTGGCCGCGAGCCGCGCCATCCGCGTCACCCACTCGTCCTGACGCATCTCGTCGCTCGGCTCGCGGATGAGGCACAGCCGGCCCATACGCTCGTACCGCTCGAGGATCTCGGTCGTCCCGTCGCTCGACGCGTTGTCCATCGCGATGACCTCGTCGACCCCGGCGTGCAAGTGGTAGGCGAGCTGCGCGTCGACCACGTCCGCCTCGTCGCGGACGAGCAGCGTCATCACGACCTTCATCGCGCCTCGCTTCCGAGCACGCCGGCCACCGCCTCGACCACGCGCACCGCCGCGCGGCCGTCCACGACGCCCACGACCTGCTCGACCGCGGCCCGCCGTTCCCGGGCGAGCTCCTGCGGCCGCTCGAGCGCGCGCTCGATCCCGGCGACGACCTCCTCGAAGCGCTCCGCCCGATGGAAGGCGCCCGACGCGGCGAGCTCCTCGTAGTGCTTGCCGACGACGTTCTTCGCGGCCCACGACACCCCGGGCGGCGCGCCCTCGTCGTAGAGGACGCACACGGCGGGTCGGTCGCCGACGAGCGCGTCGAGGAGGATCGTGCCCGCGTTGCAGACGACGACGTCGACGTGCTGGAGCAGCGTCGCCAGGTCCTCGAGGTCGGTGTAGGTCGCTTCCTGGACGACGACGCCGCCGTGTCCCTGGCCGGGTGCGAAGCGCTCCTGCCACCTCGTGTCGCGCGGGTGCGGCCTGAACAGGAGCTGGGGACGATTCCCTGCGTCATCCTCACGCCAGCCGACGAGCCGCTCGACGAAGCGTCCCTCGTACGGCGCGTTGCTCGGGGTGTTCCCGGCGACGAGCACGAGCGGTCGGCCAGGATCGAGCCCGAGGCGGCGCAGCAGCTCGTCATACTCGGCGCGGGGCCGGTGACGGGCGAAGAGGTCGGTCTGGGGCCACCCGGTGACCCGCACGCGCTCCGGTGCGATCCCGTGGTACCGGCGCAGATCGTCCTCCATCACGCGGTTCTGGACGACGTAGAGCGCGCAGTACGGTGAGATCACCCCCTTGCCGACGGTGTGGTCCCAGCTCGCGACATGCCCGACGACGGGGAGGCCGAGACGTCGCGCCGCAGTGAGGAACGGCACGGCGCTCGCCGGCTGGACATTCGAGAGCACGAGGCCGGAGCAGTCCTCTCGCATCGTCCCGAGCAGGCGCTCCGGGACGTGGCGCCGCGGGCTGAAAAACCAGCGCTCCATCGCCCGGTCGACCGCGGGCCGGTGCGGGAGCGGCCCGTCGCGGTCGGGGTCGAGCATCCAGTTCGGATGTCCCGGCTGCATCCGGTCGGCGTGGAAGCCGTGGCGGTAGTTCAACCGAATCGCGAGCGGGTGGTACCCGAGCCGCCGGTCGAGCCAGGCGTCGGCTCGCCCCAGCACGCGATCACGCAAGGTGTGTGACGCAGTGAGCTCCTCACTGTACGACACATCGATGCCCGACAAGCGGCCCGCCCAGTCCGCGGCCGCCTCGCGCGGCACCAGGAAGACGGCGGCGAGCCCGCCCTCGAGGCGCTCCTCGAGACCGCGCACGATCCCCGTGTCGACGAAGACGCGGATCGAGAGCAGATCGGGGAGGACGATCCAGGCGCGCTTCATCGAGCGACGACGCCGACCCGGTCGGCGATCCTCGCTGCGAGCGAGGCGCCGTCGAGCCCGTGAAAGCCGAGCGCCTCCGGAGGCGTGCCGCACGCGGGCCAGCCCTCGACGCCGAAGACCGTGATCGCACGACCCTGGAGGGCTGCGCGCAGCGCGTCGCCGAGGCCGCCGACCGGCGCGTGGTCCTCGAGGACGAAGACGTGCTCGAGGTCGGCGATCTCTGCCGCGAGCCAGTCTTCGTCGAAGCGGTTGAGCCACGGCATCGCAACGACGCGCAGCGACAGCTCGCGACGCTCCGCCAGCTGCTCCGCAGTGACGAGCGCCTCGTGGAGCATCACGGGCCCGTAGGCGACGAGCACCGCGTCGGTCCCCTCGCGCACCACGGTGCCGCGCCCGACGGAGACCTCTCGGGGAAGCTCGAGCCGCCGCGGCGACGGACCGATGGCGAGCCGCACCGCCACGCTCTCCTCCGCCTCCTCCACCGCCCAACGCAGAAACGCCGCCGTCTCCTCTGACGAGCCGGGCTGGACGATCGCGACGTTCGGCAGCGCCGCGAGCAGCGAGATGTCGCGGATGCTCTGGTGCGACTTCCCCGGACCTGCGGGGATCAGCCCCGCGTAGTGGAGGGCGTAGATCACCCTCGAGCCCTCGCCCGCCTGATTGTAGATCTGCTCGTTCGCGCGCGCGGCGAGGAAGGAGGCGAACGAGTTGACGACCGGCAGAAGGCCGTGGCGGGCCATCCCCGCGGCCGTCGAGACCATGTCCTGCTCCGCGATCCCACACTGGAAGAACCGCTCCGGATACGCGAGCTCGAACCCGCGGATGCGGCAATCCGAGGCAAGGTCGGCGTCGAGCACGACGAGGTCGTCGCGCTCGGCGGCGAGCTCGAGCAGCGTCTCGCCGTA
>DASSBV010000233.1:0-12833 GCA_035698545.1 Gaiella sp. | reverse complement strand
GCGACGGAGCGGACGATGCGCTCGGGAACGGAGAGCAGGAAGGAGCCGAGAGGCACGGTCGTTAGCATGATCGTCGATGGTCAGCGAGACGATCCGTGCGCTGCTCGAGCAGACGTTCCCCGATTCGAGCGTGGCTGTCGTCGACCGAACGGGCGGCGGCGACCACTTCCACGTCACCGTGGGAAGCACGGCGTTCGAGGGGTTGTCGCTCGTCGAGCAGCACCGCCTCGTCAACCGCGCGCTCGCAGCACCGTTGGCCGACGGCTCGATCCACGAGTTGCGAATCACAACGAAGGGACATCGATGACGCTCCGTGACGAGATCCAGCAGGTGATCGACGGCGAGGCCGTCGCGATCTTCATGAAAGGAACCCCGGAGCGGCCCGCGTGCGGGAACTCGCTCCGCGCGCTCCAGGCGTTGTGGGGTGCCGGCGCGCCGATCACCGCAGTCGACATCCTCCCTGACCCCCGGATCAGGCAGGAGCTCTCAGCCCTCACCGACTGGCCGACGGTCCCTCAGGTGTTCGTCGACGGCGAGCTGATCGGCGGCGCCGACATCACCGAGGAGCTCTTCGCCTCGGGCGAGCTCGGCCGCAAGCTCGACGATGCGCTCGGCGAGGATCGCGAGCAGGTCGTGAAGACCGTCGTGCTCGCTGCAACGCCCGCGTAGACCTCGCGACGAAGCCGCTCCGCGGCGACAACGCGTTCTTAACTGCCCTGAACCCTGAGTTCACGGCGCGCGGCCTATAACGGAAGGCGTGGGCAACCCCGAGATTCCGTCTCACCCCGACGCGCCTTCCGGTCAGCGCCCCGGCAGAGTTGCGTCCGCCGCCAAGCCCGTTGCCGCGCTGGTCGCTGCTTCCCTTCTCGGCGCCAGCGCGGCGCTGGGCGGCGCCTGGGCTCTCGGGGCCTTCGACGACTCCGCGCCTGCAGCCGCGGTCGCAGCGCCGATCCCGACGGACATCGCGAGCACGGCGACCAGGCCGTCGTCGATCGACGCCACCGACATCTACAAGCGCAGCGCGCCCGGCGTGGTGCAGATCGTCTCCACGTCGCGCGGCGCGCCGAGCACCGACCTGTTCGGCGACCCGATTCCCGGCGAGACGCAGCGCGCGCTCGGCTCGGGCTTCGTGATCGACAAGGACGGGCACGTCGTCACGAACTACCACGTGGTCCAGGGCGCCACCTCGATCGAGGTCAGCTTCTCCAACCAGGAGACCGTCTCGGCGAAGATCGTCGGCACCGACCCATCCACCGACCTCGCTTTGCTGAAGGTGAAGGTCGACGCGAAAGCCCTCACGCCCCTCTCGCTCGCCGACTCCGACAAGGTCCAGGTCGGCGACCCGGTCGTCGCGATCGGAAACCCGTTCGGGCTCGAACGCACCGTCACCGCGGGCATCGTGAGCGCCCTCCAACGCGAGGTCAGCGCACCCAACGACTTCACGATCGACCACGTGATCCAGACCGACGCGCCGATCAACAGCGGCAACTCGGGCGGCCCGCTGATCGACGCGCAGGGCAACGTGATCGGCGTCAACTCGCAGATCGAGACTGCCAACGGCGGCGGCGGGAACGTGGGCATCGGGTTCGCGGTGCCCTCGAACACAGTGAAGAACGTCGTCGCGCAGCTCCTCGACGACGGCAAGGTCGACCGCGCGTTCCTGGGCGTCACGCTCGAGGACGTGCAGCCGGATGTTGCGTCGGTGCTCCGCCTCCCGGCGAAGCAGGGCGTGCTGGTCGCGTCCGTCAAGGCGGGGAGCCCGGCGGCCAAGGCCGGCATCGTCGGCGGCACGACCCAGGTCGTGGTCGCGGGCGAGAGCTACCAGCTGGGCGGCGACATGATCGTCGCGGTCGACGGAAAGAGCGTCGCGTCGGTCGACCGGCTCCGCGACATGATCGCCGCGCACAAGCCGGGCGACACCGTCAGCGTGACCATCGTGAACAAGGACGGAAAGCGCTCGACGAAGAGCGTCGAGCTGGCGCGCATGCCGGAGAGCCCGACCGGATAGAGGACTCGAAGACTCGCCCCGGCGCCCACTTCTCCCCGGGCGTCCGGCACGAGCAGCAGGGGGGATGCCTGCCACCCCTGCAAGGTGGATGGGGGAACCCATGGTTCCCCCATCGGCCCCCTCCTTTGGCGCTGCGGTCCCGCTGACGCGTCGTTGGCCTCCCGGCCGGCAAAGCCGGCCTCCGGCCGCTACGGCGCCCCTCGTCGCGACGGTTCTAGACGCGCTTCGCGAGCATTTCGTCGGCGAGTGTCCGGCCGCGGTCGATGAGGGCTTGCTTCGTCTCCACGGGCCACTCGAGGCCCGCGCGGAAGCTCGGGTCGAGGGTCAGCTCGCCGGCGGTGCCGCGCACGATCGTCAGAGGGAGCGCTCGATCGTGCCGAAACGGGAATCGGGCCGACGCGAAGCGCTCCTCGACCTCCTTCACCGCGCGGCCACGCCGCCACGGCGCGGCGTTTCGGCGCGCCGACTCGACGAGATCCTCGCGGAGCGCCTCGAGCTCCCGCACCGAGGCGTCCTTCGCCTCGGCCGCGCGGACCTCGAGCGTCGTGTTCCGCGCGACGGTCACGCGCATCAGGCGCCCGATCATCTCCGCGAGGTGCCCGGGCTCGCCGCGCTGCTGCCGCTCCTCCGCCGCCCGCACCTCGCCGAGGAGCGCGCGCACGGGCGGAACGGCGCGGAAGGGCTCGAGCCGCCGCCGTAGCCGCGCGAGGTTCTCGCCGGTCCCGCGCGTCGGCTGCGGCACGTACTGGAAGCCGACGATCTCCCGCACCGCGGGGTTGTCGTAGGCGTGCCCGAGCGGGAAGTTGCGCACCCATCCGCCGTCCGTCCCGATCACGTCGCCGACCCGAAGCGGCAGGACGAGCGCGCTGATCGCGGCCGACGCGAGCACGGCCTTCGCCAGCTCATCCGGCTCGACGGAACGGCTCGAGTAGAGGCGCTCGTAGGCGCGGCGCTCGTCGATCTCCCCGTCGGAGACGTCCGTCACGCAGACGACCAGCTCGATGGGGGCGTCGACGACATCGCGGGCGAGCTCGTCGATCGGGCCGAGCCGCTCGGCGATCGTGTCCGGCAAGGCGTAGTCGTGGAGCCCCGTCAGCGGAAGCTGCCAGAGGCGGTTCGGGCGAAAGGTCTCGTCCGGCGAGAGCTCCAGCACGAACCGTTCGAGCTCGTCCAGCTGGTCGAGCACCGCCATCACGCCCGTCAGCGCGCCAGCCGAGGTGCCGTAGATCCAGCCCACGGACTGCCACAGCGGATCCTCGCGCAAACGGCGCAAAAAGCCGAGCTCGAGGAGGAGGCCGTTCATCCCTCCGCCCGACAGCACAATCGCGAGGGTGCGCTCGCTCATCGCATCTATTGTGCTGGCGTGGAACGGGAGGAAACGCGGCCGGGGTCGGTCGTCCTCACCGAGGACGAGCTCGAGACCGAGGAGGCGCTCTGGCGCGACGAGGGAGATGATGATCACGCCGGGTGGTGGTGCGTGCGCACCGACCCGTTCCCCTGTCCCGCGAATGGGTGCTCGTTCGTCGCCGAGTTCATGACGGCCGCGCACCTCGTGCTCGTGTGGCAGGAGCAAGACGACCCCAACCTCCTCTGGCACGCGCAACGGGCGAAGGAGGTCGGCAGGAACCCACGCGTCGTCTCGTACGCGGCGTCCTTCGGCCCCAGCGCGTCGTACTACGCGTGGGAGGCCGCCGGACGGCCGGTGCACGGCGTCAAGGGCCGCCAACCGTCGTCCCGCTGACGCCGGGCACGAAGTCACCTCCGTATCGGCTTGACCGGTTGGTATCTCGCCGGTACCGTCGCTCCGTGACCGACGAGTTCCAGCCGGGCGGCCGCCTGCCCGCGCCGCAGCCGCTCCGGCTCGTCCAGGACTTCGTCAACACCGAGATCCCCGACTTCGGCCAGGACGACATCGCGACCCCGGAGGAGCTCGCCGCGTGGCTGGCCGCTCACGGGCTTGCGAGGCCGTCCGACGCGGTCGACGCGGCGCTCTTCGTCGAGGCCCGCGCGCTGCGTTCGGCGCTGCGTGAGCTCGCGCTCGCCAACACGCTCGAGACGCCGCCCGCTCCCGCACGGCGAAAGGCGATCGACGCGACGCTGCGCGGGTTCCCGCTCGTGCTCCGCCTCGTAGACGAGCGTCCGCGGCTCGTGCCTTCGCCCGCGGGCGCGCGCGGCGGCCTTGCGACGCTCGTCGCGGTGCTCGCAGAGGCGCGGGCGGCCGGCACCTGGGAGCGGCTGAAGGCGTGCCGGCAGGAGACCTGCGGCTGGGTGTTCTACGACGGCTCGCGAAACCGCTCTTCGAGCTGGTGCTCGATGCAGGTTTGCGGTGGACGGGCGAAGGCGTCGAGCTACCGGCGCCGCCGCGCGACACGGCAGAGCCGCCGGAGCCGGCGGTGAGGAGCGTCGGCTACGTCCTCGGCCTCGCGGGTCGGCGCCTCCGGCGGCGGGACGGAGGCGCGCTCGTCGCCGCCCTCGGGATCACCGCTGCCGCAGCCGTCCTCGCCCTGATCCTCGCCGGCACGACAGTCGCGAAGGACCGCGCGCTCGCGCAGGACGTCGACCGATTGTCCGCTGCCGCCCGTTCGGCACGGGCAGTGTGGTTCGGCGTCCCGGCGGGGCCGGAGGACGACTGGCGCGGTCTCGACCGCGCCGCACGGCAGGCGCTCGCGCCGCTCCCGCTCGGCGAGCCCACGTCGATAGCGCTGATCCGCGAAGGGACGGTCGGCGGGGCGTATGTCGGGCTCGCCGCAGTGGACGGGCTGGCGCCCTACGTCCTGCTCCGCAGCGGGCGGCTGCCGCACACCTGCCGGCCCGCGCGCTGCGAGGTGCTCCGACTACGCGGCGTCGGGCGACTCCCCGACGTGGCCGGCCTGCACGTCGTCCAGGTCGGCACCGCCGTGCTGCGCTCGCGTCAGCTCTTCGGCGACTTCCTCACTCCCAGCGACAACGCACTCGCGGACGCCCAGGTCGCTCCCGCGCTGCAACGCTCCTCGCGGTACCACCGGCCGGCCCCGGCCCCGCTCGTCGTCGCCGAAGGCGTCGAAGGCCTCGTCTCCTCACCGGTGCTCGCGAAGACGTACCGGAGCTACGCCTGGGTGCAGCCGCTCTCCGCCGGGACGCCGAGGCTGTGGCAGGTCGACGGGCTCGTGTCGGACGCCGACCGCGCGCGCGCCGAGCTCCAGGCAAGCTCGCCCTCCTGGTCGCTGACGCTCCCCACGCAGGAGCTCGAGGCGTCACAGCGCGCCACCGCTGTCGCGGGCCGCCGGCTCCTGCTGGTCGGTGGTGAGGCGGCCGCGCTCCTCGTCGCCTTCGCGGTGCTTGCCGCGGGCGCGATGCGTCGGGACCTCGCGGCCGCACGCCGACGCCTCACCTGGCACGGCGCCCAGGGGTGGCAGCGTGCGCTGCTGACCGGCACCGAGAGCGCCGCCGTCGGTTTCGGCGGTGCGGTAGTCGGCTGGATCGTCGGAATCGTCGCCGGCGGCATCGTGGCGGCGGCGTCGGGAGCACCGGTGGGCGCAATCCTCGAGGAGAGCGTCCTCTCGCCGGTGGGCCTGCTCCTCGGCCTCGGCGTGGCGGTCGCCGCCGCGTGCGTGATTGCGATTGCCGTCTCCGTCGGGGGCGAGAGCGAGCGGCGGATCTCGGCGGTCGACGTCGCCGCGGTGATCGCGGCGCTCGCGACAGTCGGGATCCTGGCGAGCGGCTCCGTCGACACGAACGACCTGGCCTCCGGCGGCACAGCCGCAGTGACGCTGCTCGTCCTCCCGGGGCTCGTCGCATTCGCCGCGGCGGTGGCCGCGGCACGCCTGCTGCCCGCGCTCGGACGAACGCTCGCACGCGGCGGAAGCGGCCGTGGCGCGCGGCTCGCAGGTGTGTCTCTCGCCCGCTCGCCGGGCGCCGCCGGCACCGCCGCGGCCTTTCTCGCCCTCGCCCTCGCGCTCGCGCTCCTTGCGGAGGCGTACCGCTCGACGCTCGCCTCCGGGGAGCGTGACCAGGCTGCCTACGCCGTGCCCGCGGACGTGGTCGTGCAGGAGAACCTCGGCTCCCTCGTTCCCGTCCTCCAGGCCGCGCCGCTGGCGCGCTTCGAGGCGATCCCCGGGGTCGAAACCGTGCGTCCCGTCGTGCGGCTGACCGCGAGCGCCGGGCCGTCGGCGGCCGTCTCCGGGGTGACGGTGCTCGGGCTGCCACCCGAAGCGCTCGCCTCGATGCCGCTGTGGCGCTCCGACTGGGGCGTGAGCCGCTCGACGCTCGTGCGAACGGTCGAGCCAACGGGCTCCACGGCATTCCGCGGCGCGCCGCTCGCGCGGAACATCGTCCTTTTCGTCGGCCCAGGGCTCGTGTCGTTCCGCGCGATCGTGGAGGGAAAGGACGGGGACTTCCGCATCGTCGAGCTCGGCGACTCGGATGCGCACCACCCCGAGGTGCTGCGGACAACCCTCCCCACGAGCCTGCAGGGAGGCAGGCTGATCGAGCTGATCCTCGTGCCGCCGCGCATACTCGAGCGTGGCTCCGACGAGGGCACGGCGCTCCGCGGCTCGACGACCCTCCGCCTCCAGGGCGTCTCCCTCGACGACTGGATCGGGAAAGGCGGCGCGACCGCGGAAGAGGACGGAGACGGGATCCGGGTCAGCTACACGATCACCCCCGAGCGCCAGGCGCTCATCCGCCCCCGCCAGCCCACCGACGCCGATCCGCCGACGGCCGTCGTCACGCGCGCACTCGGGTCGCTTGCAGGCGGAGCCGGCGGCACGCTCCCGCTGCGCGTCGGGGGCGAGCCGGTCGACGTCCGCGTCGGCGCGGTCGTCGACCGAATCCCCGGCACGACCGGCGATGCGGTGGTGGCGAACCTCGACGCGCTGACCACCGCCGTGAACACCAGCGCGCCCGGGGCGGCGCCCGTCTCCGAGCTGTGGCTCGGAGTAGCCGACGGCCAGCAGCAGCGTGTCGACTCGGCGCTGGCACAGCGGCCGTTCACTGCTCTCGAGAAGCGCTCGCGCGCGGCGCTCGAGGCCGACGCAAGGCGCGACCCGCTCGGTCACGGGACGCTGCTGGCGCTCGCCGCCGCCGCGCTCGCCGCGCTCGCACTCGCGGTCTGGGGGCTCGTGCTTGCGATTCGAGCCGACCTTCGGGACGACCGCGGCGAGCTCGTCGACCTCGAGGCCCAGGGCGCGACGCCGAGCCTGCTCCGGCGGGTCGTCGCCACCCGTGCCGGCCTCGTCGCCGGCATGGGAGTCGTCGCCGGCATCGTCGCCGGCGCCCTGCTCGCCATCCTCGTAACCCGCGTCGTCACCGTGACCGCCCGGGCCGACCAGCCGCAGCCGCCGCTCGCGACGACCGTCGATCCACTCGTGCTCGTCCTCGGCGGTGTCGCGTTCGCGGCCGCCGTCGTCGGCTTCGTCGTCCTGACGACGCGGCGTGCGTTCTCGGATCCCCGCGGCCCGGGACGAATCGGAGCCGAGCCGTGAGCGCTCCGGCGTTCAGGCACCTCCGCGCGTTCCCGGGGCGCCGCTCGCGGTGCGGGGCCGGAGGGCACAGTACGAGTGGTACGAGCCCGGAAGGCACCGCGCCGCGAGCGGCGTCAGGCAGCCGCGGAGCCGGGCTCCGCCCGGCGGGAGCGGCTGCCGGCCGGGGGCGCGCGTGAGCCTCGTGGACTTGCGCGAGGTCTTCGTCGTGCACCCGTCCGAGGACGGTGGCGTCGCGGCGCTCCGGGGGATGACCCTGGCGGTCGAGCAGGGAGAGGTCTGTGTCGTGCTCGGGCCGAGCGGCGCGGGAAAGTCGACGCTCGTCCGGGTGGTGGCCGGCCTCCAGCGGCCGTCGGCCGGGGTCGCGCTCCTCGATGGTCTCGATCTCGGTGCTGCGAGAGCGTCGGTCGTCGCCCGTCACCGCTCGCAGGTCGTCGGCTATGCCGACCAGCACTACTGGCGGGCGCTCTCGGCCGACCTCACCGCCGAGGAGCTCGTCGCGCTGCCGCTCGGGCTGCGCGGCATCGGACACGACGAGCGGAGCCGTCGCGCGGACGAGCTCCTCGAGCGGGTCGGGCTGCTGGACCGGAGAGGCTCGCGACCGGGCGAGCTGTCCGGGGGCGAGCAGCAGCGCGTCGCGCTGTGCGCTGCGCTTGCGCACCGCCCGGCGCTGCTCGTCGCGGACGAGCCGACCGGCGAGCTTGACGAGACGACCGCCCGAGGCGTCCTCGACCTCCTTCGTGAGCTTGCGCGCGACGCTGGAGCCGGCGCGCTCGTGGTCAGCCACGACCCGGCCTCGGCCGAGATCGCGGATCGGGTCGTCCAGGTGCGGGACGGCCGGGTCGGAGAGGAACGGCTCGCCGACCGGCAGACGATCGTGATCGGCCGGGGCGGCTGGCTGCACGTGCCGGAGGAGTCGCTGCGGGAAGCGGGGATCGGCGACCGCGCTGTCGTCCGCGTTCGCCCGGGCGTGGTCGAGCTACGTCCGACCGAGAGCGACGCCCCCGCGGCGCCCGTCGACTACGAGGCGCCGGTTACGGCGGCCGGCGCGATCGTGGAAGCACGTGGAGTGAGCCGCAGGTTCGGCACGGAGGTGGCCCTCGAGCAGCTCGACGCTGTGTTCAGGCCCGGGATGCTGACCGCGGTGACCGGGCCGTCCGGCTCCGGGAAATCGACGCTCCTCGCGCTCCTCGCGGGCCTCGACACGCCCGACGAAGGGGAGATCCTCGTCGGCGACGTCGTGCTCTCGTCCCTCGACCGCGACGCCCGAGCCGCGTTCCGCCGAGAGTCGATCGGCGTCGTCGGCCAGGTGCCGGGGCTCTCGAGCGCGCTCACGGCGCGCGAGAACGTCGAGCTCTCGCTCGCCCTGCGCGGCGTCGAGGGGGTGGAGGTCCACGAGCGGACGATCGACGCGCTCGCGATCGTCGGCCTCGCCGACCACGCGGAGCGATCGGTGGCGCGCCTGTCGGCAGGAGAGCGCGAGCGGGTGGCGCTCGCGCGGGCGATTGCGGCGAGCCCCTCCCTCCTCATCGCCGACGAGCCGACCGCCCGACTCGACAGCGTCACGACGCTCGCGATCGGAGGGCTGCTCGCCGACCTCGCTCGCGAGCACGGGACGACGGTCGTCTGCGCGACCCACGACCCGCTGGTGATCGCGCTCGCCGGCTCGGAGCTCCGGCTCGGAGGCGCCACGGCGGTACGATCGGCCTGATGGCGACCGTCACCGAAACCTTCCACGTCACCGGAATCCGCTGCGAGCGTTGCGTCCTGCGGCTCGCGACGGCCCTCGAGGACCAGCCGGGGCTCGACACCGCGCACGCGAACCTGATGGGCGAGGTAACCCTCACGTGGGACGACGACGTGACCACCCGCGAGGCGCTGACTCGAGTGCTCTCCGGCTCGGGTTTCCACGAGCGCATGGCCGTCTGAGACGCGTCGGGAATAGTCCCGGCCGGCGAGTCGTTCATGCTTCCGTACGCTGCTACGGTAGCCCGGTGGGTGAGCCGGACACGGCCGAGCCAGACGGGGCGCGCCGGGTCGCGAGCGAAGCCCGCGACCGGGTGCGGTTCGAGGAAGAGGCCCTCGCGCTCGCGGATCAGGTCTATCGAGTCGCACGACGTTTTGTCTCAACCCGCGAGGAAGCAGAGGATCTTGTCCAGGACACGTATGCAAGGGCGTTTCGGAGCTGGCAGTCCTACACGCCGGGCACGAATCTCCGCGCCTGGCTTCTCCGGATCCTCACGAACCTCAACGTCGACCGTGGGCGCAGGCTCCAGCGCCGCCCCGACGAGACTCCGCTCGAGGAGAACGACTACTTCCTCGCCAACAAGATGGTCGAGTCCGGCGGCGAGCAGGTGCTCGACCAGGACCGCGTCGTGGAGCGGCTCTCTCAGGACTCGATCGTGAACGCGCTCGCCGAGGTCCCCCATGACTTCCGCGACGTCGTCGTCCTTGTCGACATCGGTGACTTCAGCTACGCCGACGCTGCGCAGATCCTCGACATTCCGATGGGCACCGTCATGTCGAGGCTCCATCGCGGCCGCCGCCTCCTGAAGGCCCGACTTGCCGAAGAGGCAGTCCAGTGAGCGACGGCGACTGCGGCAAATGCGAGCGCCTGCTCCAGGGGTATCTCGACCGGGAGCTGACCAGGCAGGAGGTCGTCGAGGCCGAGGAGCACCTGAACGGCTGCGACTACTGCCGCCGGCGCTACCGCTTCGAGGAAAGCCTTCGGGTCTACGTGCGGACCACCGCCGCCGAGCGAATGCCGCCGGGCCTGATGGACAAGCTCGCGCAGCTCCGCACGACCGACCCCGGCGCCGCGTCGCTTTAGACGCCCCTGCGGGCGACCGCAAGCTCGAGGTCGGCGGTTGTGAACGGGCCGGTGGGCCCTGCGCCTGCCGCGTAGCGGTACAGCGCGACCGCGAACACCGAGCGCGCAGCGCTGCCGAGCACGCCCGCGGCGACCGCGACGAGGATCCCGACGACCAGGCACGCCACTGCGACTGCCGTCGACCCGGACGCGAGCCCGAGAAACACGAGCGCGATCGCCGGCACCGTGCCGAACACTGCGAAGAGAATCCCGATCGACGCGGTCCCCACGAGCTGCTCGCCCCACCTCGCACGGAACAGCGAGGACGAGCGGTCGAGCGCCTGGAGCGGCCCGAGCCCCTCGAGCGCGAGAATCGGCACTACGAGGAGCGTCGCCAGGCTCCACGCGACGCTCGCAGCGCCGAGCAGCAGGCTGCCGAGGATGCCGGCCCGCTCGCGCAACACCTGGAGCACGAGGTTGACCGTCGTGAGCGCGAGCGCCCAGCCCGCGATCGGCCCGGTCAGGCGCGACGCGACGGCCATCCCGCCCCGCACCGTCGCGTCGCGTCCGTCGAGGACATCGGCCGCCGCCGCTGCGAGCGCCACGGCGAAGTAGGTCGCGACGAGCGTCGCGAGGTAGACCCCGATTGCGGTGAGGACGGCCGCGAGCACCTTTTCCTCGATCTCGTACGCGATCGCAGCGGGCACGAGGAACGCGAGAGCAACTGCACCTGCGGCGACACCTCCGAGGACGACGAGCGCGCTCAGCGAACCGTCGCTCCAGACCACGCGCAGGCTCACCTTCGCGAGACGCCAGCCCGCCGCCATCCGTCCCACGGCGCGACCGTACCAGCGGCGTCAGTCGTCGCTCTCGAGCGCTGCGAGATCGTCCGGCGTATCGACGTCGCCGGGGTCGCCCAGGTCGTCGCAGGGGACGAGCCTGGGCTCGACGACGCGCAGGCCCTCGTCCGGGACGTCGCCCCACTGCGACCGCGCGACCAGGAGCGGATGTCCACGCATCCCGCCGTACGAGGCGGCAACGACGTCACCGCCGTCGATCTCCCAGCTCCCGATCACGCGCGTCACGGCCTCCGGTGCGAGGCGCGGCCCGTCGGCGAGCACGACCACGGCCGCCTCGACCTCGTCGGAGAACGCCGCGAGCCCACAGCGAAGCGAAGCCCCCGGCCCCCGTTCCCACTCGGCGCACTGCACATGGCTGACCCGAGCTTGTGGTGAATCACCACCAAGTCCGTACGCCCCTTCTACCACCACGATCTCGCCGACGGGGGCGGCCTGGAGACGTGCCAGCACTCCCGGGAGGAGCACGCGCTGCTTTGGCGCGCCGAAGCGCGTGGCGGCGCCCGCCGCGAGCACGACCGCGCCGATCCGACTCACGATCCCGGGCCGACCGTGACGGAGTCGATCACGACGGGCTGCGTCGGCTGCTCCGTCGCCGGGTCGCCGAGCTTCCCGATCCGCTCGACCACGTCGAGCCCGTTCGTGACCCTGCCGACGACCGCGTACTCGGGCGGCAGCCCCGCATCGGCGCCCGTCACGATGAAGAACTGGCTGCCCGCGGTGCCCGCCGGCTCGGTTGCGGTCTTGGCCATGGCCATGACGCCCTTCGTGTACGCGGCGCCCGCGGCCGGAGCGTCGCGGGTCGAGTAGCCCGGGCCGCCGCTCCCCGACTGGGTTGGGTCGCCTCCCTGGATCACGAAGCCCGGCACGATCCGATGGAACTCCGTGTCGTCGAAGTAGCCGTCGTGCGCGAGGGCGACGAGCGACGCAGCGGTGTTCGGCGCCGAGTCGAGGTCGAGCGTCACGACGAACGTCCCGCAGGACGTCTCGAACGAGAGCGTCCAGGTCTTCGTGGCGTCGAGCGGCGCGGCCGGCGCCGTCTGCCCGCCGTCGTCGCGTGGGGCGGGCGCGTCGACGTCGTCGCAGCCCGGAGTCGTCTGCGAGTCGTCGCCTCCCTCGCCGCAGCCTGCGACCGCAAGCGCAAGGA
Source organism: Gaiella sp. (assembly GCA_035698545.1). GTDB lineage: Bacteria > Actinomycetota > Thermoleophilia > Gaiellales > Gaiellaceae > Gaiella. The sequence continues at coordinate 553 of DASSBV010000233.1, read as the reverse complement.
TGCCGACGAGAAGGGCGCAAGTTACAAGTTGCAACTTGGAGCGACCCGCGCCCGGCATCCGCCCGAGGGTAGTCGACGAAGGCTGTATCCGGTCTGGTACTGCTTGCGCGGTGCCGGTCACGCTCGAGGTCAACGGGGAGAGACACGCGCTCGACGTCTCCCCGACGCGTCGACTGCTCAGCGTGCTGCGCGAGGATCTCGCGCTCACGGGCGCGAAGCTCGGCTGCGGGGAGGGCGCGTGCGGCGCCTGCGCTGTCCTCCTCGACGGGAAGCCCGTCGTCTCGTGCCTGCTCCCGGTGGGAGCGGCCGAGGGACGTGCCGTGACGACGATCGAGGGGCTCGCTCGGGAGGCGACGACGCTCCGCGACGCGTTCGTCGCCGAGGACGCGCTCCAGTGCGGCTTCTGCACGCCCGGCCAGATGATCTCCGCGAGCGCGCTCCTCGCAGCGACGCCCGCGCCCACGCGCGAGGAGATCCGCGGTGCGCTCGCCGGGAACCTGTGCCGCTGCGGCGCCTATCCGAAGATCGAGCGGGCCGTCCTTCGCGCCTCGGG
>DASSBV010000232.1:0-3975 GCA_035698545.1 Gaiella sp. | reverse complement strand
AGGAAGCGCTCGTTGCGGTGGGCGAACGCGGTCGCGTCGGTCGGCGTGCGGTTGTACGCGCCGCCCCAGGGCGTGAAGTCGAGCTCGCGGACCTGACCCGCTCGGCGGCCCTCCGCGAAGGAGTCGAGCAGCGCGGCGATCGCCTCGGACGGTACGGGTCGGCGAAAGAACTCCGACTTGGCGAACATCAGGCTCGGCTGACGCGGTTCGACCGGGGTCGTGTCGTCAGAGCGTTCCGCAGCGGACGCGTGCTCTGCAAGGAAGATCTTGGCGGCACGATGCGGCATCTGCTCGATCGTGGTCGAGGTCGGATCGGCGTCGAGCCGCGCGGTCAGGAGGCCGAGGCTGTCCGTGGTCTCGGTCTCCGTGCCGAGCATGGCGCCGAAGATCGTGACCAGAGGTTCGTCGAGCGTGTCGCCGGCGTTGACGAGCAGGCTCGCCGCGAGCTCGTCCCGCGCGTTGGGAGCCCAGTCCTGCCACAGCGCGGTCACGGCCGCTGCCTGCGTATACGGCCAGCCGAGCTTGAAGCAGGTGAGGTCCTGGGCCGCGACGGTCGTGAAATGGAAGGTGGTGACGATCCCGAACTGACCGCCGCCGGCTCCGCGCAAGGCCCAGAAGAGGTCCGGCTCTCGCTGCTCGTCGCAGTCGACGACGCGACCGTCCGCCAGCACGACCCGCGCGCCCACGAGCCGGTCGGAGGTGAGCCCGTACCTGCGGCCGAGGATGCCGAGCCCACCGCCGAGCGTCAGCCCGGCGATCCCGACCGACGGGCACGCACCCGCGGCGATGGTCAGGCCGTGACCATCGAGGTGCGCGTACACGTCGCCGAGTAGCGCCCCCGCCTCGACCGTGGCGAGGCCGTCGGCGACCGAGACGGAGCGCATCTCGCTCAGGTCGATCAGGATTCCGCGGGTCGACGACCGGCCGGCGAAGCAGTGCCCGCCGCTCCGCACGGCGAGCTCGGCTCCGACTCGTCGTGCGAACGCGACCGTCTCGGCAACGTCCGCCGCGGCCCTGCAAACGACGACCGCCTCCGGGACGATCTCCTCGAACTGCGCCCAGGCGGGCCTGACCGAGACCTCGGACTCGGGCGAGTTGCCACGAACGACCCTCCCTGCGACCGCGGCCTCGAGCGACTCGATCCCGGGAAGGCCCACGTGCTCAGTTGCCTGCAGCGGGTCGATACTGCGGCCGCCCATTGGGCCGGTAGACCTGGATCGTGACGCCCTTGGCGTCGGTTCGCGAGTCGGCCAGGTCGAGCGCGATGTCCGGGCCGTCCTGCGGGAAGAGGCGCGTGCCCTGGCCGAGGAGCACGGGAACGACGAGCAGCGTCATCTCGTCGACGAGATCGTGCTCGAGCAGCCAGCGGATCAGGGCGCCGCTTCCGTGCACCTGCAGCTCACCGCCCGGCGTGGCTTTCAGCCCGCCGATGGCGGCCGTGAGGTCGCCGGAGAGATGGGTGGTGTTCGCCCATTGCGGGTCGGTGAGCGTGGTCGACGCGAGGTACTTGGGCTTCGTGTTCAACGCAGCCGTGATCGGGTGCCTGTCCGGGTCCTCCGCCGCGGCGCGAGCCCGCTCCTCTGCGCCCCAGTAGCCGGCAAAGAGCTCGTAGGTCAGCCGGCCGAACAGGAACGCGTCGGCCTGCGCGTAGGTGTCGCTGATGAACGTCCCGGTCTCGTCGTCGAACACCCCCATGGCCCAGCCGCCGCGCTCGAATCCGCTCCTCCGGTCCTCCTCTGTCGCGCCGCCGTTTCCCTGCATCACTCCATCGACGGTGACCTGCGTCATGGTCGTCAGCTTCATCGGTCGTCCTCTTCCCTCGTCGGGGCTTTCCGATCATGACCCCGCCGACGCGCGGATCTCATCGGTCCGGGTGCACTACCGATCGTCCCAGCCCGCCGCCGGCGCGGTGTAGCCCACGCTTCGGCATATCGTGGAGCCGATGGCCGGTCGAGAAGGGCGAGCCGGCGGCCCGTTCGAGCGTCGGACGTGGAGCGAGGCATTCGACGACCTGTCGGCGGCTAGTCGCCACGGGCAGCTGGAACCCGACGATCTCGAGCGCCTTGCGATGGCCGCGTACATGGTCGGGAGAGACGACGCCTGCGAAAAGGCCTGGATCGCGGCCCACCACGCCTGGCTGGGCTGCGGCGAACCCACGCGCGCCGCGCGCTGCGCGTTCTGGCAGGCGCTCGGCCTCTTCTTCCGGGGCGACCTGGCCCCTGCAACCGGGTGGGTAGCTCGTGGCGGCCGCCTCCTGGCAGAGCGCAGCGAGTGCATCGAGCACGCCTGGCTACGGATGCTCACGGCGCTGCCGCGGCTGTTCGAAGGAGAAGCCGACATGGATTCGATCTTCGCCGAGGCGGGGGAGATCGCGGAGCGCTTCGCCGACGCGGACGCGTCGATGTTCGCGCGGCTCTGCCGCGGTTATTCGCTGATCCGCGAGGGGCGCGTTGCCGAGGGCATGGCGCTGCTGGACGAGGTGATGGTCTCGGTGAGCACGGACGAGGTCGCGCCGATGCTCGCGGGCATCGCCTACTGTCAAGTGATCTCGTTGTGTCAGGCGGTGTTCGATCTCCGTCGCGCCAGGGAGTGGACGGAGGCGCTCACGCGGTGGTGCGATTCGCAGCCCGACCTCGTTCCGTTCCGAGGCAACTGTCTCGTCCATCGCTGCGAGATCTTCCAGTTGCAGGGTGCTTGGACGGACGCTCTGGAATCTGCGCGACGAGCGTGCGAATGGCTTGCCGGCCCGCCGGTGTGGGACGCGCTCGGGTCGGCCCACTACCAGCTGGCGGAGATCCAGCGCCTGTGCGGCGAGCTCGCCGCGGCAGAGGAGTCCTACCGAAGCGCCAGTCAGGCTGGACGAGACCCTGAGCCGGGGATGTCCTTGCTGCGCGTGGCGCAGGGCCGAGTCTGCGTCGCGCTACCGGCGATCCGGCGCGCGCTCGACGAGGCCCGGGACCCGATTGCCCGGTCGCGCGTGCTCCCCGCCTGCGTCGAGATCATGCTCGAGGCCCACGACGTGGAAGCCGCGCGAGCAGCGGCCGGCGAGCTCGCCGGGATTGCAGCGCAGCTCGATGCCGCATACCTGAACGCGCGCTCCGCCGAGGCATCGGGTGCCGTTCTGTTGGCGGAACGGGAGCCACGGGAGGCGCTTGCGGCGCTTCGCGCGTCTCATGGGTTATGGCGCCAACTGGACGCGCCGCACCAGGCAGCGCGCGTCCGCATGCTGATCGGCGTCGCCTGCCGCGAGCTCGGCGACGCTGCGGGCGCCGAGCTCGAGTTCGAGGCGGCCCGCGGCGTGCTGGAGGAGCTGGGTGCACGAACCGACCTCGAGCGCCTCGCTCGCTTGGCGGAATCACCGAGACCGGGAGGGCTGAGCCCGCGCGAAAGTGAGGTGCTCGGGCTCGTGGCCAAGGGCAAGACGAACCGCGCGATCGCCGGCGAGCTCTTCATCAGCGAGAAGACGGTCGCACGGCACGTCAGCAACATCTTCGCCAAGTTGAGCCTCTCATCACGCGCCGAGGCCACGGCATACGCCTACAAGCACGGCCTCGCGCGATAGCCACTACAGAGAAGTACCCATTCCCGCCGCCTGCGAATTGGGTGTTTCGCCCGAAGTCGGAGCGCTGCTCGCCTTCTACGGTCGGAGGCTCCACCGGCAAGGAGGAGACGGTGACCACCAGTCACGGCGAAGCAACCACGACGGACGAGCACGCCGCGCCGCCCGACGCCTGGGACGCGATCGCGGAGGGCTACGACCGGTACGTCGCGCCGCAGGAGGTCGAGCTCGCGAACGAGGCGCTCCGCCTCGCCGGGCTCGGGCCGGGGGAGAGCTTTCTCGACGTCGCGGCAGGGACGGGCGGGCTCAGCCTGCCGGCCGCCCGCCTGGGGGCGGACGTGCTCGCGACCGACTGGTCGTCCGCGATGATCGAGCGCTTCGAAGCGCGCGTTCGCGCGGAGGGCCTGAGCAAGGCG
>DASSBV010000231.1:0-2428 GCA_035698545.1 Gaiella sp. | reverse complement strand
ACGGGGCGCGCGTCTTCATGCCGCCGGAGCGGCGCCGCGTGGGGCTCGTCTTCCAGGAGTACGCCTTGTTCCCGCACATGACCGTGCGCCAGAACGTCGAGTACGCCCGCAGGCACGCGGCGGACGAGTACCTGGAGCGCTTTCGCATCGCCCACCTGGAGCATGCACGGCCCCATGAGCTCTCCGGCGGCGAGCGGCAACGCGTCGCGCTCGCCCGGGCGCTCGCGCGCGACCCTCAGGTGCTGCTCCTCGACGAGCCCCTCTCCGCCCTCGACGCGCACACGAAGACGACCGTGCGCGCCGAGCTGCACGATCTCCTGTCCGAGCTCGAGATTCCCGTGGTTCTCGTCACGCACGACTTCGAGGACGCCGCGGCGCTCGCCGCCGAGGTCAGCGTGATCGTCGAGGGAACGATCCGCCAGACCGGGACGCCCGCCCGGCTTGTCGCCGAGCCGGCCGACTCGTTCGTGGCGTCGTTCACCGGCGCGAACCTGCTCGACGGGCGGGCCGAGGGACACAACGGCTCGACCCGCGTGCGGCTCGTCGACGGCACGCTCCTCACGACGGCCGAGCCGGCCCACGGCTGGGTCGCGCTGGCGATCTACCCCTGGGACGTCACGGTTGGCGTCACCCCGCCGCACGACTCGGCGCTCAACGTCATCCACGCCCCGATCCGGAACATCGTCGAGCTCGGCAACCGCGTCCGGCTCACGATCGGCCCGGTCAGCGCCGAGATCACGACCGAGTCGCGCGGCCGCCTCGCGCTCGAGCCGGGTCGGATGGTCTACGCGTCGTTCAAGGCAACGGCGATCCGGGTCGTCGCCGAGCACCAGAGGCTTGATGTGGGTTAGACGCGCGTGTCGCCGTGTGCAGGCCCCCAGCCGCGCGTGCGGCTAACCCACATCAAGCCTCTACGCCGGCGCGCTAAGCAGCGTTGTGCGCTGCAGCTTTCGTTGCCGCGACGACACGGCGGAGGCTCACGAGCCCGACGACCGCACCCGCCTCGTCGACGATCGGCAGGTGGCGGAAATTGTGCTCGAGCATCACCTGTGCCGCCTCCTCGACGCCCATCTCGGCCGACGCGGTCAGCGGGTCCTCGGTCATCCACTGCCGCACCCGCGCATCGCTCGTGTGGACCCGGGCGGCCATCGCCTTCAGCATGTCTCGTTCCGTGAGGATGCCGATCAAGCGGCCGAAGTCCTTGACGACGACCGCGCCGACATTGACCGCGCTCATCCGCTCGGCCACCTCGCCGAGGGTGTCCTCGGGGGCGACGTCGATCACCTCGGTGCGCATGACATCGGCGAGCGTGGACATGCGGGCAGTCTACCCGCCACCTGTTGAATAAGCAGAGCTAATGTCGACGATAAATTGTCAAGGTGAAGTCCGCTAGCATGCCGGCGTGTCGCGTGCGTCCGCCATCGACGTGCTCGTGATCGGCAGCGGCGCCGCCGGGCTGGCCGCCGCGGTCTCGGCGGAGCGCGCGGGCGGTCGGGTTGCGCTCGCGACGAAGACGACCCTCCAGGCGAACAACTCGTCGAAGGCGCAGGGCGGGATCCAGGCCGCGTTCGGGGACGACGACTCGCCGGAGCAGCACGCCGAGGACGTGCTCCGCTCGTCACACGGGACCGCCGACCCCGCTCTCGTCGAGGTGCTGACCTCCGAGGCGCGCTCCGCCATCTCCTGGCTCGAAGAGCTGGGCTGTGGGTTCACCAGGGACAGTGCAAATGGCGGCCCTCCGGGCCGTCGTGGCGGCTACCGTCTCGCCCGCTGCGGCGGTGCTTCCCGGCGCCGGCTGCTGCAGGTCGGCGACCGCACCGGGCACGCGATCACGAAGGCCCTTCGCGAGCGGCACGAGGCGGGAGAGGCGGAGACGCTAGCCCATCACCGGCTCGAGTCGCTGGAACCGGACGACGCCGGCTGGCGCGCGACGTTCGCCACGCCGCAGGGGACAAGCACCGTCTCGGCGGGCACGGTCGTGCTCGCCTCGGGTGGGCGCTGCTACGCGGAAGCCGGCCGTCGTGGCGAGCTCTCCACGAACCATCCGAACGCGACCGGTGAGACGACGGGGATCGCGCTCGACGCCGGGGCGGAGTCGCGCGACCTCGATGCGCTCCAGTACCACCCGAACGGCGGCGCGTGGCCGCCGACGATGCAGGGGTACTCGATTCCCGAGACGACGCGCTCCTACGGCGCCGTCCTCCTCAACGCCGAGGGGGAGGAGTTCACGGACTCGCTCGGGCCGCGCGACGAGGTCTCGCAGGCGATCTTCGACGAGGTGGAGGCAGGTCGCGGCGCCACAACCGAGGACGGGAGGCCGGCGGTCTGGCTCGACACGACGCGGATCCCGCCTGCGGATGCGGACATCTCGCTGCCATACATGCTGCGGCGATACCGCGGCGCGGGCATCGACCCGCTCGCCGAGCCG
>DASSBV010000230.1:0-2366 GCA_035698545.1 Gaiella sp. | reverse complement strand
TGGCAGGCCTGGCGGCGCGAGACGCCGACGATCTTCACCGACGAGCTCGAGACGACGCAGATCTCGCGCGCGATCGCCGACACCGGTCACGCAATGCGCCGCGGCGAGCCGTACGGCTTCACGAGCCTCGTGCCGTACCTGACCGCGCCGTTCTGGTGGATTCACCCGGTCGCGAGCGCCTACGAGACCATCAAGACCGTCCAGGCCTTCGTGATGGCGGCCGCGATCTTCCCGGCCTATCTCCTCGCCCGCCTCGTCTTGACGCCGGGGTGGGCGCTGTTCGCCGCCGTGGGGACGATCGTCGCGCCGGCGCTCTCGTACTCGCCGATCCTCGTCGAGGAGCCCTGGGCCTACCCGGCCGCGACCCTCGCGCTGTGGCTGGCGGTGCGCGCGACCGACCGGCCGACCAGAGCGTCCTTCGCGCTCGCATTCGCGGCCTGCGTCGTCGCGGTGCTCGTGCGCTCCCAGCTCGTCGCGGTCTTCGGCGCGCTCGCGGCGGGGCTCCTCGTGCTCGGCTGGCGCTCGGCGTGGATGCGCCGCTACCGCGCGACCTGGTCGAGGTGGGACGCCGCCGGCTTCTGGGTTCTTGCGGCGGGTGCGCTGATCGCGGTCGTCGCGTTCGCGGGCCATCGGTCGACCGAATGGGAGGACGCCGCGACGCAGTGGAAGGGCCGCATGATCGAGTACGGGAGCTGGGCCGGCGGCGCCTTCGCGATCGGGCTCGGCGTCGTTCCGGCTGTCGCGCTTCTCGCGGTGCTCGGCGTTCCCGCGCGCGAGCGGGATCGGCCCGGTGTGCGTGCGTTCGTCGCGGTCACGGCAGGCGCCGTTGTGAGCTTCGCGTGGTACGCAGCGATCAAGGGGACGTACCTCTCCACCCACTTCTCGAGCCTGGTCGTGGAGCGGAACCTCATCTACCTGGCCCCGCTTGCGTTCGTCGCGACCGCGTATCTCCTCGAGCGCGCCGCCGCCCCGGTGTGGGCGGTCGTCGTCTCCGGTGCGGTCGTGCTCGGTCTGATCGTGTGGACGCCGATCGACCGCGGCCTCGACAACTTCCCGTACTACGAGGCGCACGGGTTCGCGATCCTGGCCCTCGCGAACCGCGAGTGGCACTGGCCTCGCGATCGGATCGCACTCGCGCTCGTCGTCATCGTGATCCTCGCCGTCGTCCTGCTCGTGCTCACGGCGACGCCGCTTCGCCCCGGGCGGCTCGCGCTCTGGGTGCCCGCTGCGATCGCGGTCGCGGTGCTCGGGTGGAACGCCGTCGCCGAGACCTACGCGTCGATCGGCGAGCACGACTTCTCCTCCCGCGTTGCCACGAACCTCCCACAGCCGAAGGACTGGATCGACCGCGCCGCGCGCGGCGGCACTACCGTCGTCCTCGGCCAGCGGATGAACGACAACCCGCTCGGCTTCGCGTCGGCCGAGTTCTGGAACCGCTCGATCCAGAAGGTCTGGAGCGTCGACGGCACCGGGCCCGGTCCCGGCCACACGCTGACACCCGACCTCCAGGACGTCGACGGAACGCTCTGGCCCAACCCCGACACCGACTACGTCCTCGGGGCGAACGGGGTCGAGGTCGCGGGCGAGAACGTCGCGACGAACCCGGAGGCAAACGCGTCTCTCGTGCGGCTCGGCGGGAAGCCGATCCGCCTCCGCTCGAACGAGACCGGCGTCGCCGCCGACGGGTGGATGACCGGCCTAGCGCCCGACCCATCCGTCGCTCATGCGGCGCACAACCAGTTCGACATTTCGCAGGGTGGGACGGGAACGCTCCAGGTCTTTCTCTCGCGCCAGGTGTTCTGTCCGAAGGGCGCCCGTCTCGCTGGCGTGGCGCGGGTTCGGATCGGCCCGATCGTGCGCGGGCGGGACAAGCAGCCTGCGATCGGCCGCGTCACCGGGTCGGCGACGACCTACGTGCCGGCGTGTGGATCGCGGTCGGTCGTGCTAACCACGCCGAAGGTGCCGTGGCGCGCCGAGGTCTCGATCGAGACCTTCGTCCCGAAGCAGGAGGACCCGAGCTCGAGCGACGCACGCGCGCTCGGCGCGCAGGTCGGCTTCTCGATCCAGCCCTAGCCCTTGACGAGCGCGGCGACGAGGTAGGTGAAGCGCCGGCGGAGAGCAAGGCGCGCGAGCGATGTTCGCTCGAGCGCGATCGCCAGCCGAACGGCTGGGCCCGGCAGACCTCGCGTCTGCGGGACGAGGAACGGCCGCATCACGACGCGCCGGAACCCCGCCTCCTCGAGCTCCGAGACGATGTCCGCCACGCGGTACTGGCGCGGGTTGAGGTCGAACATGAGCTTCTTCTCGGTGAACGAGCGGGCTCGGGCGAAGAACGCCGGCCGGTCGCGCGCGTAGTAGATCGCGCG
>DASSBV010000229.1:0-5409 GCA_035698545.1 Gaiella sp. | reverse complement strand
GACGATCGAGCGGAACGCCATCGCCAGCACGAGGAACGTGACGCCGATGATGTAGAGCAGGAACAGCGGCGTCCGCTCGGTGATCCGCTGGCCGATGTCCTTGAACGCCGCGGTCTGGCCGGAGACGTACGCGATCGCGTCCCCGCCGGCGACGGCCTTCGGCACGACGTCGGAGCGCAGACGGTCGACGAGCTTGTCCGTCGCCTCGTCCTGAGGCGCAGACGTCGGCGTCACGAAGACGATGCCGACGCTCTTGGAGTCGTTCAGCTGCGGCTCCCTGACCGAGGCGACGTCCTGCAGGCCCTGCACGTCGTCGTAGATGCGCTGTGGCGCCTGCTCGTCGCCGTTCATGTCCACCACGATCGGGATCGGGCCGTTGAAGCCGCGTCCGAAGCCCTCGGCGAGCAGGTCGTACGCCCGCCGCGCGGTCTGCTCCTTCGGCTGGGTCCCCTGGTCGGACGCGCCCAGCCGCACGATCGCCGCCGTCGCCGCGAGCGCGAGCACCCCGACGAGCACGACGGGGAAGACGACCCGCGCGCGGCGGGTCACGAAGCGGCCCCAGCGGGCGACGAGCGTCTTCTCGCGGGCGGCCTCCGAGTCGTCGAGCGGCCGGAGGAACGGCACCTTCAGCCGGTCGACCTTGTGGCCGAGCAGCCGCAGGACCGAGATCAGCATCGAGTTCGCGAGCAGCACGGTCGTGAGCACACCGAGCGCGCTCCCGATCCCGAGCTTCGTCACGAAGTCGAGCCCGAAGAACGCCAGGCCGGAGACGCCGATCGCGACCGTCGCACCGGCGAAGAGCACCGCGCGACCGGCAGAGGCACCCGCCTCCGCGGCTGCGTCGACCGGCGAGATCCCCTCGTGCAGGAGCTGGCGGAACCGGGTGACGATGAACAGGGAGTAGTCGATCCCGACGCCGAGCCCGATCATGCTCACGAGGATCGGGGTGATGGTGTTGATGTCGGTGAGACCGGCGAGGATGAACAGCAAGAGGAACGCCGTCGCGAGCGCGGCGATCGCGAGCATGATCGGGATGAAGGCCGCGACGAACGTCCTGAAGACGATCAGCAGCACGATCAGCGCGGCGAGCAGGCCGAGGAGCTCGGACGTGCCCTGCTCGATCGGCGGGAACTCCGCCTCGCCGTTGTACTCGACCGTGACGCCCGCGGGTGCGAGCGCATCACGGACGGAGTCCTCCACGTTGACCACGGCGTCGCGGTCCTTGTCGTAGATCACCCGATCGAACTGCGCCTCGGCGTAGGCGATCCGGCCGTTGTCGGAGAACGTCGCGCTGCTGAACGGGTTGCCCACGCTCTCGAGGCCCGCGGTGTCGGTTGTCGCCTTGAAGTCGGACGAGCTGCGGAGCTTCGCCATCTCCGACTGGATCGCGGCCTTCCGCTCCGGTGTGTCGAGCCGCTGCCCCTCGGGTGCGGCAAGCACGATGTTGAGCACGCTCCCCTGCTCGGACTGGAACTGCGACTCGATCAGGTCGGTCGCCTTCTGCGTGTCGGAGCCGGGAATCTCGAACTCGTCGCGCAGGCCGCCCCCGACGGTGGCGACGAGCCCGATCAGGACGACGACGATCACGAGCCAGCCAAGAAGGACGCGCCACGGCCGGGTCGCGCACATGCGCGCCCAGCGCGCGAGCGCGCCTGTCGCCAGCCTCTCGTGGGCGGCGCGGTGCCCGTTCGTCGGCGGTCCCGCCGACCCTTCTCCTCGTGTCTCGGTGTGTGAGCTCATGGTCAAACCTCGTTTGGAGTCGGACGTCTCGGGATGAGACTCCCCGCCGGCGCGGAACTCATCGCCCGCGGCTCGGAAGAAGGCTCGTCGTGTGCACGCAGCTAGCTTGACGCGATGTGCCCGGTAGGCGGGTACGGCTAGCCGCACGTCGGCGGAGCGGATCCCTTCACGTTACGGGAGACGTCTCAGGCGCTGCGGACGCCGACCGCCGCCCGGGCGCCGCCGGGCTGGATGCTCGGGTCGAGCACGTCGTTCAGCTCCGCGAGCAGGGAGACAAGCAGCTCACGGTCGGCGCTGGACATTCCCGCGAGGCCCTGTTCGAGCGTGTCGACGAGGCGGGCGCGCCGTTCGGCCACCAGGTCGACCGCCTTTGGCGTCGCGACGACGAGCACGCCCCTGCCGTCGCTGGGATCGGGCTCCCGCCGGACGAGGCCGAGCGCGACGAGGGCGTCGACCGTGCGGCTCGCGGTCGCGTCCGTGGTGCCGATCCGCTCGGCGAGCGCGCGAAGCCTCAGGGGAGAGTCCGCGACAAGCACCGCCAGCGCCAGCCGTTGCGTGCCGGCGAGCGGCGGGTCGTCCGCGTCGTGCGGGCCGCCGCGGCGGCGGACCAGCGTGATCAGGCGCTCGAGCTCGACGGCGAGGCGGGCGGGATCCGACTTCCTGGTCACCGGCTCCTCGCGCTCGCCCCTGCCGGCTGCTCGGGGAGGAACTCCTCGCCGAGCTCGTCGAACAGCGCGCGACCCGGCTCGGGCGGCGGCTCGTGGACGGAGCGGCGCAGCTCGCGACGCTCGACGAAGAACGTCGCGGCGAGGGCGAGCACCATCAACGGGACGCCGATCGCGAAGACCGGCTGGATCGCTGCACCGAGCGCGCTGCGAAGCGCCTCGGCGACGGCCGGGGGCAAAGAGGCGGCGCCACCCGCGACGAGCGAGCCCGGGGAGGCCGCGCCGCCGACGTCGGCCAGCTGCGCGGACGTGAGCCGGTCGGAGAGCTCGTGGTGGAGATTGCTCGTCAGCATCGCGCCCATCACCGTCACCCCGATCGTGGCACCGATCGTGCGGAAGAACTGCGTGCTCGCGGTGGCGACACCCATCACGCTCCTCGGGACGGAATTCTGGACGACGAGCACGAACGTCGACGTGCCGAGACCGAGCCCGAGGCCGACGACGATCATGTCCCGCGTCGTCTCGTGAAGCGTCGAGTGGACGTCGAGCTGCGAGAGGAGCCAGAACCCCACCGCGAGCACGACCGGGCTCGTGAGCAGCACGGCCTTGTAGCGACCGGTGCGCGAGACCAGCTGTCCGGCGGCGACGCTCGCGCCGATCAGAGCGAGCATCAACGGCGTGAGGATGGCGCCGGAGCTGGTGGCGCTCTCGCCGAGCACGCCCTGCACGAAGAGGGGGACGTAGAGGATCGTCCCGAACATCGCTGCGCCGATGAAGAACAGTGCCACCTGCGATGCGGCAAAGGTCCGGTTTCGAAAGAGGTCGAGCGGCAGGATCGGCTCGCGCGCACGATGTTCCCAGGCGACGAACACGGCCAGGACGAGCGCGCTCACGGCGAACAGGCCGACGATCTCCGGCGACGCCCACGGGTACTGCGTCCCGCCCCAGACCGTCGCGAGGAGACCCGCAGACAGCCCGGCGGTGAGCAGCGCCGCGCCCGTGTAGTCGATCGAGTGCTCCCGGTGCGTCGGCTCCATCGTGAAGCCCTTCTGCACGACGACGAGGGCGAGGAGGCCGAACGGCAGGCTCACGAAGAACGCCCAGCGCCAGCTCGCGTTGTCCGAGATCCACCCGCCCGTTGCAGGCCCGACGACGGACGCGACCCCGAACACGGCCCCGGTCAGCCCCTGCCACTTGCCGCGCTCCCGCGGCGCGATCAGGTCGCCGATCACGGCCATCGCGAGCGGGATCAGCCCACCCGCGCCGAGCCCCTGGAGCGCGCGCCCGAGGATCAGCACGGTCATCGACGGGGCCAGGCCGCTGACGACCGCGCCGGCCATGAACAGGACGATCGCCAGGAGGAAGAACGGTCGCCGGCCGTAGACGTCGGAGAGCTTCCCGTACAACGGCACGGTGATCGTCGAGGTCAGCATGTAGGCCGAGAACACCCACGAGTAGTGCTCGAACCCGCCGAGGTCGGCGACGATGTCCGGGAGCGCCGTCGCGACGATCGTCTGGTTGAGCGCCGCGAGGAGCATCCCGAGGAGCAGCCCCGCGAAGACGATCAGCGTGCGGCGCTTCCCGAGGAGATACGCGTCATTCGCGCTGCCGCCGCTCACTCAAGCATTTTACGTTACGTAACGAAATCAGTGTCGGCTGTGCCGTCAGACGAGCGCGAGCGAGTCCGCCCCGCCCGACGTCCGATCGGGGTCGGACAGGGCGGACTACGGCTCGGCATGTTCCGGATCACCGGAGCTGCTCGAGCCGCTCCCGGTACTCCTCGCCGGTGATCTCGCCGCGGGCGAATCGCTCGGCGAGAATCCCCCGCGCGCGGTCTATGTCGGTCGGGTGGTAATGGCGCCAGCGTCCCCCACCGCGAACGACGAACCAGACCACGAAGCCCAGGACGACGAGCCACAGGAAGGCGAACGGGAACCAGTAACCGTCGTGCTCGCCGTGCGAGCCGACGACCGACGTGAGTGCAGTCAATGTGCTCATGCGGCCCACGGTACGGTCGCCCGAGGGCTCTCCGAAACGCCCGTGAGACGGAACCTGGACGTCATCCCCGAGGGGGATCCGACTCCTCCTCGCGGGCGACTCGCCCGGCGGAAACGGCCGCTACCGTCGGCTCCGTGGCCACGCGCAAGGCTCGCTCGCTGCTCTTCGACACGGCCATCGCGGGCGTCGCACTCGCGATGTCGCTCGGCGCCATGGGCCACGGGGGTTGGAACCGAGACCACACCGGCAGCGGCGACCACCGGCTCGACGCGCTCGGCGTGGCGCTGGCACTCGCGATGGCGCTGCCGCTCGTCGCGCGCCGCATCTGGCCCGTGCCCGTGCTGGCCGCCGTCGCGCCGGCGACCGGCGCCCTCTACGCACTCGACTATGGCTTTCCACCGGTCGCGTTCGCGGTGGCGCTGTACACCGTCGCCCGATGGCCCGACGGCACGCGTCCCGGCATTCGCAACGCTGTCCTCGCCGGGAGCGTCGCGGTGCTGCTCGTGCCGTCGCTCGCACGGAACGGCTTCGGGCCGGGCGTCTTCGCCGGCACGGTCGTGTCGGGCGTCGCGTGGCTCGCGGGAGACCGGGTCCGCCAGCGCCAGGAGCGGATCGCCGCGGCCGCCGAGCGGGCCCGGCAGACCGAGCGGGAGGCCGAACGGGAGCGGCGGCTCGCTTCCGCCGAGGAGCGGACGCGGATCGCGCGTGACCTCCACGACTCCGCGGGCCACGCGGTCAACGTGATCCTCGTCCAGGCAGGCGCAGCCCGCCTGCTTCTCGAGCAGGACCCAGCGCGCTCCCGCGCTGCGCTTCAGACGATCGAGGACGTCGCGCGGGAGACGCTCGTCGAGATCGACCAGCTCGTGCGCGCGCTCCGCGACCCGGGCGGGACGGACGGCGTCGAGCCGCCTGCCGGGCTCGCGGCCCTGGACACGCTCGTGGCGCGGTCGCGTGCGGGCGGACTGGACGTCGAGGTCGAAGAGAAGGGAGTGCGGCGCGCGCTCCC
>DASSBV010000228.1:0-4218 GCA_035698545.1 Gaiella sp. | reverse complement strand
CTGGCCGAGGCTGCGCCGCCGCAGGAGACGCGCAAGGTCGTGACGATCGTGTTCTCGGACCTGAAGGGGTCGACGAGCCTCGGCGAGTCGCTCGACTCCGAGGCGCTGCGCGAGGTGCTGTCGCGCTATTTCGACGACATGCGCACGGTGCTCGAGCGGCACGGCGGCGTGGTCGAGAAGTTCATCGGCGATGCGGTGATGGCCGTCTTTGGCCTGCCGACCGTCCACGAGGACGACGCACTCCGCGCCGTCCGCGCCGCCGCGGAGATGCGCGTCGCGCTCGCCCGACTCAACGACGAGCTCCACGACCGATGGGGCGTGCGGCTGACGAACCGGACCGGCGTGAACACTGGTGAGGTCGTTGCCGGCGATCCGACGGGCGGTCAGCGACTCGTCACCGGCGACACGGTGAACGTCGCAGCACGCCTCGAGCAGGCTGCCCCCGAGCTCGAGGTGCTCGTCGGCGAACCGACCTACCGGCTGGTCCGCGACGCGGTCGAGGTCGAGGAGGTCGAGCCGCTCGAGCTGAAGGGGAAGGCGGAGCGCGTCCCCGCCTACCGGCTGCTTGCCGTCCACGACGACCCACGGGCCACGGGCCGGCCCGTCCGTCCGCTCGTCGGCCGAGCGGAGGAGCTGGCTCTCCTCCGCGGTGCCTTCGAGGATGGCGTCGCGACTCGCGCAGCACGGCTCGTCGCAGTGCTCGGCGAGGCCGGCATGGGGAAAACCCGGCTCGTGGATGAGTTCATCCGCGAGACCGAGGAGTCGGCGCGCGTGCTCCGCGGCCGCTGTCTGCCCTACGGGAGCGGCATCACGTTCTGGCCCCTGATCGAGATCCTGCGCGCCGCGGCTGACGTCCGCGACGAGGACGGACCGGCCGAGGCCCGCGCGAAGCTCGAGGCCTGTGCCGGCGATGCCGACGTCGCGCGACGGCTCGCCTCGCTGAGCGGCCTATCCGACGAGCTGTTCTCCCTCGACGAGCTCTTCTGGGCAACCCGGAAGCTCTGCGAGACGTTCGCCGCCGAGCAGCCGCTCGTCCTCGTTGTCGAGGACGTCCACTGGGCCGAGTCGACGCTGCTCGACCTGGTCGCCTCGCTGGCGAACAACACCGTCGACGTCCCGCTGCTCGTCCTCTGCCCCGCGCGTCCGGCGCTGGCCGAGGTGCGTCCCGGTTGGCTGGAGGAGACGGGCGCGACCACGCTCGCACTCGAGCCGCTCTCGCCCGAGGCCAGCGCCGCCGTCGCGGCCAACGTGCTGGGCGAGGCCCTACTGGACGCCGGCGTGCGCGCGCGGATCGTCGAGTCGGCCGAGGGGAATCCGCTCTTCGTCGAGCAGCTGCTGTCGATGCTCGTCGACGAGGGCCTCGTGCGGCAGGAGGACGACCGCTGGGTGCCGACGGGCGACCTCTCCCAGCTCGCGCTCCCGCCCACGATCCACGCCCTCCTCGCAGCGCGCCTCGACCTGCTCTCGCCCGACGAGCGCGCAGTGATCGAGCCCGCCTCCGTGGTCGGGCTCGCCTTCCAGGAAGCCGCCGTCCGGGAGCTCGTGCCGGATGCCGTCCGCGACCGCGTGCCCGATCTGCTCGCGGCGCTGACCCGCAAGCAGTTCGTCCGCCCGGAGCGCGCCGACGGGCAGGAGTCGCTCTACCGCTTCCAGCACATCCTCGTCAAGGACGCCGCGTACGCCGGACTCCTCAAGCGGACGCGCGCGACGCTCCACGAGCGCTTCGCCGATTGGGGAGAGCGCGTCAACGCCGACCGAGACCGCGCGACGGAGTACGAGGAGATCGTCGGGTACCACCTCGAGCAGGCGTACACCTACCTGGCGCAGCTCGGCCCGCTCGACGCCCACGGTCACGAGCTCGGCCGCCGCGGCTGGGCGAAGCTCTCGTCCGCGGGCCGGCGCGCGTTCGCGCGCGGAGACATGCCGGCCGCCGCGAACCTGCTGCGGCGCGCCTCAGCACTCTTGCCGGACGATGATCCCGATCGCCTGGCGCTGCTGCCGGACCTCGGTGAGGCTCTCACCGAGATCGGCGAGCTGCCCTGGGTCGAGGTCTTCCTCGAGCAGGCGATCGAGGCCGCGATCACACGTGGCGACGCCCGGCTGCGCGAGGAGGCGGCGCTGGTCCGGCTGCTCGCCTCCCGACACGTCGGCGACGACGGCGCCTGGGGCGAGCAGGCTCTCGCGGAGGCAAAGCGGGCGATCCCCGTCTTCGAGGCCGTGGGTGACGACGCCGGGCTTGCGCGCGCCTGGCGGATCGTCCAATGGGTGCACACGTCGGCATGCCGATTCGAGGAGACCGCCCAGGCAGCCAGCCGGGCGATGGAGCACGCCCGCCGTGCGGGCGACCGCCGTCAGGAGGGGCGGGCCGGGACGGCGTATGCGATGGCCGCGCTCTACGGGCCGACCCCTGTCGACGAGGCGATCGCCCGCTGCGAGGAGGTGCTCGAGCGCAGCCGAGGTGACCGGCGCACGGAGGGCCTCGTGATGTGCTTCTCGGCCTCGCTCCGCGCCATGCAAGGCGACTTCGGCGAGGCGCGGCAGCTGGTCGGACGGGCGCGTGCGACGCTCGAGGAGATCGGTGGCACGCTGATGGCCGCCTCGACCTCGCTCGACTCGTACGCGGTCGAGTGGCTCGCCGGCGACCTCGAGGCGGCCGAGCGCGACCTCCGCCGCGACTACGAAGCGCTCGCTGCGCTCAAGGAGACGTATCTGATGCCCACCGTCGCCGGCTGCCTCGCGCGCACGCTCTGCCTCCAGGGCCGCTTCGACGACGCGGACGAGTTTGCGCGCGTCGCAGAGGCGGTGGCGGCGGCGGACGACGTCTCCTCGCAGGCGCTCTGGCGTACGGCGCGGGCGCAGGTGCTCGCGAAGGCGGGCGACGTCGACGCAGGCGTCGTGCTCGCGAGCGAGGCGGTGGATCTCCTCCGGGCAACCGACTTCCTCGTCACGCTCGGGGACGCGCTCACCGAGTTCGCCTCGGTGCTCGAAGATGCCGCACGCGGCAGCGACGCCGCGGCCGCGCTCGCCGAGGCGGTCGTGCTGTACGACCGGAAGGGGAACGCGGTCGCGGCGGCGGCGGTGAGGGACCGCCTCGCCGCCGCCGCGCCGCTGTAGCGATCAGCCGCCGCGGCCGAAGCCGTTGTGCGTGCTCCACCACGTGACGGTGAGCGTCTTTGCCTTGCCTCGGGCGATCGAGGCAAGCAAGCACGGCCCGTTCGCCTGCACGTCCGCAAGCGTCGGTGGGTCGCTGGTGCACCGGCGAGAGATGACCTCCGGCTCGGCGCCCACCTCGGGCGTATGGACGATGACGACGTTGCGATCGTTCACGCCGGACGCGACCACGCCCAGACTCCACGTCGTCTCCCACTTCAACAGCCCGTCGACCGTGACGGCGCCGATGTCGGTGTGAACGACCTGGCCGAAGCAATCGTGCCCGGCGACGCAGAAGTCCTGAGGCGAGGACGCATCTTCCTCGTCGAGCGCCGTCAGGACGCCCTGACCCTTGTTCGTGAACGTGAACGTCCCCCATGTGTCCCCGTCGGCCGTCGTGCCGAGCTTCACCTGCTGGCCACGCGGTGCGAACGCGTCCGAGCAGTCCTCGCACGGCTCGTAGCTCGTGTTCTCGACGACAGGCCGCGTGTCCGGATTCGGGTCGTTGTTCTGGTTGTCGTTTCCCTTCTCCTTGAACGCCGCGACGACCTCGGCGTCCGTCGAGGCGACCCCGGTCGTCGTTGACGTCCGGTAGACGAGCTGGAGCGGCGTGTTCGACTGTCCGGCCGCGAGGTTGCCGATGTTGCATGTGACGGTGTTCGTCGGACCCGAGACCGCGGCGCAGGTGGACGATGAGGCGCTTCCGATGAATTGCGCGCTCGACTTGCTCGTCGCGGTTCCGACGTGATCCTTCAGCGTGGTATTGACGACCCCGTTCGTGAGCGTCGCGCCCCCGACGTTTTGCACCGAGATCGTGTAGAGCACGTAGGCGACGACGCCGTCTACCGACGCCGAGACGGGCTCGGTGTCGGTGATGGTGACGCAGAACTGCCGGCCGGAGGTCGGCGGGCAGGGATCCGTCGTCGCTCCCGACCCGCTCCCAGCCCCCCCGGCGAGCGAAAACGCGACCGCGACCGCCAACACGACGACGGCCAAAACGGGCCTCAATGTACGCACTGCCCCACTCCTTCCCGCCGGACTTGCCGGCGACCGCAGAATCCCCAGAAT
>DASSBV010000227.1:0-32849 GCA_035698545.1 Gaiella sp. | reverse complement strand
GCCCGCACGCGATGCAACGAAGGCATCAGGCCGTAGATCACGATCGGCACTGCGACCGTCGCGAGCACGAACGTGCGCAGCACCGGCGACATCGGCCGCAGCCAGTCCGCGAACGCCAGGTTGATGGCCGTCAGCGTCGGGAAGACGCAGAGCCAGATCATGAACGCGAGCTGATGCTTGCCGGGCGCCGGAGTGCGCGCGGGCCGATTCTCACTGTTCTCGGTCATCGGTGTTCCTCTCGATTTCGTGCATCGACGCGCGGGCCTTCAGGACGTCCTCCCGCACGAGGTCGTTGTTGAGCTCGATCGCGGCGGCGGATCCTTCGCCTGCGGCCGTGATCACCTGGGCCCTTGGATTGGCGGCGTTACCGGCGGCCCAGACGCCTGGCACGCTCGTTCGGCCGGTGGGGTCGACCTGAATGAAGCCTCCATCGTCGACCTCACAGCCGAGCGACGCGGCCAGGCTCTCGGGCCGCCCGCGGAGGGTCGGACGCATGAACACGGCATCGCGCGAGATGGCGCGACCGTCGGCGAGCTCGACCGCGGTCAGCCGGTCGTCCTCGATCGAGAATCGAACGACGCGTCCGTCGACGACCTCTATGCCTCTTGCCTCCAGCGCCGCCCGCTCGGCGCCGGCAACGGCGAGGGTGTGCGTGAAGAAGACGACGTCGCTCGACCATTGCCGCAGGAGATGCGCATGCTCGATGGATCCCGGGTTGGTCCCGAGGACGCCGATCGCCTGATCCCGTACCTCCCAGCCGTGGCAGTACGGGCAGTGGAGGAAGTCCCGGCCCCAGCGCTCTCGTGCGCCCGCGATGTCCGGCAGCTGATCCACCGCGCCCGTCGCGAAGAGCAGCCTCCGCGCCGTGATGCGGCGGCCATCGGCGAGTTGGAGCGAGAGGCCAGTCGTGATCTCGGTCACGCGCTCGTCGATCAGCGCCACGCCGTATCCGCGGACTTCGTCGCGAGCCACCCGGAGCAGCTGGCCGGGCGGCATGCCGTCGCGTGAGAGAAAGCCCTGCATCTGTTTGGCCGGTGCGTTTCGCGGCGCGCCGGCATCGATGACCGCGACGCCGCGTCTCGCTCGGCCGAGCACCAACGCCGCGCTCAGGCCGGCAGCACCGCCTCCGATCACCACCACGTCATAGGTCTCGGTTCTCATGGCTCGACCCTGCCGGAGGACTGTCGGCCGCGCCACTCCCGTTGCCGTTTCCGGGAATTGGGTTAGCGTGATCCGCCATCGGAGAGTCGGAGGCCATCCCGAACGTTCTCGCCGAAGTCGGGCCCCGGCTGAAGCGCCTCCGCGAGCACCGAGGCATCACCTTGACCGCGTTGGCGGCGAAGACCGGCATCTCCAAGAGCACGCTGTCTCGGCTCGAGAGCGGACAGCGGAAACCGAGCCTCGAGCTGCTTCTGCCGCTCGCCGACGCCCATCAGGTCCCGCTCGACGAGCTCGTCGGCGCGCCGGAGGTCGGTGACCCGCGGATCCGGCTGAAGCCTCGGAAACGCAACGGCCGGCTGGTCTTTCCCTTGACGCAACAGTCGAGCCGCGTTCAGGTCTGGAAGGTTGTCATCCCACCCGAGCGCGAGCGCGAGCTCCGAATCCACAACGGCTACGAGTGGCTGTACGTGCTCTCCGGGCAGCTGCGTCTCATCATCGGCGAGAACGACATCACGATGGGCCCCGGCGAGGTTGCGGAATTCGACACGCGGCTCCCGCATTGGTTCGGCCCCGACGGTGACCAGCTCGTCGAGGTTCTGAGCATCCACGCAAGCCACGGGGACCGGATGCACGTTCGCGCCGCGCCGCGCGGCGAGCCCGAAACGCCCTGACCGCGGCCGCCGGCCGCGCGGGATCACGCCTCGACGCCCACGCCGAAAGCGATTCCCGAAAACGGCAACAAACGTTGTCCCCTCGTTTCGCACCCAGCAACCTCGGAGGCGAGCACCACTGTGCTCCATCCACCGAGAGGAGAGGGAAGCAATGTCAGCATCAGATCAAAGAACCGCGCGGATCGCAGGCCTGTGGTTCATCGGCACGTTCGTCTTCTCGATTCCGGCGCTGCTTCTCTACGACCCCGTCCTGAAGGACGCCGACTACGTCCTCGGCGGCGGGCTCGACGCACGGATCTCGCTCGGTGCGCTCCTCGAGGTCCTCGTCGTGATCGCGAACATCGCAACCGCCGTCGTCTTGTTCCCGGTTCTCAAGCGGACGAGCGAGTCGGTTGCCCTTGGGTACGTCGCATCTCGCACCGTCGAGTCCACGCTCATCGTGATGGGGCTGATCAGCCTCATGTCCGTGGTCACCTTGCGCGATGACCTCGCCGCAGTGGCCGGCGACACCGCCTCGCTCGGGGTCGCAGGGCACACGCTGGTCGCCGTGCACGACTGGACGTTCCTCCTGGGGCCCCAGTTCTGCGCCGGCTTCGGCAACGGGCTGCTCCTCGGATATCTGATGTACAAGTCCGAGCTCGTCCCACGGCCGATGGCCCTGTTGGGCCTCATCGGCGGCCCCTTGGCGTTTGTGGGAGGAGTGTTCGTTCTCTTCGGAGCGTTCGACCAGCCGAGTGCGCCGCTCTTCGCGTTCACCGCCGTCGAGATCGCATGGGAGCTGTCACTCGGGCTGCACCTCACGTTCAAGGGCTTTCGCGGCACTGCTCCGATTCGCGTCGCACAGCCGGCCTAGTACCGATGACCAGCCGTTGCCGAGGAAGGAGATCCGAGCAACGCTCGGGTCTCCTCCGAGGACAGCCGACGGCGTCAGTAGCGTCGAAGCGTGCAGCGTCAGGGGAGACGCGCGCCCGACAGCGGGCAGACGACGGCCGAGTACGCCCTGATCCTCGGCGGGATCGCCGTCGTGTGCATCGTCGCCCTGCTCTTCCTCGGGCACCCGATCGACGGGCTCTTCCGCAAGCCTGTGGCGCTCATACCTCCCTCAGAGCCCTTCACGCCGCCGGTCGTTCCAGGGCTCCCCGAGCCGACCAGCCTCGCCGACTGCGCCGAGGATGGCTGGCAGGCGTACGACTTCGATACGCAGGCCGACTGCGAGGCGTACGTGAACGGCCACCCGGGCCCGTAGCAGGCACTAACCCTCCCTGAGATAGGCGTCCGTGCCGTCGAGCCAATCCTGCCGCGGAGGGCAGAAGATGTCGCAGTCCAGCGTCCGCTCCAACGCCTCGGCGCTGTGGGGCAGCCACGACGGGATGTGCAGGACCTCCCCCGCGCGGACGTCGACGACCTGCGACTCGTCGTCGCCGAGGTGGAACCGCAGGCAGCCCTCGAGGATGTACGTGAGCTGCTCGTTCTCGTGCTCGTGTCGCGGGACGACGGCGCCCTCGTCGAGGTAGACGTGCGCGATCATCATCCGCTCGGTGCTCAGCAGGCGGCGGTCGATGCCCGCCTTGAGCGGCTCCTTCGGCATGTCCTCCCACCGGTGCAGCGTCGCCTCTTGCGCGTTCACGATCCTCCTCTCGTCGCCCTGGCCATCGTCTCATACGCCTCGTCCCCACTCCGCACGCGGCGAGCGCCGGAGAGACGGCCGAGAGCGCGCCCGACGCGAGTTCCTACAACACGTAGTAGCCGTCGCGTCGTCGACGGACGAGACCTGCGTCGGCGAGGAAAGAGAGGCTCTTCGAGGTTCCTGCCGCGCTCAGGCCGACGAGATGTGCAGGCGAGGTCTGGCAGCTCCGCCCGGCGAGCGCCTAGCCTTCCACCGTCGCCTGGAGCGCGGCCAGCAGGCCGCGCGGGTCGTATAGGGCCCGCATGCCGTCCCGGACGACTCGCCGGGTGCCGGGGTCGATCGGCGAAGCCTCGGCCCAGGACGGGTGGCCGATGCCGACCTCGACCTCGAGCCCTGACGCGAGCCGCAGTCGGCGCTCGACGATAGCGACCCAGTCTCCGGTGCGGACGAGCTTCGCGCCGGGACAGAGCCCCTCGACCCAGTCGTCGCGCTCGACATAGCCCGCCGGGTCGTCGGTGAGGACGACGAGGTCGACGTCGGAATCGGGTCTCGCGGCGTCACTGCCCCAGGAGCCCACGAGCGCCACGGCAGCGACGTCGTCGCGGGTTGCCCCCCAGCTCGCGGCTCGCTCGAGGAGCGACTCGACCTCGCGCCGCCGCTCGGAGGACACGCGAGAGTCAGGCGACGACGCGGAGCGAGAGGATTCGCGCCCGCGCCGTCCCCACACGGTCGACCACGCGCACGCGCAGCCTGAACGTCCCGTTCTTCCCCGGGACGCCCGTGAGCCGGCCGTTCGTCGCGAGCCGGAGGCCTGGCGCGAGGCTGCCCGCGGTGCGCGTCCAGCGATACGGCCCCTTCCCGCCCACCGCGCGCAGCCGCGCAGCGTACTTCCGGCCCGCGTGAGCCGCGGGCAGGGCACGGGACGCGATCGAGAGCGTGCGGCGCGGAGGAGGCGGTGGCGCCGCCTTCGGCGCCACGCCGAGCTGGACGAGCGAGTCCTCGATCATCATTGCCATGCCCTCGGCGCCCGCGGCCGTCAGATGGGGACTGGCGCCGGGCTGTATCCAGGATGGATTCTGCTTTGCGAGGGCGTTCCAGTCGAGGATCGTGATCTCCGGGTACTTGCGGGCTGCGGCCGAGATCATCTCGTTCATCTCCGCCCAGCTCTGGCGCTCCGCGAAGAGCGTGGCCCAGAGGACCCGCTGGACGCCTCCCTTCCGGAAAGCGGCCATCGCGTCGTCGATGTTCTTCGCGTAGTTCGCCTCGTAGTCGTTGTAGCCCACCGCGACCACGACGACCGGGCCGAGGGCGGTGCCGAGCTGCGTCGCGCGATCGACGACGTTCGGCGGACGGACGCCGTCGTACGGGCAGCTCGTGTCACCGAGCCGTCGGCAGGCAGCGGTCTCGAGCTGGAGGTCGATCCCTCGGGCGAGCACCCGCTTCGCGTCCGGGTCGTATTGCATCGCGGTCGCGACCGAGTCGCCGAAGACCGTGACCCGCACGGCGGTGGCCGGATGCCCCGCGGCACCACCGACGAAAATCAGCCACACCAGCGCAAACGTCGCCGCGAAAGCTGTTCGACGAACCGCCATCCAGCCCACGAGGGTAGCGATCGTGCGCCAGAGCTAGGCGGGAACCGCCTCCTCCACGCCGGCGTTCCAGTCGCCCGCCACCGCGAGGGCGTTCATGCGCGCGCGATGCAGGTACGCGGCCTGACCTGCCTCGACGTTCTCGGCCTCGCCTCCCCAGGCAGCGAGCGCCGAGGACTGGAGCGCGCGCCCATAGGAGAAGGACAGCGGCCAAGGGCCGCCGAGCTGGTTGATCGCGTTGAGGTTCTCCGTCGCCTCGACCTCCGACTGCCCGCCCGAGAGGAAGACGATGCCGGGGACCATGGCAGGCACGCGGCGGAGGAAGCAGTCGATCGTCTGCTCCGCGACCTGCTCGGGAGACGCCTGGGTCGGGCACTGCTTGCCTGCGATCACCATGTTCGGCTTGAGGAGCATTCCCTCGAGCACGACGCCCTGCCGGTCGAGCTCACGGAAGACGAGCTGCAACGTCTGCGAGGTCACCTCGTGGCAGCGCTCGATGGTGTTGTCGGCGTCCATCAGCACCTCGGGCTCGACGATCGGCACGATCCCCGCCTCCTGCGAGAGCGCCGCATAGCGCGCGAGCGCATGGGCGTTCACGTGGAGGCAGGCGTCGGTCGGGATCCCCTCGCCGATTGTGATCACCGCACGCCACTTCGAGAACCGCGCGCCGAGCTCGTGGTACTCGGCGAACCGACCGCGAAGCCCGTCGAGGCCCTCCGTCACCTTCTCGCCCGGATGGCCGGCGAGGTCCTTCGCGCCGGTGTCGACCTTGATCCCCGGAACGACGCCCTTCGCCGCGAGCAGCTCCGCGAACGGCGTCCCGTCGTCCGAGGACTGGCGGATCGTCTCGTCGTAGAGGATTACTCCGCCGACGTACTCCTCGAAGCCCGGTGTCGTGAACAGGAGGTTCCGATAGGCCCGGCGGTGCTCCTCGGTCGACTCGACCCCGATGGAGTCGAAGCGCTTCTCGATCGTTCCGGTGGATTCGTCGGCGGCAAGCACGCCCTTGTGCTCGGCAACGATCGAGCGTGCGATCGCGTTGAGCTCCTGCGCGTCCATCAGCGGTCTCCTTCCGTTCGCAATCTCCTCATCTTCCTCGAAGGATGCCGCGCGGAGATCGTCCGCACGGTGCCCGAGCGCGAGCGCATGACGATCGACTCGGTCTCGACCGCGGCCTCGAGGGAGCGCACTCCCCGGAGGAGCGCGCCGCCGGTGACGCCGGTCGCCGCGACGAAGACGTCGTCCCCGCGCACGAGATCGTCCTGCGTGAGCACCTTGTCGACCTCGAAGCCCGCGTTCACGAGCGCCGTCCGCTCGGCATCGTCGCGCGGCCAGAGACGTCCCTGGAGCGCCCCGCCGAGGCACTTGATCGCGGCGGCAGAGATCACGCCTTCGGGCGTGCCGCCGATCCCCATCAGCATGTCGATCCCCGTCCCGGGCTGAGCCGCGGCGATGGAGGGCGCGACGTCGCCGTCGCGGATCAGGTTCACCCGCGCGCCCGACTCGCGTAGCTCTGCGATGAGATCGTCGTGCCGCTCTCGCTCGAGCACGACCACCGTCACGTCGTTGACCGTCCTCCCCGTCACCTCGGCGACGCGCGCGACGTTGTCCGTCGGCGTGGCGTCGATGTCGATCGCATCGGCCGCGTGCGGCCCGACCGCGATCTTGTCCATGTAGACCGCGGCGCCCGGGAAGAACATCGAGCCGCGCTCGGCGACGGCGATCACGGAGATCGCGCCGGGGATGCCGAGCGCCGTGAGCCGCGTCCCCTCGAGCGGGTCGACGGCGACGTCGACCTCGGAGCCCGAGCCGTCGCCGATCTCCTCGCCGTTGTAGAGCATCGGCGCCTCGTCTTTCTCGCCTTCTCCGATCACGACGACGCCGCGCATCGAGACGGTGTTGACCATCAGCCGCATCAGGTCGACCGCGGCCTTGTCGGCGGCGTTCTTGTCGCCGCGGCCGATCCAGCGGGAGGCGCCCATCGCGGCAGCCTCCGTGACCCGCACGAGCTCGAGGGCGAGGTTCCGGTCGGGCGGGAGGCTGGCGGGATCGGCGCTCACTGGGACCTGCCGATCCTATCCAGCCCTTTCGGGGCCTACATCCGCTCCGGCGCCTCGATCCCCAGCAGGTCGAGGCACGTGGCCACGACGTCGCGCGTCGCGGTGCAGAGCGCAAGCCGGAAAGCCTCCTGCTCGGTCTCGAGCACGCGATGGTGATGGTAGAAGCGATGGAAGTCGTCTGCGACCCGGATCGCGTACGTCGGGATCGCGTGCGGCGCCCGACGCGCGGTCGCCTCGCGGGCAACCTCGGGAAGCTCGAGGAGCCGCTTGATCAGCTCGCGTTCCTCCCCCGCGAGCGGGCCGACCGGCGTTGCGTCGGCGGGCCGGCCCTCGGCGTTTCGCAGGATCCCGGCGATCCGCGCGTGCGCGTACTGGACGTAGTAGACGGGGTTCTTCTGGCTGCGCTCGGCGGCGAGGTCGACGTCGATCTCGATGGTCTGGTCGTGGCCACGTGAGAGGAGGTACCAGCGAGCGGCATCGATCCCGATCTCGTCGAGGAAGTCGTCGAGGAAGACGACGTCGCCGCGCCGCTTCGACATCTTCGCGCTCTCGCCGCCCTGCGTGAGATGGACGAGCTGGTAGACGAGCAGCTCGACCGACTCCCGCGGGTGGCCGAGCATCTCGGCGAGCGCCGCCAGCCGCGCGACGTAGCCGTGGTGGTCGGCGCCGAGAACGTAGACGAGCCGGTCGAAGCCGCGTGAGAACTTCCGCCTGATGTACGCCGCGTCGGCGGCGAAGTACGTGGTCGAGCCGTCTGAGCGGATGACGACGCGGTCCTTGTCGTCGCCGTGCGCGCTCGTGCGCGCCCAGACCGCCCCGTCCTCCTCGTAGGTCTCCAGCTCGGCGAGGGCCGCCGGGATCTCGGCCTCGACCGCGCTCTCCTTCTCGAAGGTGTCGAAGTGGACGCGGAACCGCGCGAGCGTCGCCTCGATCCGCTCGAGCATCCGCGGCACCGGATCGCCGTCCTCGCGTGCGAGATCGGCGACATACGCGCCCCGGTAGCCGTCCTCCGGCGGTTCCTCTCCACGACGGAGCGCCTCGACCGAGGCCCGGAAGCGGTCCATCTGCGCGCCGGCGTCGTTGTAGTAGTACTCGCGCTCGACTTCGTTGCCCGCGAACTCGAGCAGCCGGGCGACCGCGTCGCCGTAGGCGCCGTTTCGCGCCGAGGCAACCGTGATCGGCCCGGTCGGGTTCGCCGAGACGAGCTCGACCTGGACGCGCTCCGACGGCGCCGCAGAGCCTCCGCCGAACCCTCGTCCCGCCGCGAGAACGCCGTCGAGCGCCGACGCGAGCCACGCGTCGGCCACGGTGAGGTTGAGGAACCCCGGGCCTGCGACGTCGACCTCCGCGACGCCGGGGATCCCGCCGATCTGCTCGGCGAGCTCCGCGGCGACGTCGCGCGGCACTGCGCGGCGGCTCCCCGCGAGCCTCAGGGCGACGTTCGTCGCATAGTCCCCGTGCGCAGCGTCGGCGGGGCGCTCGAGCTCGACGGGCACGGCGGCGATCTCCGCGAGCGCGGTCGTGAGCGCGCCGACGGGGTCGCGATCCGGCATCCCGGCATCGTACGGCCGAGCGCTCAGGCGAAACCGAGGAAGCGCTACTCGGTCTCGAGCGCTGCGGCCGGCCGGGTCGCGGTCGCCGTCGCGGCGGTGATCCCGTCGCGGGCCAGCGCGGCCGCGACCTCTTCCCGCGCCTTGTAGATCCGCCACTTCACGGTGGCGAGCGTGATCTCGAGCGCATCCGCGATCTCCGTGTAGGAGAGGCCGACGACGTCACGCAAGAGCAGCGCCATCTTGAGGTCGACGTTGAGCCCCTCCACCGCACGCCAGACGGCGTCGATCGTCTCGGTCCGCTCGAAGGGCTGGTCGACGACCTCGAGCGGCGGAATGTCGTCGAGCGCGACGACAGCTCGCGGCCGCCGCTCCATGGCCCGCAGCTCGTCGAGCACCCGGTTCTTCGTCACCTGGAAGAGCCACGTCGTGAAGCGCGAACGGTCGGAGAACGACTTGAGGCCCTGGAACACCCGGAGAAACACCTCCTGCGTCAGGTCCTCGGCGAGGTTCCGGTCGCCGACGAGGCGCAGGACGTAGTTGTAGACGGGCTGCTCGTACGCCCTGACGATCAGGGAGAAAGCCCGCTCATCACCGCGTTTCGCTTTTCGAAGAACCCCTGGATCGGGCTGAGTCAGCGCCACGGCTCCGCGAGCATACAAACAGCTGAGGTCAATTCACGAACTATTTACGACCTTGTGAAGTGTCACCGATGAGCGGCCACCAGGCTCCTGCCGCTCATCGCGCTCGGCGTGTCCAAACCGAGTAGGTCGAGCACCGTCGGCGCGAGATCGGAGAGCTCTCCGCCCTCGCACAACGATGCCCCTTCGCGCGTGAGGATCAGCGGCACGGGGTTCGTCGTGTGGGCCGTGTGCGGGCTTGTCCCGTCGGCCTCGAGCATCGTCTCGGCGTTGCCGTGATCCGCGGTGACGAGGCAGATTCCGCCTACCCGGTGGACGGCCTCGACGACCTGCCCGAGGCATGCATCTGCCGCCTCGACGGCCCGGACGACCGCCGGGATCACTCCCGTGTGACCCACCATGTCCGGGTTGGCGAAGTTCACGACGCAGAAGCCGTATCCCTCCCCGAGCGAGGTCGCGACCCGAGAGGCCACCCGCGGAGCGGACATCTCGGGCTTGAGGTCGTAGCTCGGCACGTCGCGCGGCGAGGGGACGAGGATCCGCTCTTCCTCCGGCCACGCCGCTTCGACACCGCCGTTGAAGAAGTACGTCACGTGGGCGTACTTCTCCGTCTCGGCTGCGTGCAGCTGACGGAGGCCCGCCGCGGAGAGCGTCTGGGCGAGCGTGTCGGGAACCTCCTGCTCGTCGAACGCGACGGGGCACGTGAAGTCGTCGCGATACCGGGTCATCGTGACCACGTCGGTGCCGAGAGCGAGGAGCCGCTCGGTGAGCTGGCGGACGCGGTCTGGACGGAAGTTGAAGACGATCGCGGAGTCCTCCGCCGGGTCGAGCCGGGGCCGGCCGAGCAGGACGACCGGCTCCACGAACTCGTCCGTCACGCCCGCGGCGTAGCTCGCCTGCACGGCCTCGACCGGGTCCGTCGCCTCTCTGCCCACTCCGCCGACGATCGCGTCGACGGCTCTGTCGGTCCGTTCCCAGCGCCCGTCGCGGTCCATCGCGTAGTACCGGCCGACCACGGTCGCGACGCGCTCGCTCGGCAGCCGCGCGAGGTCGTCGACGGCGGCGTACGGCGAGACGTCCCGGCCGTCCGTGAACGCGTGGATCCACGTCCGCTCCTCGAGCCCCGCGCGCTTCGCCAGCTCGAGGAGCGCGAGCAGGTGGTCGAGGTGTGAGTGGACACCGCCCGTCGAGACGAGGCCGAGCAGGTGCACGTCGGCGTTCCGTTCCTTCGCCCGGCTGAACGCGCCGAGCAGCGCCTCGTTCGAGAACAGCGAACGATCCTCGACTGCTCCGCTCACGCGGACGAGGTCCTGGAGGAGGATGCGGCCCGAGCCGATGGTGAGGTGACCCACCTCCGAGTTGCCCATCTGCCCCTCCGGCAGGCCGACGGCCGGGCCCGAGGCGCGGAGCTCGGTCGCCGGATAATGCGCGGCGAGCGCGTCGAAGACCGGCGTGTGCGCGAGCGCAACGGCGTTCCCCTCGCTCGGGGGCGCGAGCCCCCAGCCGTCGAGGATCACGAGCGCGACGAGCGGCGCGCCGTCACTCACGGCACGGCGGCGCGGCAGATCGCGGCAAACGAGCCCGGCTCGAGCGACGCGCCGCCGACGAGCGCGCCGTCCACCGCGGGCTGCGTCATCAGCTCGACGGCGTTCTCGGGCTTGACCGAGCCGCCGTACAGCACCTGCGTGTCGTGGAGCGCCTTGATCGTCGCATGCGCCTCCTGCGCGAGCTCGGGTGTGGCCGTCTTGCCCGTGCCGATCGCCCAGACCGGCTCGTAGGCGATCACGAGCGCCGCGTGACGCGGGACAGCCGCGACCTGGCGCCGGAGGACCGCCTCTGTCTCCCCCGCTTCTCGTTCGGCCTCGGTCTCGCCGACACAGGCGATCACGCGCAGCCCGGCCTCGAGCGCCGCCTCGCACCGCAGGGTCACCGTCTCGTCGGTCTCCCCGAAGTACTGCCGGCGCTCGGAATGCCCGACGATCGCGCCCTCGACGCCGAGCTCGAGCAACATTCCCGCCGAGACCTCGCCGGTGAAAGCCCCCTCGGGAGCCCAGTGGACGTTCTGCGCGTACACCGCGATCCCGCGCCCGACGGCCGCCGCGAGCGACGTGAACGGGGGGCACACGACGACCTCGACCCCATTGGGCGGCCCGAACGCGTCGAGGAACGCGACCGTCTCGGCAGGGCCCTTGAACATCTTCCAGTTGCCCGCGACGAGCACGAGGGATGATCTTATGCCTAGGGAATCTCTCATGGCCGCAGCCGAGATCCAGTACACGAAGAGCGGCGAGTACCACATCGCCTACCGCGTCGAGGGTGACGGGGCGGGCGGAATCGACGTTCTCCATCTCGGGGCGTACGTCTTCAGCCTCGCGCTCCGGCATCCGCCGACGGCCCAGCTCCTCCGGGAGAGGCTCGCGGCGCTCGGTCGCCTGATCTCGTTCGACGGGCGCGGCATGGGCCTCTCCGACCGGCTGCGCGACCACCGGCTGCCGTCGCTCGAAGAGCGAATGGACGACGCGCGCGCCGTGCTCGACGCCGCCGGCGCAGAGCGTGCGCTGCTGGTGGCGGGCGCCGATGGCGGACCTCTCGCGTGCCTGTTCGCCGCGACCTACCCCGAGCGCACCCACGGGGTCGTGCTGATGAACACCGCCCCGCGGATCGCGTGGGCGCCGGACTATCCCTGGGGAATGAGGCGGGAGGAGCTCGAGCGGGTGCTGGCGGAGATGGACGCGGGTTGGGGCACCCGCGCGTACGCGGAACGCGACGCGCCGTGGCCGATGCCCGGGATGACGCGGGAGGAGGCGGTCGAGTGGAATCTCGAATGGATGCACCTCTCCGCGTCGCGCGGCGACGCGATCGCCCTGACGCGCATGTTCTACGAGTCGGACGTGCGCGACGTGCTCGGCACGATCCGTGTGCCGACCCTCGTGCTGAGTCGCGGCGGCGGCGCGATGGAGGAGGAGGCGCGCGCCTTCGCAGCGTTGATCCCGGGCGCGCGACGGCGAACGATGCCCGGCACCCAGCCCACCGTCATGCAGGAGCATGTCGAGGCATACGCCGAGGCGGCGGAGGAGTTCGTACGCGAGCTCCGCGACGAGGAGGCCCAGCTCGGCGCGGTGCTCGCGACGGTGCTCTTCACCGACATCGTCGGCTCGACCGCACGCCAGGCCGAGCTCGGCGACCGGCGCTGGGCCGAGCTGGTGCAGGAGCATCATGCGCTCGTCCGCGGCTACCTGGCCCGCTACCGGGGTCGCGAGCTCGACACCGCCGGCGACGGGTTCTTCGCGGCGTTCGACGGGCCGGCGAGGGGAATCCGCTGTGCGCAGGCGATCGTCGAGGGCGTGCGCGACCTGGGCCTGGAGGTGCGCGCCGGCCTCCACACGGGTGAGTGCCGTATCGTCGAAGACAAGATCGGCGGTCTCGCCGTGGCGATCGGCGCACGCGTGAGCGCGCTCGCCCAACCGTCGGAGGTGCTCGTCTCCCAGACGGTCCGTGACCTCGTCGCCGGCTCGGGGCTCGAGCTACGGGAGCGCGGCGAGCACGAGCTCAAAGGCGTGCCCGGCTCCTGGCGCGTGTATGCCGTCGCGTAGCGGCTACTCGGAAGGGATGGCCGCGACGCCCGGGAGCTCCTTGCCCTCGAGCAGCTCGAGCGAGGCTCCTCCCCCCGTCGAGACCCACGAGACCTCGTCGTCCAGACCCAGCTCGGAGACTGCCCTGACCGAGTCTCCTCCGCCGACGACCGTGTAGCCGTCGACGGCCGCCACCGCCTGCGCGACCGCCTTCGTGCCCTCGGCGAAGCGCTCCCACTCGAACACGCCCATCGGCCCGTTCCAGAACACCGTTCTGGCGCGGCGAACGAGCTCGCCGAATCGCGCTCGCGTCTCGGGGCCGATGTCGAGCCCGAGCCAGCCTTCGGGAAGATCGTCATAGGGCACGACCCGGCTCTCGGCGTCCGCCTCGAACGCGGCCGCCGCGATCACGTCGGTCGGCAGCTCGACCGGGAACGGAAGCGTGGCGCCGTCGCGCAGCTCCTCCGCCATCTTCCCTCCGACGACAACCGTGTCCGCGCGCCCGCCGAGGTGCTCGAGCACGCCGAGCTTGTCCTCGACCTTGGCGCCTCCGGCGACGAGCACGAACGGCCGCTCGACCTCGTCGAGGAGCCGGCCGAGGTGCTCGAGCTCCTCGAGCATCAGCAGGCCGGCGTAGGCCGGGAGGAGATGCGCGACCGCCTCGGTCGAGGCATGTGCGCGGTGCGCAGAGCCGAATGCGTCGTTCACGTACACGTCCATCCCCTCGGCGAGCCTGCGTGCGGTGTCCCGGTCGTTCGCCGTCTCGCCAGGGTCGAAGCGTGTGTTCTCGAGCACGCGCAGGCGCTCGTCCGCGACGAGCTCCCTCAGCCGGGCCGCGACCGGGGCGATCGCGAACGCCGGGTCATCCCCCTTCGGGCGCCCGAGGTGGGAGCAGACCGCCACCCCCGCTGCACCTTGCTCGAGCAGGAGCCGGAGCGTCGGCACGGCCGCGCGGATACGTGTGTCGTCGGCGACGCGCCCGGCCTCGAGCGGGACGTTCAGGTCGGCACGCACGAGCACGTGCGCGCCCGCGACCTCGGCCGTCTCGACCGAGCGCGGAAGCCTCATCGACGTGGGGGAATCCATGGATCCCCCACGGGCCCCCTCCTTCTTGCGCGGCGCACAGACCACGGTTCGCCGGGCCTCCCGGCGGGCAAACCCCGCCTCCGGCCGCGACCGTGCTCCGCATGGACAACGGATGAGGTCAAGACACGAGTTTCGCGACCACGTCGACCAGCCGGCACGAGTAGCCCCACTCGTTGTCGTACCAGCCGAACACCTTCACGGTGCGCCCACCGGCCATGGTGAGCAGGCTGTCGAAGATGCAGGAGTGGCTGTTGCCCACGATGTCGGTCGAGACGAGCGGCGCCTCGCTGTACTCGAGGTAGCGCTCGAGCGGGCCGCCCGACGCGGCCGCGGAGAATGCGGCGTTTACCTCGTCCTTCGTGGTGTCGCGTCCGACGGTGACCACGAGGTCGGTCACCGAGCCCGTCGGAACAGGGGCGCGCACCGAGATCCCGTCCACCTTCCCCTGGAGGTGCGGGAGCACCAGCCCGATCGCCTTCGCCGCCCCCGTCGAGGTCGGGACGAGGTTGATCGCAGCGGCCCTCGCGCGCCTCAGGTCCTTGTGCGGCGCGTCCTGCAGCATCTGGTCCTGCGTGTACGCATGGATCGTCGTCATGAAGCCGGACTCGATCCCCGCGAGGTCGTCCACGACCTTCGCAAGCGGCGCGACGCAGTTCGTGGTGCACGAGGCGTTCGAGACGATGTGGTGCCGCTCGGGATCGTAGTCGCCGTCGTTCACCCCGAGCACGACGGTCAGGTCCGGGTCCGTCGCCGGGGCGGAGATGAGGACCTTCTTCGCACCTGCGTCCAGGTGCTTCTGCGCGCCGTCGCGGGCGGTGAAGAAGCCCGTCGACTCGAGCACGACGTCGACGCCGAGGTCCCTCCAGGGAAGCTCGGCCGGATCTCGCACCGACAGGAGCTGGAGGTCCTCGCCCCCGGCGTGCAACACGCCGTCGCCGAGCTCGACCTCGCCCGCGAACGGGCCGAGCGTCGAGTCGTAGCGCAGCAGGTGCGCCATCGTCTTCGCGTCGCCGAGGTCGTTCGCCGCGACGATCTCGATGTCCGCGCCCAGCTGCTGCTGCGCGCGGAAGAAGTTGCGGCCGATCCGGCCGAAGCCGTTGATGCCGACGCGGATTGCCATGGGGTGCTCGCCCTCCGTTGTCTGGTTTCGGTCGAGTCTAGTGAGACTCGCCCTGGCCTCGGGTAGGCTCGCCGCGATGGCGGGCTTCACGAAGCGGAACCTCCGCACCGAGGTCGATGACCAGGCGCAGGCGTTCGGCTTCTCTCCGAACCTCGAGTTTCGCGTCGCGCGCGACGCGCTCGAGACGACGGAGTCCGCAGTGAGCTTCATGCGACTCGCACCGGGGTTTCGGGTGCCCTTCGGGCATCACCACGAGCTCCAGGAAGAGGTGTACGTCATCGTCCGCGGAAGCGCTCACCTCAAGCTCGACGAGGACATCCTCGAGCTCGAGCCCTGGGACGCCGTCCGGATCGCACCCGGTGTGGTCAGGGACATCGAGGGCGGCTCCGACGGTGCCGAGCTGCTCCTCTTCGGGGCTCCACGCGTTCCCCCGGGCGACGCCGTCACCGAGCAGGAGTGGTGGGTGGACTGAGACTTGCTAGCGAAGCAGGAATCCGCAGGAGCGGATTCCTGCCGCTTGATCCCCGCCCTTTCGGGCGGGGCACATCCCTGAAGGCGTCCGCTGTCGCGGCCGCAACTGCAATGTGCACGGGCACGCCGAGCCATTCCCGTGACATGCGGATCCCGCTGGCCCCAGGCCCGTCGCTGGGAGCGAGTCGGGAGGGGGAACAGTGCCCGAGCACGGGCCCCCGACCAGAGCGATCCCGGCGACGGGAGGCGGGCGGAGCTGGGCTTCGCCCGGCGGGAGCCCGCCGGCCTGTGGTCAGCGGTGGGCTGAGGGAGGAGCTCCGAGGAGACCCCCTCCCTCACGAGCGCGCTCCGGCACCGGGCGGTGGACGGGGTCTGGTTCCGCCGCCCGGGAGCGCGAGCCCACCGGGTGGAGTATGGGGTCTGCGCCGTCACGGCTCAACCCGTGCGTGACTTCGGCGCCGTCGTCTCGCTCGCGAGAGCCACGAGGCGGGCGAGACGAGCGGACATCGCGGCCTTCGTGACGGGTGGCTCCGCGCGCCCGGCGAGCTCCCGCGATGAGAGCGACGGATGGCGCCGCCGTAGCTCCGCCGCCGACTGCAACGTCGGCGCCAGGCCGTCGAGCACCCCCTCTTCGTCGAGCAGGCGGACCGCTTCGAGCTGCGCTCGAGCCGAGCGGCTCTGGCGGACGAGGTTCGCGTGGTCGGCGTTTGCGAGGCGGTTCGCCTCGGCCCGAAGCTCGGCGACAAGCGCACGTTCCTCCAGGGCAAGGACGGTGTCCGACGCCCCCGACACCGAGAGGTATGCCTCGATTTCCCCCCAGCCCTTCGCGTAGGCGATGGAGTGTGAGTCGCGGTCGGCGACGCGCAGCCGGACTCCCGCCGCCGAGGCGACGCTGCGGACGAAGGCGGCGCCGGCGTGGAGCGGCGTTCGGATCTCGAGGTGCGGCGAAGGAGAGCCGCTCAGCGACCCTGCGCCGAGAAAGGCGCCGCGGAGGTACGCGGACCGGCAGCACGAGCGCGCGACGACCTTCCCCGGTGGTCGGTCGAGCGGGAGACCCTCGTCGCCGAGCACGCCCGCCTGCGCGAGGATCTCGATCGCGTGCGCCGACCCGGCCACGAGCAGCTGCGTGCGGGCGGCTCGGTCGAACGAGCGCCGGTTGTACGTACGGATCTCCGAGACGACGCGCAGCTCCTTGAGGATCGAGTAGGCGCGCCGCGCCACCGCGGACTCGGCGAGGTCGAGATGGAAGGAGACGACGCCTCGGCCGAGCAGGTGCACCGTCCCCGCGGTGTGGAAGAGGGCAGAGATCTCGGCGAGCCGGTCGCAACGCCGCTCGGGCACGAGCGTCGCGAGCTCGGCTCGCACGTCTGCCGAGAGCGTGCTCACCGTCACAGGAGCGTGCCTTCGAGCGCAAGCAAGCGCCGTTTCAGCCCGATACCGGAGGGGCCGTACGCGCCGATCGCGTACGGCTCTCCTTGGCCTGCGGCCACGACTCGGTGGCAGGGGACGACGAGCGAGAGCCGGTTTCCCGCACAGAAGCTTCCGGCCGCACGTGCCGCCCGCGGGCGACCGGCGAGCGCGGCGAGGCCGCCGTACGTCACGACGTCCCCCCATCGCACCGTTCGCACGGCTGCGAGGAGCTCCCGGTGAAACTCGCTGAGGGCCGCGTCGTCCACCCGCACGTCGTCGTAGTCGACGGCGCGTCCGTCGAGGTGCGCCGCGAACCGTCGGCACAGACCCGGCACGAACCCGTCACCCTTCTGTGACGCCGCCGCGGCTAGCGTGTCCTCAGGGGTGCTCTCTCCCCCTCGGGGGGCCCCCGCCGCGGGGGAG
This sequence comes from Gaiella sp., assembly GCA_035698545.1. GTDB lineage: Bacteria > Actinomycetota > Thermoleophilia > Gaiellales > Gaiellaceae > Gaiella. The sequence continues at coordinate 15,468 of DASSBV010000227.1, read as the reverse complement.
AGCTTGCGACGCCGCGAGGGGAGCGCGTGCGCGAGGAGGACTCCGTCCCGCAAGAGGATCTCGCCGACGCCCCAGCCGGCGACCGCGTAGCGGTGCCGCGTCACCTCCACCTCGCCGACTCTACAATCGACCGCATGAGCGCCCCCGGGATCTTCCGGCCGCCGACAGCGGCGAACGAGCCCATCCGGTCGTACGTGCCCGGCTCGCCGGAGCGCGCCGAGCTGCAGCGACGGCTCGCCGAGATGGCCGGGGAGCGGATTGCGGTCCCGCTCGTAATCGGAGGTGAGCGCGTCGAGACCGGCGAGACGTTCGAGGCGGTCATGCCGCACGACCGCGACCATGTGCTCGCGGACGTAGCAAAGGGCGACGCGTCGCACATGGAGCGGGCGATCGCGGCGGCGCGGGACGCGCACCAGGGCTGGTCGTCGACGCCCTGGCACGAGCGAATCGCGGTCTTCCTCCGCGCGGCGGAGCTGCTCGCCGGCCCGTGGCGCTCGACGGTCAACGCGGCGACGATGCTCAACCAGTCGAAGACTGCGCATCAGGCGGAGATCGACGCCGCGTGCGAGACGATCGACTTCCTTCGGTTCAACGCCGAGTACCTCGTGCGGATCTACGAGGAGCAGCCGATCTCGTCGCCGGGCGTGTGGAACCGGCTCGAGTACCGGCCGCTCGAGGGCTTCGTGCTCGCGATCAGCCCGTTCAACTTCACGGCGATCGGAGCGAACCTCACTACCTCGCCTGCGCTGATGGGCAACACCGTCATCTGGAAGCCCGCCTCGACGCAGGCGCTCTCCGCCTGGTACGTGCTCCGGCTGCTCGAGGAGGCGGGTCTGCCGCCAGGAGTGATCAACCTCGTCTTCGGCCCCGGCGCCACGCTCGGTGACGCGGCGCTTCAGAGCCCCGAGCTGGCCGGCGTGCATTTCACCGGGTCGACCGGGGTGTTCCAGTCGATCTGGCGGACGATCGGCGGTGGCATCGACCGCTATCGGAACTATCCGCGGATCGTCGGCGAGACAGGCGGCAAGGACTTCATCCTCGCGCATCCCTCAGCCGATCCCGCCGCGGTCGCGACCGCGGTCGTCCGCGGCTCCTTCGAGTACCAGGGCCAGAAGTGCTCTGCGTCGTCCCGTTTGTACATCCCCTCGAACCTCTGGCCCGAGATACGCGCCGACCTAGAGCGCGACATCTCGTCGATCGGCATGGGCGACGTCCGCGACTTCTCGAACTTCATGGGAGCCGTGATCGATGGAAGTTCGTTCGCAACGCAGACCGCTGCCATCGCCGAAGCGCGCGAGTCGGGAGCGGAGATCGTCACTGGGGGCGCCACAGACGACAGCGAGGGCTGGTTCGTCGAGCCCACGGTGATCAAGACGGAGGACCCCGATTTCCGTCTGATGCGGGACGAGCTGTTCGGCCCGGTGGTGACCGCGTACGTCTACGACGAGAAGCGATGGGACGACACGCTGCGCCTCGTCGACGAGACGGGAACCTACGCGCTGACGGGCGCGATCTTCGCGAACGACCGGGAGGCGATCGGGCAGGCGCACGACGAGCTCCGGTACGCGGCGGGAAACTTCTACGTCAACGACAAGCCGACTGGAGCCGTCGTCGGCCAGCAGCCGTTCGGCGGCGCCCGCGCCTCCGGCACGAACGACAAGGCGGGCTCCATGTGGAACCTCATCCGCTGGGTCAGCCCGAGGACGGTGAAGGAGACGCTCCTCCCGCCCACCGACTACCGCTACCCCTTCCTCGCGAAGGACGAGTAGCCGTCCGAAACGTACGGGTTGACGAGAAACGGTGTCAGACACCGTTTCTCGTCAAGGGCAAGCCGTGCCAATTTCGTGCCGGTTCGTCCACAGACGTCTGATCGCACTAGCCATGCAGGATCCGAGCGTCTCGATGGCCCGCTCCGCCTCCCGGGCGCGCGTTACGGCCTCGGCCGCGCGCTCCTGCCGGCCTGGCCGTTTTGGCCCTCTTGACGAGGAACGGTGTCAGACACTGTTCTCCGTCAAGGGCTGAGCGTGTCGATTGTGTGCCGGTTGCCCCACAGGGCACGCCGTTTGGAACGGCCAGCGACGCGGCTACGGTGAGTCCGTGTTCGAGACGATCCGGGACGCCAGCGAGCACTTCTGGCACTTCCTCTCCGAGATCGAGCTAATCCCGCTGTTCGCCGCGATCGGGTGCCAGCTCCTGAAGCTCACGTGCACGAGCCGCGCCTGGCGGAACATCCTCGCCGCCGCCTACCCCGAGCAAACGGTGCCCTGGCGGCAGATCGGCGCCGCCTACGTCGCGGGAGTCGGAGTCAACGCGATCCTTCCCGCGCGCGGCGGCGACGTCGTCCGCGTCTACCTGGCCCACCGGGCGATCCCGGGCGCCACGTATACGACCGTGATCTCGACGAACTTCGTCCTCATGCCGGTCGACATCACGCTGTCGCTGCTCGTGTTCGTCTGGGCGCTGACGCAGGGGCTGCTTCCGTCGCTCGACGCGCTCTCGGCACTCCCCTCCTTCGACTACTCGTGGGCGTTCCAGGACGGGGTCATCCATCCCGGTGTGGTCATCGCGCTCGCTGCGATCGGCGGGGCCGCGTTCCTGCTGCTGAATCGCTACTGGGACCGGCTGCGCGCACGCGTCGAGCAGGCGTTCGCGGTCTTCAACCCGCCACACCGGTACTTCCGCACCGTCGTCTTCTGGCAGCTCTGCGACTGGGCCTTCCGCTTCGCCACGATCTGGTTCTTCCTGGGCGCGTTCGGAATCCGCCAGACCATCACGTACGTCCTGCTCGTGCAGGCGGCGATGAGCCTCTCGACGCTCGTCCCCGCCACCCCCGGCGGGATCGGCACGGAGCAGGCGCTGCTCGTCTACGCATTCCGGAACGCCGGGATCGCGGAGACGACGCTGCTCGCGTTCAGCGTCGGGATGAAGCTGACGCTCACCGTGGTCAACGCGGCCGTCGGCTTCACCGCGATCTTCCTCACGCTCGGGACCGTGCGCTTCCGCGGCGTCGTGCAGCCGCCCCCACAGGACGCGAAGCCGCCTCCGACCTAGCTACCCCTTCCCTGCCTTGTGCAGCTGCGCGTAGACCGCGCGCGCGGTCTTCGCCGGCAGGCCCGGGACGCCTTCGAGCTCCTCCCGCGAGGCGTCGAGGAACGCGTCCGCCGAGCCGAAATGCCGGAGGATCGCGCGGCGCCGTGCAGGCCCGATTCCCTCGAGGCCGTCGAAGATCGACTCGAACGCCCGCGTATCGCGTCTGCGGCGGTGGAAGCCGACCGCGAACCGGTGCGCCTCATCCCGAGCACGTTGGAGGAGTTGCAAGCCGGGGTCATGGCGGTCGAGCCGGATCGGGTCGGACCGCCCAGGGACGAAGACCTCCTCCTCTCGCTTGGCGAGCGCGACGACAGCGGTACGCGGGACGTCGAAGGTCGAGTGGATCGCCTCGAGCGCGGCCGCGAGCTGGCCCTTGCCGCCGTCGATCACGACGAGGTTCGGAATCTGGGCGAAGCTCTCGTCGTATCGTCCCGGCGAGGCCGAGTCACGCAGCCGCGCGAAGCGGCGCGACACGACCTGCGCCATCGAGGCGAAGTCGTTCTGGCCCTCGAGCCCGCGCACCGCGAACGACCGGTAGTGCGCCCGACGCTCCTGGGCGTCGACGAACACCGACATCGACGCGACGATCTCGCGACCCTGGATGTTCGACACGTCGAAGCACTCGATCCGCGTCGGCAGGCTCTCGAGGTTGAGGCATTCTCGCAACTGCTCGAGCGCTTCCACTCGGCGTTGCCGCCGCTGCTCCGCTGCCGACGCGTCGTGCTCGAGCGCGAGCTGCGCGTTCTCCTCCGCGAGCCGGACGAGCCGCAGCTTCTCGCCCCGCCGGGGCGCACGCACCTCGACACGCGCCCCGCGGAGGTCGCCGAGGTACGCCGCCAACGCCTCGGTGTCGCCGATGTCCTCCGGCACCACCACCTGTGGCGGGACGGCCGGCGCCCCGCCGTAGTGCTCGACGCAGAACGACTCGAGGATCGTCGCGCGATCCTGCCCGTCGACGTTCTCCAGGTGGAAGGCGAAGCGGTCGACCATCTTCCCGTCACGGAGTGGAAAGAGCTGCACCGCGGCCCGGTCGCCGTCGACCGCCAGTCCGATCACGTCGATCGTGCCGACCGCGCGCTTGTCGGCCGCCTGCCGCTCCGCCAGGCTCTCGATCGCGCGCAGACGGTTGCGGTACCGCGCCGCCTCCTCGTAACGCTCCTCCGCCGCCGCCTCACGCATGCGGCGCTCGAGCGCCCGGCGGATCGGCCGGGTCTCGCCGGAGAGGAACTCGATCACGCCGTCGACGATCTCGCCGTATGCCTCCTCGGAGATCGCGCCCACGCACGGCGCCGTGCAGCGGTCGATGTGGTAGTCGAGGCACGGGATCCCCGAGTGGCGACCCGGCTTCGGGCCCTCGCACGGGCGGAACTGGAACACGCGGTTCAGGACGTCGAGCGTCTCGCGCACCTTCTTCGCGTTCGCGTATGGGCCGAAGTAGACGGTGCCGCGCCGGTGGCGCTCGCGCGTGAACATCACGCGTGGATACGGATCCGAGACGGTGACCGCGATGTACGGAAACGACTTGTCGTCGCGGAGCCTCACGTTGAACGGCGGCCGGTGGCGTTTCACGAGGTTCTGCTCGAGGTGGAGGGCCTCCGCCTCGCTCTGCGTGACGATCACCTCGATCCGGCGGATGCGCGCGACCATGCGGTCGATCCCGACGCGCAGGTCGGCGCCTCGGTTGAAGTAGCTGCGCACGCGGGCCTGGAGCGACTTCGCCTTGCCGACGTAGAGGATCTCGTCGCGCGCGTCGCGAAACAGGTAGACGCCAGGGCCTCGTGGCAGCCGTCGCACCTGCTCTCGGACGGCATCGTCCACGTCCTCTAGCGTATCCGGCCGCTTCGTCGTCTCAGTGACACGATGACCCTTCGTCTCCTCACCGTCGTCTCCATCGCAGCGGCCACGGCCTCTCTGCTGGCCGGGCCGGCGCGCAGCGCGGGGCCGGCCATGACGCTCGGCGTCGCGGAGGACGCCGTTCGCGCCCCCGACCTGCCGACCGCCGAGGCGAAGATGGCCCAGCTGCGGCTCGCGGGGTTCACGGCGGTGCGGATCACCACGAACTGGGCGCCGGGGCTCGTCGCCCCGACCGCCGACGAGCTGCGCGAGCTCCGCAACGTCGAGACCGCGGCCGACCTCAACGGGGTCGAGGTCTACGTCTCCGTCTACAACGTCGGCCAGAGGACGACGCCGCTCGATCCGACGGCGCAGTCGGAGTTCGCCCAGTACACGGCCTCGGTCGCGCGACTGCTCCCCAGCTTCGACCAGATCATCGTCGGGAACGAGCCGAATCTGAACCGCTTCTGGCTGCCGCAGTTCGCGCCGGACGGTTCCAACGCGTCCGCGCCCGCCTACCTTTCGCTCCTCGCACAGACCTACGACGCAGTGAAGGCGGTCGATCCGACGGTCACCATCTGGGGCGGCGCCCTGGCGCCTCGGGGAAGCGACCGGCCCGGCGGGATCCGCCCCACGTCGTCGCCCACGGCCTTCATCCAGGCGATGGGCGCCGCGTACCGCGCGAGCGGACGCACGTTGCCGGTGATGGACGGGCTGGCCATCCATCCGTATCCCGACAACTCGTCGCAGAGCCCGGACTTCCCCCATCCTCGCTCGACGTCGATCGGGCTCGCCGACTACGGGAAGCTCGTCGGGCTTCTGGCGCAGGCGTTCGACGGCACGGCGCAGCCTGGCTCTTCGCTGCCGATCCTCTACGACGAGTTCGGGATCGAGTCGGCGGTGCCGAAGGGCAAGCGGAGCCTCTACTCGGGCAACGAGCCGACGACGACGAAGCCCGTCGACGAGCGGAAGCAGGCGGCCGCGTACGACCTCGGCCTCCGGCTCTCGTTCTGCCAGCCGACCGTCGAGGGGATGCTGCTCTTCCACTCGCAGGACGAGACGGCCCTGCTGAGCTGGCAATCGGGCGTCTACTACGCCGACGGCACGCCGAAGTCGAGCTTCTGGGCTGTGCGCGACGCGCTCGCGCGCACCCGCGGCGGGTCGATCTCCAAGTGCGAGGGAATGGCGCTCGAGGTCTCCCCGCTGGGAGTTCGCTTCCCCTCGCCGCGCGCGTTCCAGCGTGGGACGCACAGCGTTCGCTTCCGCTGCTCGCTCGACTGCGCGTGGACGCTCGAGGCGCTCCGCGCGACGACGGGCGCCGTCGCCGCCCGGGTGAACGGCTACGGCCGGACGGATACGCCGCTCGTCGCCTCGTTCGGGAAGGCGAAGCTCGGCGCCACGCCGGTCCGGCTCAGGCTGACCCTCGTCCACCCGGTCAACCCGGGCACGCCCGAGTCCGTTACGAGCGGCATCCTGCGCCCCGCCTGAGCCGCGTCCGCGTAGAGCCTCCAACGCGATGGCTGCCCGTCTCGGGGCGGATGCGGGGCGTCGTGAGGCAAGGACGCAGGGAGCGCCCATATCGGTCGACATGGCCGCGACCGAGGACGCCGCATCACGGCGTCCAGCGCCGACCCGGGACCTCGCCGTCATTGCGTTGGAGGCTCTAACATTCGACCCGTGGCCGAGGACTACGAGCGCATCGAGGGAGCCGCGGTCGGGCAGTACGTCGGCTACCGCTTCTTCGCGGTCGATCCGGCCTGGCGCCGGCTGCCGGTCGAGGAGCGCACCGCCGGCAAAGAGGCGTTTGCGGACGTCGTCGACGAGTTCGCCGGTCGGATGGAGGGTCTTCGCGTCTACTCGACCGTCGGCGTGCGCCCCGAGGCCGACCTGTTTCTCTGGACGATCACCGAGCGCTACGACGACCTGCTCGAGCTCGGCGCCGCGCTCAACGGGACACCGCTCGGCGCGTGGCTGACCGTCCCCCACTCGTATCTCGGGACGACGAAGCCCTCCGTCTACACGGACAAGAAGAGGATCCGACAGGGACGCGTGGCGCCGAGGAACGCGCCGTACCTGATCGTCTACCCGTTCGTGAAGGTGCGCCCCTGGTATTTCCTCTCGTTCGAGGAGCGCGCCGCCGCGATGCGCGAGCACGCCGAGATCGGCGCGCGCTGGGTGACGATCACCAACCACACGACCTACTCCTTCGGGATCGACGACCAGGAGTTCATCCCGGCCTTCGAGGCTGAGGAGCCGGCCGACTTCATGCACCTGATGATGACCCTCCGGGAGAGCGAGGCCTCCCGCTGGACGGAGCGCGACACGCCGATCTTCGTCGGCAAGCTCGTCGAGGTCCGCGACGCCCTCGACGCGCTCGACGGCGCGACGACCGAGCTCCCGAACGCCTCGACGCTCTACACCGCCCCCGACGGGACGCGGTACCCCGCCCCGACCCGCTGAGGGCGACCGGACAACGCTTGTGGTGCTTCACCACAAGCGTTGTCAGACGTAGCGGTGCTCGCGCCGCCACACGCGGACGAGCGCCCACACGCAGCAGGCGAGGACGGCGACGAACGCGATCGCGTCGGCCCCCCTCGGCGATAGGCCGAGCAGCGCGCCGACATCCAGAACGGCGAGCGCGATCGCGGCGTAGAAAGTCCGCCGCGAGAGGTCCGACCATGCCTCGATGTCCGAGCGGCGCTCGCGCCAGAGCAGGAACAGGAAGAAGGCGATGGCGAGGAAGAACGCGATGCTGAGTAGCGCGCTCGCGGTCGCGAGCGAGTTCTCCAGCGAGAGAAGGACGATCGCGAGCGAGACCAGCGCGACGAGCACGATCCCGCGCAGGAACCGGTTCTCGTAGAGGTTCCTCACGACGTGCCGGTCATGAACGCGCGGATCGCGAGCGCGCCGGCGACGCCCGTCGTCGCCACGAACCAGAGCAGGCGGCGCGGCCCGGACTCGGGCGCGTAGAACCACGGCGCGAGCGCGACCGCGAGCGCCAGAGTCCCGTAGAGGTAGTGGAGCTGCTCGGGTGCGCGCCTGTCGTCCGCGAGGAGCAGGAGGCCGACGCCGACCTGCGCGACGAGCAGCGTCTGGGCGAGCGAGAGGAGGTGCGTCGTGATCGTCCCCGCGCCGCGGCCCCGCCAGTAGAGGAACCCGCCGACGAACGCCGCGCATGCGCAGACGACGATCACCGCCCCGCCGAGCCAGGGATGGATTCCCGCCACCGCGCGAGCGTACCCGAGTGCCGGCCTACTTCACGGAGCCCGCGAGCAGCCCTTCGACGAAATACCGCTGGAACGCGAAGAACACCGCCAGCGGGATCGCGAGCGAGATGAACGCGGCCGGCGCGATCAGCTCGATGTTCGCGCTGAACTGGCGCATCTGGGAGAAGATCGCGACGGTGATCGGCTGCGTGTTGCGCGCGAACGTGAGCGCGACGAGCAGGTCGTTCCAGACCCAGAGGAACTGGAAGATCGCGAGCGACGCGATCGCGGGCAAGCCGAGCGGGAGGATCAGCCGGAGGAAGATACGCATCTCCGACGCCCCGTCGATCCGCGCCGCCTCGAGCAGGTCGCGTGGGATGCCGATGAAGAAGTTCCGCAGGAGGAAGATCGCAAACGGCAACCCGAACGCCGTGTGGAACAGGATCAGACCGAGGATCGTGTCGTACAGCCCAACGTCGTTGTAGAGCGAGAACATCGGGATCAGCGCCATCTGAATCGGCACGACGAGCAGCGCGACGACGACGAGGAAGATCCAGTCCCGCCCTGGGAACTCGAGCCACGCGAAGGCGTAGGCCGCGAGCGAGGCGATCGCGATCGGGAGGATCGTGGCCCCGAGCGAGATCCAGAGCGTCGTCCAGATCGCGGATGTGATCGCGTCGTTCTCGAAGATCGCGCGATAGTTGTCGAGCGTGGCGGTGCTCGGCGACGAGATCACGTGCCACCACCCGGTCCGACCGATCTCGGTGGGGTCGAGCAACGACGTGAACAGGAGTCCCAGCGTCGGCACGAGCCACAGAAGCCCGATCGCAATCAGCAGCAGATAGACCGGCGTCTTCGCGAGCCAGCCGACGACCCTCGTCGAGAGCGACTCCTCGAGCCGAGTCGTGCCTTCGTCCACGGTCACGCTCGTCACGACCGCTTAGACCTCCCTCCGGAATCTGCGGATGTTGAGCGCCAGGATCGGGATCACGAGCAGGAACAGGAACACCGCGATCGCGGCGCCGAGCCCGTAGTCGTTGGAGCCGAACGCCGTCCGCCACATCGCGAGCGCGATCACGTTCGCGTCGTCCTGTGTCGAGCCCGGCGCGATCGAGATGATGATGTCGAACACCTTGAGCACGTAGATCAGCATCGTGATGAAGACGACGCTGAGCACCGGCGCGAGCAGCGGGATCGTCACCCGCCTGAACACGGCCCACTCGGAGGCGCCGTCGGTCCGCGCCGCCTCGAGCAGGTCGCGCGGGATTGCCGCCAGACCGGCAGCGATCACGACCATCGCAAAGCCGGCCCACACCCAGATGTACGCGATCATGATCGCCGGCGTGATCAGCTTCTCCCCGAGCCACGAGACACCCTGAAACGGCTCCTCGAACGTGCCCGGGCCGATCGCGGCCTTGTAGGTGCCTTGCTCGACGTCCTCGAACGCGAAGGTCCCGTCGTCCTCGGTCGTGGTCGTGAGCGCGACCCCGCCGTTTTCGTTGCGGAGCTCGACGGTCACGCCGGGGAGCCCCAGCTCGCCGTCCTCCACCTTCCCGGGAGTGCCTCCGCCGGGCTTGAAGTCCCTCCAGACGACGCCCGTGATCCCGCCCTGCAGAGGCTCGGGAACCACCGCCTGGACGGCATCGCCGGGCATGTCCGACTCGCGGATTCCGGTGAGGCCGAGCTGCGCCACGCTCCCCTGCTGGAGCGGTGTCTCGAGCACGAGCCCGCCCTTCGTGCCGCCGGTGAAGTTCTCGGTCGACGGTGAAGCGTCAGGCAGCGCTCCGGCGGGTGAGACCGTTCGCGAGACGGCTGCGAGCGAGGCGTTGATCGTCCCCTGCTCGGGGTCCTTCTCGTACATCAGCCGCCAGATCACGCCGGCGGCGAAGAGCGAGATCGCCATCGGCATGAAGACCGCCACCTTGAACGCGACCGAGAACCGGATGCGCTCGATGAGGACTGCGAACACGAGCCCGATCGCGGTCACGAACGCCGGCACCACGAGCACCCAGATGACGTTGTTCTTGATCGCGATGCGGAGCGTGTGGTCCGTGAACAGCGTCCGGTAGTTGTCGAGCCCGACGAAGTCGTCCCCGCTCGCGTCGAAGAAGCTTCGGTAGATCGTCGAGATCGTCGGATAGACGATCCACACCGCGAGCAGGACGAGCGCCGGCAGCAGGAACACCAGCGTGATGCCGTAGCGCGTCAGGAACCCCGGCTCGCCGCCGGGGCCGGGCGGAAGCCCCCGGTCGGGGGCTTCCGCCGTCGTCGCGGTGTCGCTCATCGGGCGGGCGAGCGGCGGATGGCTGGTCGGTAATTGGCGTGACGTCCGGGGGCGTCCCAGACCAAGTCGGGCGGCCCGGCCGGGTGCGGTTCGTAGCGGAACCTACGGGCCGTGCCCGGACGGGCCGATCCGGCGCCGTGTCTGGGGCGCCACCCGGTTCGCGCTGATTGCCGACCAGCCATCTACTAGCCCTTGTAGGCCGCGGTCGCCTGCTGCTCCATCGCCTGCGTGATCGAGTCGATGTCGTTCGGGTTCTTCACGAAGTCCGTGAAGTCCTTGAAGAGCCCCTGTCCCGGAGTGCCGCCGAACGCGGCAGGCTGGAGGTCGGAGAGGTCGAAGCGGAACGTCTCCGCCTCCGCGAGAGCACCGGCGGTCGCCTTCGTGATCTCGTCCGGATAGACGCTCGTGTCGAGGTTCTTGTTCGGCGACGAGAAACCGCCCCGCTTCGCCCAGATCTCGGCCGCCTCGGGCGTCGTCAGGTACTCGAGGAACGCGTCGGCCGCATCGCTCTTCTTGAACTCGACGAACAGGTCGCCGCCGCCCACCACCGAGGGCGGGGAGTCGTCGATCGAGGGGAACGTGAAGACGTTGTAGCCGTCGCCCGGCTCGAGGGTCGTCTTCGTGACGCCCGGTGCGAAGTCGCCGATCACGACCATCGCGCCCTTGGGGTCGTCGGAGAAGACGTTCGCGACCGACGTCGGCATGTCGGTCTGGAGCGCGCCCGACGTGCCGCCGACCATGTCGTCCGAGGTGCCGACGACGTCCTTCATCTTCTCCATCGCGTCCTTGACGGACTGGTCCGTCCAGGGGATCTCGTGCTTCGCGAGCTTGTCGTACATCTCCGGGCCCGCGGTGCGGAGGTAGATGTTCTCGAACAGGTCGGTGATCGGCCATCCGACGTCGACGCCGACCGAGTACGGCGTAATGCCCGCCGCCTTCAGGGTCGAGGCGACGTCGTTGAGGTCGTCCCAGGTCTCGGGCGCCTCGACGCCGGCCTCGTCGAAGGCGGAGACGTTGTACCAGATGGTCGACTTGTTGGCTCCCTTGAACATCACGGCGTACTGCTTGCCGTCGACCGACCCGACGTCGGCCACCGCCTCGCCGAAGTTGTCGACGATCTTCTCGCGGAGCTGGTCGATCGGTTGGATCGCGTTCTGCTCCGCGAACCCCTGCACGAGGCCGGGCTGCCCGAGCGCCGCGATGTCGGGCGGATTGCCGCCCTTGACCGCGGTCTGCAGGAGGGGTGCGAGGTTGTCACCACCGGACGTGTACTTGACGGTGACGTTCGGGTACTTCTCGGTGAAGCCGTCGATCACGGCCTGGAACGAGTCCTGCTCGTCACCGCCCCAGATCGCCATCACCGAGAGGTTGCCGGTGACGTCCGAGCTCCCCTCACTGCCCCCTCCGCCGTTGTCGCCGCCGCAGCCGGCGGCCACGATCGCAAACGCGCCGACGAGCAGCGCCGACACGAGCCATCGTCGTCTCATCCGAGCTCCTTTCGTAGACGTGGGGGAACCCATGGTTCCCCCACGAGCCCCCTCCTTCCGCGCGTGCCACTGCCAACCGTGCATGGCCTCCCGGCGGCAAAGCCGGCCTCCGGCCACGACGGCTCGCTCGCACACCTTCGAGAGCAGGCCCAACGCATGTCAGCCCTTCGCCTGGTCCTGGTCGTAGATTCCCAACCCGGTTTCCGGGTCGAACAGATGGATGCCGCTCGTGTCGACGGCGACGTCGATCACGTCGCCCGTCTTCGCCTTCGAGCGCGGCCCGAAGCGCCCCACCATCGTCGTCTCCTTGCGCGACTCGTCCGCCGAGGCGCGGACCGCCGATTCCTGGCCGACGTCCCGCGCGAGCTCGCGGACGTCCTCTGTGAGGGCGGGTGGGACGTTCACGTCGAAGTGCGCGACGATCTCCGAGCCGAGGGGCTCGCGCAGCACGATCACGCCGTGGATCTTCCTGTCGGCCGGCGTGTCGGGCTCGAGCGACGCGTCTTCGAGGCTCTCGGGTCGGATCCCGGCGATCACGGGCTTGTCGACGAACCGCTCGAGGTCGGGACGCGCCTTGACGACCCGCTCGTCGAGCGCGAGCGCTGCCTCGCCGACCCGGGCGGCAAAGCCGCCGTTGCGACGCTCGATCGACGACTCGAAGAGGTTCATCGCCGGCGAGCCGATGAAGCCGCCGACGAACAGGTTGACCGGCCGGTCGTACAGCTCCTGCGGCGGCGCGACCTGCTGGAGCTCGCCCTTGCGCATCACCGCGACCCGATGCCCCATGGTCATCGCCTCGACCTGGTCGTGGGTCACGTAGATCGTCGTGACTCCCAGGTCGTGCTGGAGGCCCGCGATCTCCGCGCGCATGTGGACGCGGAGCTTCGCGTCGAGGTTCGAGAGCGGCTCGTCCATGAGGTAGGCGGCCGGCTGCCGCACGATCGCGCGGCCCATTGCGACGCGTTGCCGCTGCCCGCCCGAGAGGGCGCGCGGCTTTCGGTCGAGGAACGGCTCGAGCCCGAGGATCCGGGCGGCGTCGCGCACACGAGTTTCGATCTCGCTCTTCGGAGCCTTGCGCAGCTTCAGCCCGAAGGCGATGTTCTCGTACACCGTCAGGTGCGGATAGAGCGCGTAGCTCTGGAAGACCATCGCGATGTCGCGGTCGCGGGCGGGCACACGGTTGACGACGCGCTCGCCGATCCGGAGCACGCCCTCGCTGATTTCCTCGAGGCCCGCGACCATGCGGAGCGCAGTGGTCTTCCCGCATCCCGACGGGCCGACGAGAACCATGAACTCACCGTCCTCGATCGCGAGGTCCATCCCCGACACCGCACGGGTGCCGTCGGGGTAGATCTTCCCGACGCCGTCGAAGGTGACTCCGGCCATCCGATCCCTCGATCGACCCTACAGCAGTTCGCCTGCAGATGCGTACGGCCAAGACCGGGGCGAGCGGGTTGGCGAGAGGCTTCAGAGGGGCTCTGCGAGCCGCCGCCACCGCCCGTAGCGGACGGCGCGGCGCGCTTTTTTCGGGTCGATCCCGCGCTCGAGCAGCGACTGGCGGGCCTCGGCCTCCGTCTGGAGCCGGAGACCCAGCGCGACGAGGACCGGGATCGTCACGAGCGTCCCCTCGACGAGCATCACTACCCCCGCGAGGCTCTGGTCGGTCATTGGCGTGACGGCGAAGAGGTCGTGGTGGCGGACGTAGACGCCGTACAGCGGCGTCCCGGCGACCCAGAGGAGCACGTTCCCGAGCACCGACTCGACCGAGCGGACGCCGACGATGTAGACCAGCTTCGATCCCGTGCCGAACCACTCCGGCGCCGGGAGCGTCTCGAGCACCGGAAGCCACAGTGCGATCCCCGCTGCGAAGAACGAGAAGTGCTCGAGCGCGTGGACCGACTCGTGGCGAACGGCGGCGTCGTACAGCACCGGCAGGTGCCACACGAGCAGCGTCACCGCCCAGACGGGGAACGCGACGAGCGGGTTGGCGAGGACGCGCAGCCGGCCGACCGGCCCGAACGCGAGGAGCGGCCGGAGGAGCGGCCCGGTGAGCCCCGCGAGCACGAGCAGCGGCGCGAGGTCGCCGAGCAGCACGTGCTGGAGCATGTGGAAGGACAGGTACTCCTCCCCCAGCTCGTGCACCGGGGAGACGACCGCGACGACGAGCACGAGCATTCCGGCGGCGAAGCAGGCGACCCGCGGCCAGGGAACGGGGTGACCGCGCGCGCGGAGGGTCGCCGCTCGCCGCGCGTAGGCGAGACCGAGGACGGCGAGCATCGCGACCTGGAGCGGGTCGAATGTCCAGCGCGCGAGCACCGCCCAGCTTCCTTTAGTCCAGCAGCTCGTCGGGATGGGCGAACCAGCGCTTCTCGAGCGCCTCCGCCGTCCGGTAGGTGAGCGCGCCGATGGTGCCGGTCGGGTTCGCGCCGGGGTTCTGCGGGAAGAGCGCGGCGCCGGTGACGAACACGTTCGGCGTGTCCCACACCTGCCCGTAGGAGTTCGTGACCGAGTTCCCCGGGTCGGTGCCCATGATGCAGCCGCCGGTCGGGTGGGTCGACTGGTAGTCGTGGATGTTGTACGGCTGCATCTCGGGCGTGAAGCTGACGACGCGGGAGGGGTTCATCGCGGTCATGATCTCCTTTGCCCTCGCTGCGATGAACGCCCACATCTTCTTCTCGTTCGGGTGCCAGTCGAACGCGATCCGCAGCAGCGGGTTGCCGAACTTGTCCACGTAGTGTGGGTCGAGGTCGAGGAACTGGTCCTCGTACGGGATCGACTCGCCCTCGGTGACGATCCCCGCGTACGAGTCCCAGTCGCGCCCGAGCTGGGCCTTCCACTCCGCCCCCCACGACTTGCCGTCCTTCGTCGTCAGCCCCTTGACCGAGTTGAACGGCTCCCGCTCGCACGGCTCCGAGTAGAGCTGCATGCCGCCGATGAAGTCGAGGTCGGAGTGGTCGAAGTTGTCTCCGTTGTAGTCGTAGATGATCGCGATCGTGCAGGTGTTGCCCATGTACATGTTCAGCTTCTCGCCCTCGAAGAGGCCGGTGATCGGCGCCGGGTAGATCTGGTAGGTGTAGTTCCGCCCCACGCGCCCCCGGGCGTTGCCGATTCCGTGTGGATGCTTCTTGCCCTTCGAGAGGAGCAGCAGGCGGTTGTTCTCGAGCGTGAAGGCAGAGACGACCACCAGCTCGGCGGGCTGGAAGTGCTCCTCGCCCTCGTGGTCGACGTACGTGACGCCGGTCGCGCGACCGTTGTCCGCCGTCTCGATCCGCAGCACCTTGCAGCCGAGCCGCACCTGGTAGCGACCGGTCGCGAGGGCGACCGGCAGATGGGTGGTCTGGGGGCTCGACTTCGCGTCCACCTCGCATCCGAACCGCGTGCAGAAGCCGCAATACAGGCAGCCCGACCGCTCGTTGCCGAACGGATCGGTCCAGGCGCGCGAGAGAATCCCCGCCGGCTGCGGGAACGGATGGAGGCCGAGCTTCGTGCACGCCTCCGAGAACATGTTCGCGACGCGGTGCGTCGCGAGCGGCGGGTGCGGATAGGGCCGCGACCGGGGCGCCTCGAA
>DASSBV010000226.1:0-19280 GCA_035698545.1 Gaiella sp. | reverse complement strand
GCGGTCGCGCAGCTTCGGGTAGAGGTCGTCGGCGCTGAGGTCGAGCGCCGTTGCCGCCTTGACGGCCGCCTTCTTCGGCGCGACCACGTTCCGCGGATCGGCGTACACGGTGATCGCCTGCTCGCCGATCGCGAGCGGCTCCCCCGTCCGGTCGAAGATCGTTCCGCGCCCGGCGGGGATCTCGATCGTCTGGCGATGCTGATGCGCGGCCATCGCCTCGAAGCTCGGCGCACGGACGACCTGGATCCACGCCGCGCGCGCGAACGTCACGGCGAACAGCACCCCGAACCCGACCAGCAGGAGGCGGATGCGAACGTTCGCGCGCTTGTCGGTCACTTCTTCGCGGGCTCGAGCCGGAGATACGTCGTCGTGTTTGGATCCGCCGGGACGAGGCCGAGCTTCGAGGCCGCCTCGCTCTCGATCCGTGCGTTCGAGGACGCGCTGGAGAGCTGCGCCCGTGCGGTCGCGATCTCCGCCTTCAACTCGGCGCGCGAGTGCCTGAGGCCGTCGAGCTGGACGTTGAGCCGCAGCACGAGGACGTTGACGGCGACGACGCCGGCGAGCAACGCGCCGATCACGACGATCCAGAGGACCCCGCCGCCAAACGTGCCGCGCGCGACACGAGGCCGCCTGAGCGAGGGCTGAACGATCGTCGACATCACGTTCTCACCGCAGCGCGCAGGCGAGCGGAAGCCGATCGCGGGTTCGCGTCGAGCTCCGCGCGATCGGGACGCACCGGCTTTCGCGTGAGTGCCCGGAGCGTCGGCTCCTTGCCGCAGACGCACACCGGGAAGTCGGGCGGGCACGTGCAACCCTTTGCCTGCTCGGCCACGAAGCGCTTGACGATGCGGTCCTCGAGCGAATGGAACGAGATCACTGCGAGTCGGCCGCCCGGCCGCAGCATCTCGAGCGCGGCGGGCAGCGCCGCCTCCAGCGAGCCGAGCTCGTCGTTGACCGCGATGCGCAACGCCTGGAAGACGCGCTTCGCGGGATGCCCCTCGCCGAATCGCGCCGGCGTCGGGATCGCGAGCTTGATCACGTCGACGAGCTCGCCCGTCCGTGTGAAGGGCAGCTCTTCGCGTCGCCGCACGATCGCGCGGGCGATCGGCGCGGCGTAGCGCTCCTCGCCGTAGCGGCGAAAGATCGAGACGAGCTCGCGCTCGTCCCACGTGTTGACGATCGCCGCGGCGGTCGTCTCGGACGACGGGTCCATGCGCATGTCGAGCGGCGCATCGGTCGCGTACGAAAAGCCTCGCTCGGGCCGGTCGATCTGCATGGACGAGATCCCGAGGTCGAGCAGGATCGCGTCGGCCTTGACGCCATTCGTGGCGAGCTGGGTGAGGACGACGGCGAAGTCTCCCCGGAGGAAGCGGACGTCGACCCCGGCTCGCGCCCGGAAGCGGTCGAAGAACGACTTCACGGTCGGATCGCGGTCGATCGCGACGAGCTTGCCCTGCCCGGCGAGGTCCTCTGCGAGGAGTCGAGCGTGGCCACCCGCGCCGAATGTCGCGTCGACGACGGTCTCGCCGGGGCGCACCGCGAGCAGCTCGCGGACGCGGTCTGCGAGGACAGGGACGTGGTCAGCTTCCGTGTGTGGCAAGACGTTCGGCAGCATGCTCGACGCTCCCTTCGACGGCGGTCAGGTGCTTCTCCCACGTGGTGGGGTTCCAGAGCTCGAGATGGTCGTAGTTCCCCGCGACGACGACTTCGCGCTCGAGCCCCGCGTGCTTGACGAGCCACGAGGGCACGAGCACCCGGCCCGAGCCGTCGATGTCGGCCTCGCCCGCGCCCGTGAAGAAGAACCGGCGGAGCTGGCGCGCCTCGGTGGAGAGGGGATCGAGCGCGGACATGCGCTCCTCGACCGTCACCTTCCACGTCTCCCGTGGGTACACGGCGGCGTTCCCGTCGATGCCGCGCGCGAGGATGACGCCGTTTCCCAGCGCCTCGCGGAAGCGCGCGGGCAGCGTGAGACGGCTCTTGTCGTCGATCGTGTGCTCGAAGGTGCCGATGAACATCGCCCTGGGCCGTGGCCGACCGTGCTCTCGTTCTCCACGACTCCCCACTTTACGCCACTTTTCCCCACTGTCAAGCCACAAAGTGTGAGACGCGACACATGGGTCGTCATCCGAAGCACCTTCCGGTCTAGACTTGCGCGTCGGCTGAAGCGAGGGGAAGGAGCGAACGATGAAGGGGCGCTTCGCCGCGATCGGCGTGGTGATCGCGATCACCGCCGCCGGTGCGGCCACCGTCTCGGCGGGGACGCACTCCACCGCCGAATCGCGACTCGACAAGATCAACCACATCGTGATGATCTACGAGGAGAACCACAGCTTCGACAACCTGTACGGCGGCTGGGAGGGCGTCAACGGGCGTGCGAACGCCGACGCCGCGCATACGACCCAGGTCGATCAGCAGGGCAACCCGTACACCTGCCTGCGGCAGAACGACGTCAACCTGACCTCACCGCCGCTCGGGACCACGTGTACGGACAGCGCGCACGGCTTCTCGAGCGCGTTCGGCAACACCTGGTTCACGATCGACGACTTCATCCAGCCCACAGACACCACGTGTCCCCCGGCGCTGCACGCGTTCAGCTTCCCGAACGGGGTGCTCAACGGCACCGGCGAGCCGGGCGGGTGCACCCGCGACCTGGTGCACGCGTTCTACCAGGAGCAGTACCAGCTGAACGGTGGGCAGCAGAACCGCTACATGGTCGGGAGCGACGCGATCGGGATGACGATGGGGGCCTACGACACGAAGCAGCTCCCCGTGTACGAGTACCTGCACTCACACGGCGCGCCGCACTACGCGATCGCGGACAACTTCTTCCAGTCGGCCTTCGGCGGCTCGTTCCTGAACCACCAGTACTTCGTTGCGGCCCGTGCGCCCGCCGACCCGAACGCGCCCGCCGATCAGCACTCGCTGATCGACTCGGCAGGGTTCCCGCGGACGACCTACCCGCTCTACACGCCCGACCCGACCGCGACGTACAGGGATGGTCCGTTCACGGTGACCTGCCCGTCCCCTGTGCAGGGGCTTGCCTGCGGCAACTGGGCGGTCAACACCATGCAGCCGAGCTTCGAGCCGCAGGGCACGTTCGGCAAGATCCTCGTGCCGCAGACGCATGCGACGATCGGCGACCGGCTGACCGCCGGCGGCGTCACCTGGGCGTGGTACTCCGGTGGCTGGGCCGACGCGACCGGTGACGTCGGCGGACCGGGCTGGACGAACGGCACCGGGCCGACCTGCTCGAATCCGGTCCACGATCCGGCGTTCACGTTCCCGAAGTGCCCGAGCGCGATCTTCCAGTACCACCACCAGCCGCTCGTGTACTTCCA
The DNA here is from genome assembly GCA_035698545.1 of Gaiella sp. Taxonomy (GTDB): domain Bacteria; phylum Actinomycetota; class Thermoleophilia; order Gaiellales; family Gaiellaceae; genus Gaiella. The sequence continues at coordinate 15,942 of DASSBV010000226.1, read as the reverse complement.
GAACTTCGCGCCCGGGACGGAGGGTCGCACGCACCTCCAGGACGAGGCGGTGTTCCAGAACCTCCTCGCCTCCTCGACGAAGAACAGCTGCGCGCTCGATTCGGTCAGCTTCGTCAAGCCGATGGGGTCGGAGAACGAGCACCCGGGCTACGCGAGCGTCGAGCAGGGAGGCAGTCACCTCGTCTCGCTGCTCAAGTCGATCGAAGGGTCGGGCTGCAGCAAGGACACGATGGTGATCGTGACCTACGACGAGTTCGGCGGTCAGTGGGATCACGTCCCGCCGCCGGGGCAGACGGGTGGGCCTGCAGGGCCGCACGACGAGTTCGGCCCGGGGACGCGCATCCCGGCGCTCGTGATCGCACCCCGCCTGCAGGGCAACTTCGTCGTCGATCACACGGAGCACGACACGCTGTCGATCCTCTCAACGATCGAGCATCGATTCGGGCTGAGCCCTCTCACCGCCCGGGACGCCGAGGTCTCCGACCTGTCGAGCGTCTGGGAGGCAAAGCAGGTCTCCGCGCGACCGTAGGCTTCTTCGGCTGTGTCCCGGTGCCGAGCACCGGGACACAGCCGACGGCGCTCAGCGAACGGCGACGTGCCGGGGCGCGACGCCCCTGCCCGTCAACGCGCCTGCGCCGCAACGTGCGGCGAATGCGATCGCCTCGTCGTCGCCGAGGCCGATTCCGAGCGCGTAGGTGAGACCTGCTGCGAAGCTGTCCCCGGCACCGTAGGTGTCGACCACCTCTCCGGGCGGGGTCGCTGCGGAGAACGGCCCGCCCGGACGCGCCCAGCCGCCAAGCGCGCCGGAGGTCGTCACCACGAGCTTCGGCGGGGGCTCGAGGTCGCCGCGGTAGTGCTCCGCCCGGTCCTCCCCGCTCCCGACGAGCGCGTCGAGCTCCACACCCCCTCGGCGCAGCACGTCGAGGATGCGTGACGTGGCGGTCAGGACCCGGGCCCGGCGCGCGTGCACGAGCGCGTCCGCGTCCCCCGAGGCGAAGAACACGGCCTCCATCGTCGCGAGCTCGTGCCAGGGCAGCCGGTCGTCATGGCCCCGGGGCGTGAGCTTCGGGCCGACGGTCGTAATCGTGCGCTCGCCGGCCTCGTCGACATGTGTGAAGGCCCACCGCTGCGGGCGCTCGTCCATTCCGGCCCGGACGACGACGCCGCGTCCTTCGAGCTCGGCGCGGGCGCGCTCCCCGAGCTCGTCGTCGCCGAGCGCGGTGAACAACCACGCCTCGTCGGCCAAGAGCGCGAGCTGCACCGCGGCGACCGCGCCGGCGCCGCCCGCCTGCTCCCACTGCTCGGACGAGTGGGCGATCTCGCCGGGACGCGGGACGTGCTCGACCCGGGCGAAGCGGATCCACTCGACGTGCCCGACAACGGCGACCCGCATCCCCGAGAGTCTGACGGATCGGCACGGCCGTTCCGAGCCTCCGGCCGTCTCACACACGGCGGAGGTCGCGCGTTTCAGACCATGATGGATGCCGTGGCGCCGATCCCGCCGTTCGAGACCTTCTACGCCGAGCATGCGGGCGAGGTGCTGCGCCTCCTGCGGCGCCGGCTCGGGCGAGACCGCGCGGACGACGCGTTCCAGGAGACGTTCCTGCGGGCGCTCCGCGCATACGACCGGCTCACGTATGGAGAGCATCTCCGCGCCTGGGTGCTGACGATCGCGACGCGGGTCGCGGTCGATGCGCACCGGCGCGCGGGGGAACCGACCGACGAGCTCCCCGAGCTACCCGACACCGACGGACGTCCAGCGTACGAGGAGCTCGCCTTCCTCACGGACTCGCTCCCGCCGAAAGAGCGGGCCGCCGTGGTGCTCCGCTACGGCTACGACCTCGACTACGAGCAGATCGCCGCCGCGCTCGACTCGAGCCCGGATGCGGCCCGCCAGGCCGCCTCCTCCGGCGTGCGGCGGCTGCGAAGGAGGATCACATGACCGTTCCAGCCGATCTCGACCGGCGTTTCCGCGACGCCGCCGTCGAGGCCCATCTCCTCGATGCGGGCTACGACGTGGTCGACAGCCCCGTGGGCCCGCTGCTCGTCGCGGCAACCGACCGTGGCCTCCTCCGCGTCTCGTTCGACGCGGGTGGCGAGCCCGAGGCGGCGCTCGAGCAGATCGCGCGTTTCGCCGGGCCGCGGGTGCTCCGAGCGCCGCGCGCGGTCGCGGTCGCCCACTCGGAGCTCGACCAGTACTTCGCCGGCAAGCGCCGGGCGTTCGACCTTCCCGTCGACCTCCGCGGCCAGGCGCCGTTCACGATCTCCGTGCTCGGCGAGCTCGCAAAGGTGCCCTATGGGCACACTCGGACCTACGGCGAGCTGGCAACCAGCGCGGGAAGCCCGAAGGCCGCCCGCGCCGTCGGCATGGTGATGAACCGCAACCCGCTCCCGATCGTCCTTCCGTGCCACCGGATCGTCGGGGCCTCCGGCAGCCTCGTCGGCTACCGCGGCGGGCTCGAGCGCAAGGAGCAGCTCCTGCGGCTCGAGGGCGCGATGCTGTGACCTTCGCGACCGAACCCATCAAGGCAACAGCCGGTACCCGACGCCCCAGTCGTTGACCACGACGCCCGGCGCGCCGGCTGCGTCGAGCTTGCGCCGGAGCCGCGACGCGTGCGAGTCGACCGTGCGCGTCCGGATGCTCGTGCCCCGGATCCCCCAGACGTCCCGGAGGAGCTCGCTCTTCGTGAAGACGCGCAACGGGTCGCTCGCGAGCTTTCCGGCGAGCTCGAACTCACGCCCCGAGAGCCGGACCGCGGTCTCACCGACGCGCACCTGCCGCGAGCGGTGATCGACGACGATCGGTCCCGCCTCGACGACCTCGGCCTGACCCAGCGTCGCGCGCCGGAGCAGCGCCCGCACACGCGCGCGCAGCTCGAGGTACACGTCCCGCGGCACGACGTCGTCCGCGCCGCTCTCGAGCGCCCGGATCCGCGCGACCGGGTCGGCGTCGGGCTCGGTGAGGAGGATCATCGGGACGTTGCGATCCCACGTGCGGCCGGGCTCGCCCGTCCGAATGCGCCGACAGAGGTCCGGCTCGCCGGCGATCACGACGTTCGGCTGGAGCCGCTCGGCGATGTCGAGTGCACGCGCCGTCCACGCGGCGCCGAACACCGTGAACCCGTCGTCGCGTAACTGGCACTCGATGTACTCCCTCGATCCGGGCTCGCGCTCCGCGAGGAGGACGGAGTTGACGCTCATGTCTCCGACGCTAGAGCCGCACGAGGCAAAGCGCCAGATGTCCTTTGAGTCATCTGTGTGACGATTCGCCCACAGCCGTCCGGGAGGGCCACGATCGAGTCGATCATGCTCAACGCCAACGGAATCGGGTTCCACGCTCTCGCGGACGGGCCCGACGACGGGCCGCTCGTCCTCTGCCTGCATGGCTTCCCCGAGCTCGGCCGCTCATGGCAACACCAGCTCTCCGCGCTCGGCAAGGCCGGTTACCGCGCGATCGCGCCCGACCTGCGCGGCTACGGCAAGACGGAGCTCCGCGGGCCGTTCGACGTGCCGACGCTCGTCGAGGACGTGGTCGGACTCGTCGCGGCGCTCGGTCGTGAGCGCGCGATCCTCGTCGGACACGACTGGGGCGGTGCGGTCGCTTGGAGCGTCGCGGCGCGGCAGCCGGCGATCGTCGACAGGCTCATCGTCCTCAACTGCCCTCCACCGCAGGAGCTCGTGCGGGCGATCGTCCGCTCGCCCGCCCAGCTCCGCCGGTCGTGGTACTTCCTCTTCTTCCAGCTTCCGTGGCTTCCGGAGCGGCGCCTGGCGGCGAACGGCGCCGAGGTGGTGGCACGCGCTCTCCGCGGCGGCTCATACCGCCGCGAGGCCTGGCCGCGCGAAGAAGTCGACGAATACCGCATCGCCTTCGCCCGCCCGGGACGGGCGAAAGCCGCGATCGACTGGTACCGCGCGGCCTTCCGCCGCTCGCTCCGCCCGCGCCGTCGGCGTGAGACTGGGCTGGTGACTGCGCCGACGCTCGTTCTCTGGGGCGTCGAGGATCGGTTCCTCGGCCGCGAGCTCGCCGATCCGGAGCGCTTGCGACGGGCGTTCGCCGACGGCAACGTTCCAACCGTGATCCTGATCGAGGACGCAGGGCACTTCGTCCAGAACGAGGCGCCGGAACGTGTCAACGCCGAGCTCCTGCGCTGGCTCGGGCCGGTGGTGTGAGCGGCCTCGTGGCGACGCTCGCGGCCGGCAAGTTGCAACTTGCTACTTGGGCCGTGGCGACGGCGGCGGTGTCCTGGACGGCGGGCACTTCGCTCCCGGAGCCGCGCAGCGAGGTGGCGGCTGCGCCGCTTCTCGGCCGGATCGTCGTGGTCGGCGGCTTTCTCGAGAGCGGCGCGAACTCCCGTCGCGTCGACGCGTACGACCCGGCACGGGACACCTGGGCCCGGTTGCCCGACCTCCCCGTCTCGGTCGATCACGCCGCTGCGGCCTCGGTGCGCGGACGGCTGGTCGTCGTCGGCGGCTACGGCGCCGACCGCCAGCCGCTCCGGGCGGCGTTTCTCTTCGACGGCTCGAGCTGGCGAACGCTTCCAGCCCCACCCGAGGAGCGGGCGGCCGCGGCGGCAACCGCGACGGCCGGCGGCACCGTGTGGGTCGTCGGCGGCCGCACGCGGGACGGGCTCGCGACCTCGATGCTCGCGCTCGACGTGCGGACGCTCAGGTGGCGCGTCGTCCCCGGGCCCCGGCCCCGCGAGCATCTCGCCGCGACCGCGCTCGGCGGGAAGGTGTACGCGATCGGCGGACGGCTCGCGGGGTACGACACGAATCTCGCGGTGGTGCAGGCCTACGACCCCCGCACGAACCGTTGGCGCCGCCTGCCCGACCTCGCGTCGGCGCGGGGCGGCACGGGCGCTGCGGCGGTCTCGGGGCGGATCGTCTCGGTCGGCGGCGAGTCGCCGCAGGGCACCGAGCGCACCGTCTGGGCCCTCCGCCCCGGCACGAGGCGCTGGGCGCGCCTGCCCGACCTTCCGACTCCGCGCCACGGGCTCGGGGTCGTCGGGCTGGGCGGGCGAGTCTGGGCGATCGCGGGCGGGCCGGAGCCCGGCCTCACCGTCAGCGGCGCGGTCGAGTCGCTGCCGGTGTCGACGGGCTAGAGCCTGCCGCTTCTGAATACGCCCCACAGCAGCCAGGTGCCGAACGCGCCCGAGAGCACGAAGCCGACGACCGAGAGCAGGTGCAGGCCCATCACGTGCGGCCCGTTCTTCGCGAGCACGCCGATCAGCGAGGAGCCGACCAGGCCGCCGAGGATCACGAGCGCGACCGCGATCCGGTTCACCGCGACGTCGATGTGGTGTGCGAGGTCGTCGACGCCGGGGTTCGAGATCTTGACGGAGAGCTCGCCGTCCGCGAGCTCCCCCAGCACGGAATGGAGCTGCCGGGGCATGTCGAGCGCGATCTCACCGAGGTCCTGCGCCTCGCGGCGCGCGCGCAGAGCGAGCCGCCGCGGCGAGTATCGCTCCGCGACGAGCCGCCGCGCATACGGCTTCGCAACCTCGAAGACGTTGAAGTCCGGGTAGACCTCGGCGGCGACCGAGCCGAGCGTCGCCAGCGCCTTGTCGAGGATCACGAACCGCGTCGGCAGCCGCAGGTTCATCGTGTAGATCAGGTCGAGCCCCTCGCGGATTGCCTCGATCGGGTCGATGTCCGAAAGCCGCGTGCCGTAGTAGCGGTAGTAGAGCTCCTCGAGCCGCGAGCGAAGCTCGTCCTCGCGCTCGCGTGGGTAGCGGACGCCGAGGTCGGCGAGACGCCGTGGCAGGGCCGAGACGTTCTCGGTTGCGGCGTCGACGAAGAGCCTGGTCAGGCGGGACATGTCCGCGTCGGTCAGGCGGCCCGCGAGCCCGAAGTCGACGAGACCGAGCCGGCCGTCGTCGAGGTGGAGGATGTTCGCCGGGTGCGGGTCGCCGTGGAAGAAGGCGTGCCGGAAGATCATCGTCATCCAGGCGTCGGTGAGGCGGTACGCGAGGTCGCGCCGTTCGGCGTCGCCCCACGCCGCGAGGTCGAGGTCGCGGACGTGGGTACCCTCGAGCCGCTCGAGCGTGAGGAGCCGGCTCGTCGTGTACCGCCACCAGACGCGCGGCACCGCGACCTCGTCCTTCCCGGCGAAGTTGCGGCGGAACGTCTCGGCGTTTCGCGCCTCCTGCTGGTAATCGAGCTCCTGCCGGATTGAGCGCGCGAACTCGTCGACGAGCTCACCGGTGTCGAGGAAGTCGAGCTGCCGGACGCGCTCTCGCACGAGCCGAGCGACCGACGCCATCAGCTTGAGGTCGGACTCGATCTGACGCGGGGCCGACGGGCGTTGCACCTTGACGACGACGTCCTCCTCGTTGGGGAGCGTCGCCCGGTGCACCTGACCGATCGAGGCGGCCGCGATCGGCTGCTCGTCGAACGAGAGGAACGCCTGCTCGATCCCGAGGCCGAGCTCTTCGCGCACCACACGCTCGACATCCTCGAGCGGAAACGGGGTGACGTCGTCCTGGAGCTTTTGCAGCTCCACGATCATGTCCGGCGGCACCACGTCGGGCCGTGTCGAGAGCAGCTGGCCGAACTTCACAAACGTCGGTCCGAGCTCGTCGAGCATCTCCCGTAGACGCCGGCCGCGGTCACCGTCGCCACCCCCGTCGGGGGCCCGCCGCCGGTCGACCAGGTAGCCGAAGCCGTGCCGCGTGGCGACGCGGCCGATCTCCGTGGCCCGGGAAATGCTTCTCTGCGACCCGGAGGCCACGTCTACCTAACCGGCGGCGCGGTCGTCCTCGAGCAGGCGGAGGCGGTGCTCGAGCTGCGCAACCCGCAGCTCGAGATCCTCGATCGCTTCGCGACGCGCGATGCCCGCCTTCTCGAGCGAGCGGTCGACGACGTCGTCACGCCGCGCGCCCAGCTGCTCGGCCTCCGCACGCCAGGCGGCGAAGGTGTCCCGTACCGCGCTACGCATCGCGTCTCGGTCGAGGCCCATCCGGCGCGCAAGGTCGTCCGCGAGCTCGTCCGCGACCTCAGCGCCGAGACTCGCGACGCCGAGACCCGCGAACAGGAGCTCGGAGACGGGCCGCGGGCCTTCGGTGCGCGGGGCGCTCACGTCCCCATACTAGTGCCCCTTTCAGCAATGCCCTCCAGGCCCCTGGAGTGGCCACATCACTGGAAGGGGAACAGACCCCGTCAGCGAGCGCGGCCGTGCGGGCGGCCACTGCGGCGCTGGCGACGGCGTTCGCGCTTCGAGGCCTCAGACGCGATCGCCGGCACTCCCGCCGCTGCAGGGGCCGCTGCGGGCGCTGCCGGCACGGGCGACTCGGGCTCGCGCGCGGGCTCCGGACCGGCGAGCAGGCCGCCGACGGACTCCACCCCTGGCGGGAGCGGTTCGCCTTCGCGGTCCTTGCGACGCGCCCACTCGGGATCCCGCTCCATCAGGACCGTCAGCAACGGGGTGGCGATGAAGATCGTCGACACCGCGCCGATCAGGATCCCGACCATGATCGCGAACGCGAAGTCCTGCAGCGTCGCGCCGCCGAAGAAGAAGAGGGCGACGATCGGGATGAGGGTGATGAAGCTCGTCACGATCGACCGCCTCAGCACCTCCCAGACCGACACGTTCGCGATCGTCGCGATCGACGAGCGCGGCATCAGCTTCATGTTCTCGCGCACGCGGTCGAAGACGATGATCGTGTCGTAGATCGAGAAGCCGAGGATGGTGAGGATCGCGGCGACAGTGGAGGCCGTCACCTCGCGGCCGGACAGCGCGTACACGCCGAGCGTGATCAGCACGTCGTTCAGCAGTGTCCGCAGGATGGGGACGGCAAACCGCCACCGGTACCGGAGCGTGACGTACAGGGCGATCAGCGCGAACGAGACGATGATCGCGACGATCGCGCCCTTCAGGATCTGCCGGCTGAAGCTCGCCGACACGTTGCGGACACCCTCGATCTGCGCGTCCAGTCGCTGGGTGAGCGCGGTCTCCAGCTGCGTCTGCTCCGGGTCCGTGAGCGACTCGGTGCGGATCTCGAACTCCTTGTAGAGGTCGCCGTTGCCCTGTCCGCGGCCCTGGACGACCGCGTCGGCGCGTCCGATGTCCGCCATCTGGTCGCGCACGGCCGATAGCGAGACGGGCGTCGGCGTCGCGAACCGCGCCTGCGTGCCGCCCTTGAAGTCGATACCGAGGTTGAGACCCTGGACGATCAGCGCGATGACGCTGACGCCGATCGCGATGAGCGAGAGGATGAACCAGAGCCGACGGCGTCCCACGACGTCGATCCGCTGCCAGCGCGGGATCTCGGTTGCGGTCGCGCCCATGAAGCGTGGGTTGTCGAACCACTTGAAGCCGGACAGCACCGTCAGCATCGCCCGGGTTGCCACGACCGCGGTGAGCATCGAGATCGCAGTACCGATCAGGAGCATCAGCGCGAAACCGCGCACGCTGGCCGTGGCGACGGCGAAGAGCACCAACGCGGTGATCGCCGTGACGGCGTTGGCGTCCACGATCGTGTGGAACCCCTTCGTGTAGCCGGTCGAGATCGCCGCCCGGATCGAGCGCCCGGCGCGCACCTCTTCCTTGATGCGTTCGAAGATGACCACGTTTGCGTCAGCCGCCACCCCCAATGTCAGGACGAGGCCGGCGAAGCCCGGGAGGGTGAGCGTGACGTTGAAGAGCAGGATCGCCGCGTACAAGAACGCCGCGTAGATGCCGAGGCCGAGCACGGCGACGACGCCGAGGAACCGGTAGAAGACGAGCAGGAAGAGCGCGACGAGCACGAGGCCGACCATTGCCGCGGTCCTCGCCTCCTGGAGCGAGTCCTTGCCCAGCGTGGCGGAGACGGTCGTCTGGTCGAGGGTCCGGAACTCGACCGGAAGCGCGCCCGTCTGGAGCACCAGCGCGAGGTCCTTGGCCTCACCGACCGACGCCAGCCCCGAGATCTGCGCCCCGTTCGAGCCCGAGATGCCGCCCGGGTACTGCTCGAAGTCGATCGACGGCCACGACTTGATCTCTCGGTCGAGCACGATCGCGAAGTGCTGGAGGTAGTTCCGGTAGTCGCCCTGACCCCCGCCGACCGTGTTGAACAGGAGCTTTCCGCGGATTGCGATGTCGCGCGTGATCCGCTCGAATGTGTCCTGGCCCTTGCCCGTGAAGTCCATGAGCACGATCGGCTCGCCGGTCTGCGTGTCGAAGTCCTGCCGGGTGCCTGAGAGCTTCAGGTCCTTCCCCGTCATCTCCGGGACGGTGGGCGGCGTGTAGCGGAGGAGATAGAAGTAGTTTCGGGTCGGAGGCGACTCGCCGACGCCGGGGCAGACGACGTCGTTCGGGCCGCAGTGCACGACGACGGTCCGGGGCGGCACCGCGAGCAGCTTGTAGCCGTCCGGGAGCTTGCCCTTCCACTTCGAGAGCGCGGCTTCTCGCGTCTGCACCGGGCCGACGACGAGCTTCTTCCCCTTCGTGCGAAAGACGTAGTAGCTCTCCGGCTGGCCCTTCTGCGCGAGGGCCTGCTGGCCGACGAGCAGGTCGTACAGCTTCGGCGTCGGAATCGGCTGCTTCGTCCGCCCGTCGATCGAGGGCGCGACGAGGTTCTTCTCGAGATCGAACAGCTCGAGCTGCGCGGTCTTGCCGATGATCGACGCCGCGGCGGCCGGGTCTTTGACGCCCGGCAGCTGGATCGAGATCTGGTTGTTCCCCTGCGTCCTGATCTCCGGCTCGGCGACGCCGAGCTTGTCGACGCGGTTGCGCATGATCTGCACCGACCGGTCGAGATCCTCCGTGGTCAGATCCCGGTCGCGCGGCGGGACGGCCTGCAACGTGACTTCCAGCCCGCCCTGGAGATCGAGGCCGAGCGTCGGGCTCTGGTGGATCGGCGAGCCCGGGATCGCGAGGAACGCCACGCCGACGAGGGCCGCGGCCACGAGGCCGAGGACGAAGAATGCTGCGCGGCGGGTCATTTGGGGCGCTCAGGTTACCGGCGCTCGAGCGCCGCCGGGCTCTCCGAATCGTCGTCCTTTACGAAAACTTCGGAGTCCGTCTCGGAACGTTCACCAAACGCCTCGGCCGGGGCGTCGTCGCCGGGGTCGAGCTCCTCGCCCTCGGAGGCGTCGTCGTCCTCGTCGTGCTCCTCCTCAGGCTTCACGACGCCGGCGACGGCGCGTCTCGCGATGCGGACGTGTACCGCGTCGGCGACCTCGACGACCAAGTCGTCCTCCTCGTCGATCTCCTGGACGATGCCGTAGAGCCCCCCGACGGTGAGGATCTCGTCGCCGGGCTCGACCGACTGGAGCAGCTCCTGCTGCTGCCGCTGACGGGAGCGCTGCGGACGGATGAGGAGCGCCCACAGCAGGACGAGCATCGCAAGTAGCAGAATCAGCTGTGCCAAGGTTCCTCCTCCGGGCCGGCGGCGAGCGACTCGAGCGCCTTCGCGCGGTAGCCCTCGAACTCCCCGCGCGTGATCGCGTCCCGCGCACCGGCGGTCAATCTCAGGGTGAACCACAGATTATGCAATGTGAGGAGCCGGAGCCCGAGCAGCTCCTGCTGGTTGACGAGGTGGCGGACGAAGGCGCGCGAGAACCGCATGCATGTCGGGCACTCGCATCCCTCCTCGAGCGGGCGCGGATCGCGGGTGAAGCGCGCGTTGCGGAGGTTCAGACGGCCCCGCGCGGTCAGCGCGGAGCCCGTGCGTGCAGTGCGCGTGGGCAGGACGCAGTCGAACATGTCGACCCCCCGCGCGATCACCTCGAGGATCCCCTCGGCGTCGCCGAGCCCCATGAAGTACCGCGGCCGCTCGGCCGGGAGCGAGGGCGCGGCCCAGCCGACCGTTTCGAGCATCGTCTCTCGCGTCTCCCCCACGGCGAGGCCGCCGAGCGCGTATCCGTCGAACGCGAGCGCCACGATTCCCTCGATCGAGCGAGCGCGGAGCTCGCGGTCGGTGCCCCCCTGGGAGATGCCGAACCGGAGCTGACCCGGGGCCCGAGGCGCCTCCACCTGCCGCTCCGCCCAGAGCTGCGTGCGGCGCACGGCCTCCTCGTGCTCGGCCCGGGACACGCTCGCCGGTGGGCAGATGTCGAGGCACATCGCGATGTCCGAGCCGAGCCGACGCTGGATCTCGGCAACGCGCTCCGGCGTGAGCCGCTCGGTGCTGCCGTCGTAGACCGAGCGGAACGTGACCCCGTCGTCCTCGACGCGCGCGAGCGTGTCACGCAGCGAGAAGACCTGGAAGCCGCCCGAGTCGGTGAGGATCGGCCCGTCCCACCCGGTGAAGGCATGGAGCCCCCCGAGCTCCTCGATCACGTCCTCGCCCGGCCTGAAGTGCAGGTGGTACGTGTTGCCGAGCACGACCTGGGCGCCGAGCCCGCGCACCTCCGCCGGCATCAGCGTCTTCACGGTGCCCTTCGTCCCCACCGGCATGAAGGCCGGCGTGCGGATCGTCCCGTGGGCAGTGTGGAGCACCCCGGCGCGCGCGGCGCCGTCCGTGGCCTCGACCTTGAAGCTTCCCACGCGCGCGACCCTAGACGAGGCTAGAGAACGAGCATCGCGTCGCCGAACGAGTAGAAGCGGTAGCACTCGGCGATCGCGACCGCATAGAGCCGACGCGTCTCCTCCACCCCCGCGAACGCCATCACGAGTGCGAGCAGCGTCGTCCGCGGGAGATGGAAGTTCGTCAGGAGCGCGTCGACTCGCAGGAACGCGAACCCGGGCGTGATGAAGAGGTCGGTGCGGCCGGCGAGCGGCGCGCCGCGCGCGAGGGTCTCGAGGACCCTCGTCGTCGTCGTGCCGACCGAGAGCACCCTCTCGGCGGATTCGATGCGCGCCCATGCCTCGGGCGCGACGCGGTACCGCTCCCCGTGGATCGCGTGCGCCTCGACTGTCTTCGTCGAGAGCGGCCGGAACGTGTCGAGGCCGACGTGCAACGTGACGGAGACGTGGTCGAGGCGCCGGAGCAGCTCGGGCGTGAAATGGAGGCCCGCCGTGGGCGCTGCCGCCGAGCCCGTCTCGTCGGCGTACACCGTCTGGTAGCGCTCGGGGTCGTCCTGCGTCTCGTGGATATACGGCGGAAACGGCGTCTCGCCGTGGGGCTCGCCCTCGAGCCGTACCAGCCACCGCCCCTCCCCCAACGCGTCGAGGAGGTCGAGCGTTCCGCCCTGTGACACCGTGTCGCAAGGAAGCAGCCGCTCGCCCGCACGGAGGCGGCGCGAGGGGCGAGCAAGCGCCTCCCACACGTCTGCGTCGCGCCGCTCGAGCAGGAGCACCTCGACGTCGCCCCCGGTCTCGCGCCGCAGGCGGAGCCGGGCGGGGACGACACGAGTGTCGTTGACGACCACGAGGTGCCCGCCGAGCTCCTCCGGCAGCTCGGCGAAGCTGCGATGGCGGATCGCGCCGCTGGCTCGATCGAAGACGAGGAGGCGCGACGCGTCGCGCGGCTCGACGGGGTGCTGCGCGATCAGGTCCGGCGGCAGGTCGTAGTCGAGCTCGTTTGATCTCATCCGGTCGCGAGCGTAGCCTTGTCTCCCATGGACGAACAGGCACTCGAAAGGGCGCGGAAGCGGATCGCCGAAGCGCGCACCGAGGGGGTCGCGGGCGCACGGCTCGACGCGGCTCTCGAGCGGGCGCGTGCGGAGATCATGCGGCTCACGCGCGTTGCGGACGACCTCGAGGCTTCGCTCCCCAAGCAGGTCTCCACCGCGGTGCGCGACGGGATCGCACGCGAGGTGGTCCCGGTCAGCCGGAGCCTGGCGGAGATCCGCGGCGGCGTGAACCAGGCGCTGAGGCGGCTCGAGCGGCTCGAGCAGGAGCTGATCGCGGAGCGGAACGCGCGGATCGACGACCTCGGCATCCTCGTCGATCTCGTCACCTCCGGCTGGAGCGGCGTCGATGCGCGGCTTCGCCGGCTGGAGTCCGGGATCGAGGGCGTCGTCGTCCCGCTTCCGGAGCGGGAAGACGTCGCGCACCCGGGCGACAACGCCGCCGTCGCCTAGCGCAACGCAGGGTCAACCGATCGCGACAGCGACCGCGCAGGCGGCCGCCCATACGGCAACCGTCACGAGGATCGGCAGGTCCGAGACGAGTACCGCCTCGGGCTCCTCGCCGAGCCCCCGTGTCCGCAGCAGGCGGAGATACCGGACGAGCCCGAAGGCGACGAGCGGCACGGTCGCCACCAGCAGGAGCGAGTCGTACGCCGTCACCGTGTACGCCGCGTAAGCGACGACGGTGACGGCCGCCACAGCATCGAGCAGCCGATCGAGGACGGCCGCCGAGTAGCCCGCCAGGGCGGGCCGCGTGTCCACCTCCCCGAGGCGAAGCTCGGCTCTGCGCTTCGCGAGCGCGAGGAACAGCGCGAGCAGGAACGTGCAGACGAGGAGCCACGGCGAGATGCGGACGTCGACGGCGATCGCGCCGGCCGCGGCTCGGAGAACGAAAAGCGCTGCGATCGCAAGCACATCGAGCAGCTCGACGGACTTGAGCCAGAACGAGTACGTGCCCTGGAGCGCGAGGAAGGCGACCACGCAGGCGAGCGACGCCACCCCGAGCGCTGCGGTCACCGCGAGCGCGAGGAGCGCAAGCGCCACCGCCGTGGCGAGTGCGACACCGGGCGAGAGGCATCCCGAGGCGACGGGCCGCATCCGCTTGACGGGATGCAGCTGGTCGGAGGCGGCGTCCCGCACGTCGTTGACGAGGTACGCCGCGCTCGAGGCAGCGCAATACGCGACGAACGCGGCGATCGCCTCGACCCAGCGATGCCCGTCGCCGAGGTCGGCTGCGAAGACGATGCCGGCGAAGAGGAGAAGGTTCTTCGTCCACTGGCGCGGCCGGAGAGCGGCGACGAGCGCCGCGGGCCGTGTCCTTGACCTGCTGAGCCCGACCGGCGCGATGAGCGGTTCGGCCACGCCGTGATGCTATTCGCCCCGCCATCCTGTCCGCCGGGCACGTCCCAAACGAACGTGTCTACGTGCCTGGCACGCCCGAACGGCCGCCAGCCGCGAGCGGCTCGCGAAAAATTCGCTCCGTGCGGTCGAACGCGGCCCGTGTCCGGTACGTCGCGGACACGTCCCGTGCGGACGTGGCTTCGTGCCTGGCACGCTGCCCGCCGACCGGCGGCTCGCGCGCCGGCTACGCGGAGCGTGCGGGCAGGACGAGGCGGAAGCGGCTGCCTTCGCCGGGCGCCGTCTCCAGCTCGACTTTCCCCCCGAGCGCACCGGCCAGCTCGCGGGCGATCGGCAGGCCGAGCCCGGTGCCCTGCGTGTCGGTCGAGACGAAGGGGCTGAAGATGCGCTCGGCGTCCTCGGCCGAGATACCGGGGCCGGTGTCGGACACCTCCACGCGCACCGTCCCGTTGCTGGCCTCCAGTGCGAGGTCGACCCGGCCGCCGTCGGGGGTCCAGCGGAAAGCGTTGTTCAGGAGGTTGGTGATCACCTGGAGCACCCGGTCGCCGTCGGTGATCAGCGTCGGTGCGCCATCCGCGCCGCTCATCGTGAACGCGATGTCTCGTCGCCGGGCCTCGTCACCGAACGAGCCGTGGGCGTGCTCGACGAGGCGGCCCATGTCGACCTCCTCCGTGTGGACGGTGAACCGATGCGCGCGCAGCTTCGCAAGGTCGAGCACGTCGCCGACGAGGCGCTCGAGGCGCGTCGCCTCGTTCGCGACCACGTCGAGCGACGCAGCGACGAGCTCCGGCTCCTCGATCAGCCCGTCCCGCAGCGCGTCGACATGGCCCTTGATCGCGGTCAGCGGCGTGCGCAGCTCGTGCGACACCGACATCAGGAACTGCCGCTCGCGCTCCTCCGTCGCGGCAAGGCGCGCGGCCATCTGGTTGAAGCGCTCCGACAGCTGCGACACCTCGCTCCCTCCGCGTCCGACCGGGACGTGGACGGTGTAGTTGCCCGAGGCGATCTCGTCCGACGCCTCCGCGAGCGCCTGGATCGGCCGGCTGATCCGCCGCGACAGCCAGAGGCCGAGCAGCCAGGCGATCAACGCCCCGATCGCGATCGCGGCGGCGAGCCGGCCGGCGAGCGGCACCCACTGGTCGCGGACGACATCGCCGGACTTCGCGACGACGATCGCGCCGAGCACCGGCCCGTCCGGCTCGAGTCGGACCGGCTGCGAGGTGGCGAGGTACGAGCGTGTCTCGCCGGGCGGCCGGAACTCGAACCTGAGCTGCCCCTCCTTCGCGAACACCGCCCGCGGCACCGCGGACTCGGGCAGGCGCTGGAGCCCCGAGTTCTGCCCCGGGAACGCCGGCGCGCCGACGTAGAAGAGCTGGTCGCCCGTCGCGAGCTCGAGCGCCTGCGGCGCGAAGTCGGGCGCGGGCGATCCTTCCTCGGCGGCGCGGAGCGCCGCGTCGCCGTAGAGCTGCGCGATTCCCTGCGCCTCGCGGCCGAGCTCCTCGTAGGAGCTGTCCCGCGAGTAGCCCTGGAACAGGCGCAGCGCGATGACCGAGGAGAGAACGCCGGCGGTCACGATCCCGAGCAGGAACAGCGCCGGCAGCCGAAAGCGCAGCGAGCCGGGCATACGGGGGAAGCGTACGCCGAGCGGCGGCCGTCCGACCCGTCCGGGGGCAGCCGCGACGAGACCGGTCACCCCGCTCCCACGCGGGCGCATCGTGCTACGCGGCCGGGGCTGTGGTGCGCTCGGTCGCGACCTTGTAGCCGACGCCCCACACGGTGACGATCGGCGAGGCGTCGCCGAGCTTGCGGCGAATCTGCCGCACGTGGACGTCGACGGTGCGCGTGTCGCCGGCGAACGTGTAGCCCCAGACCCGCTCGAGCAGCTGGTCGCGGGTCAGCACGATGCCGCGGTGGTCGAGCAGCTCCCAGAGGAGGTCGAACTCCTTCGGAGCGAGCTGGATCTCCTCGTCACCGACGAGCACCTCACGGCGACCGGAGTTGATCAGGAGGTCGCCGTGGCGGAGCTCGT
Source organism: Gaiella sp. (assembly GCA_035698545.1). GTDB lineage: Bacteria > Actinomycetota > Thermoleophilia > Gaiellales > Gaiellaceae > Gaiella. The sequence continues at coordinate 62 of DASSBV010000226.1, read as the reverse complement.
CGCCCTCGTCGATCCGGCGGTCCGAGGTCGCCCGGCGGAGCACGCTCTTGACGCGCGCAACG
>DASSBV010000225.1:0-15415 GCA_035698545.1 Gaiella sp. | reverse complement strand
TACACGATCGGCTCGGCGTTTCGACGGTTCTTCGACTCGGGCGTCTCCGCCGAGCACGCCTACGTCGAGGGAGACGAGTCGCGCGCCGCGCTACGACGGGCAGGTGCCCGGTACGCGCGGGAGGAGCTCGCGTGGCTCTGGCGGACAGGCCGCCGCCGCTGGATCCCGTACACAGCGGTCTACGAGCTCGGGAAGTTCGCCGGCCTCCAGCTCGGTCTGCGGCACGAGCGGCTCCCGCGGCGTCTCCGTCGGCGACTCTCGTCGTATCCGGGATGAACGGATCGACCCGGAGGAGATATGCCCCGCCGCTCCTGGTCGGCGTCGCCTTCTCGGTGCTGGCGCTCTCGTGGGCGGTGACCAACCCGCCCTTCGCCTCGCCGGACGAGCCGGCCCACTACCTCAGGTCTCTCGCGGTCGGGGGCTTGTCGCTCGCGGGCAACATCGAGGTCGACGCTCCGGCCGGTTTGTGGACCACCCGCGACCCCGCATGCAACAAGTTCCTCCCCGAGCAGTCTGCATCGTGCCTCGACGACCTGGTCACCACCGATCAGGAGGTGACCACCGACTCTGCGGCCGGGCTCTACCCGCCGCTGGCATACCTGCTTCCGGGAGCTCTGGCGAGGCTCGAGTCGAACCCGGAGGACGCCGACCGTGCCGGACGTCTCGCTCTCGTCGCGATTTCCTCGATCTTCTTCGTCCTCGCGGCACTGCTGCTGTGGTCGCCGGAAGCGGGCTACGTGTCGCTGGTCGGCCTGGTCGTCGCCGTGACGCCGATGGTCGTCTTCGTCAGCTCGATGCTCAACAACAGCGCGCTCGAGACCGCGGCCGGTCTTGCATTCGCCGCGGCGATCATCAGGCTCGCGCGACCGGGAGGACCACGGCCGTGGGTATGGGTCGTCGCCGCGTCGAGCGGCGCCCTTCTGACGGTCGCCCGGACCACGGGGATCCTCTGGATGACGTTCGGCGTGGCGCTCTACTGCATCCTCGTCGGCGTGTCGGGCCTTCGCGAGGAACTGCGTCGCAATCGGGCATCGATTCTGGGAGTGGCGATCGTGCTGATCGCCGCCGCGGGGGCGAATCGTGCCTGGGAGGCGACATACGGGACGGATGTCGCCCAGGAGGGCCCGCTGGCATACCCCTGGCGGGACAAGATCGGTGAGGCGTTTTCGAGGTTGCCGCGTCTCGGTGCCGAGTGGATCGGCAAGTTCGGGTGGCTCGACACGTCGCTTCCGAAAGCGGCGGTTCTCGCGTGGCTCGGAGTCGGGGCGGCGATGGTGGCCTTGGCGCTCGTCCTCGGCCGTGCGCGGCAGCGCCTTGCGCTCCTGGTCGCACTGGCGTTGGCGGTGGCCGTCGCGGTGATCCTGTCGGCCACGCTCAGAGCGGGAGAGCTTGGCGGAAACGTGCAGGCACGTCACCTGATGCCGTTTCTCGTCGTGATCCCGTTGCTTGCCGGCGAGATGGTCACGCAGAGAGCGACGCGATGGCGGAACGTCGGGATCGCCCTGGCCATCCTCGTCTGTTTCACGACGACCGTCCAGTTCGTCGCCTGGTACCTCAATGCGCGCCGCCAGTCGGTCGGGGTCGACGGCTCGCTGTTCTTCCTCGCCGATCCCGACTGGGAGCCGCCGCTCGGTTGGCCGTTCTGGCTCGTCGTGACGATCGGTGCGCTCGCCCTCTTGCTCGCGAGCGCGGTAATCGACGCGCGCGACCGTCGTTCGCGTCCCCGGCTCGATTGACCAACCGCGCGTCGTCAGGCGACTGGATGCGCCGCGAGGACGTCCTCGCGGACGTCGCAGCCCCAGCCCGGCCCCGACGGGACGACGAGCTCGCCGTCCGCGATCTCGGGCACCGCGGTCGTCAGCTCCTCGCGCCAGGGCACGTCGTCGACGTCGATCTCGAGCAGGCGGACGTTCGGGATCGCCGCGCACCACTGCGCCGCGATGAACGTCGCGAGGTGGCTGTAGTAGTTGTGGGGTGCGCAGGCGACCTCGTGGGTCTCCGCGAGGGCGGCGATCTTCAGCGACTGCGCGAAGCCGTTCCAGATCACGTCGACCGAAGCGACGTCCATCGCACCTGCCTCGAGGTACGGCCGGAAGCCGCGCAGCGTGTAGAGGTTCTCGCCAGAGCAGAGCGCGATCGGCGAGCGTCGGCGTGCGTGGGCGAGCGCGGCGGGGTCGTACGAATCCACCTCCAGCCAGGCGAGGTCGTAGGGCTCGAGCGCGCGGGCGACGCGCACGATCCCCTCGGTCGTGAGATTGAAGTTGAGGTCGACGATCGGTTGCGCGCGGCCGCCGGTCCCTTCGCGGAACGCCTCGAGCAGCCGCGTGAGTGACTCGAGCAGCTCGGGAGTCGGGTTGCGGTCGATCCCGCCGTCGCGGCCGAAGCCGGGCATCAGCACGCGCGGCTCGTCGCCCGGGACGACGATGTTCGTCTTGAACGCGCCGTAGCCCCGCTCGACGACCTCGCGGCCGAGCGCGGCCACCGCCTCGTAGGAATCGAGCTTCGGTGTCCCCGTCACCTCCCAGGCGCGGGCGCGCGTCGTCCCGCAGTGCGACCAGTAAAGCGGAACGGTCGCGCGGGTCGGCCCGCCGAACAGCTCGGCGACCGAGACGCCGAGCGCCTTCCCCTTCAGATCGAGCAACGCGTTCTCGATGCCCCCGATCGCCTTCTGCACGATCGAGCCGGGGCTCTGGCGCGTTCGGCGATAGAGATCCCAGTGGATCGCCTCGACCGCACTCGGATCGCGACCGACGACGAGCGGCGCGAGGTCGCTCACGACGCCGGCCAGCCCGCTCGGGGAGCCGTGCGAGTCCGTGACCTCCGACCACCCGACGAGCCCGTCGTCGGTCGTCGCCTTGACGAAGAGCCACGGCCTCCACCCGGCGTCGCAGGACAGCGTCTCGAGGGAGGCGACCTTCACGAGGGCGAGGATACGGCCCGAGCCCGGACAGCATGCGCCTCCAAGACATGACCAAGTCAAGCTGGTCGACCAACTGCTAGGATGAGGCCATGGAGGTCACCGTCCAAGAGGCGAAGACACACCTGTCGCGACTTTTACGACGCGTCGAGGCCGGTGAGGAGATCGTGATCCGCCGCGGACAGGAGCCCGTCGCGATGCTCGTACGCGCGCCGGCGCCGATGCGGAAGCGGATGATCTGGGGGAACTTGGAGGGTTCGCTGGGACCCGACTTCGACGAGGTTCCGGGCGACTTCGACGGCTACGTGTGAGGCGCCTCCTTCTCGACACCAACGTCGCGCTCTGGCTTCTGCTCGGCCAGCGCACACGCGTATCGGCGACCGCGGTCGGCGTGCTCTCCGACGAACGGAACGAGATCGCCCTGAGCGCTGCCAGCGTGTGGGAGATCGCGATCAAGCGGTCGCTCGGGAAGCTGATCGTCGAAGACGGCTGGTCGGTGGCCCTCCGCCGCCTCGGTTTCGACCCAATGCCCGTGACCGCGCTCCACGCCGAGGCGGTCGAGCAACTGCCGTGGCACCATCGCGATCCCTTCGACCGGCTGCTGGTCGCCCAGGCGCTGGTCGAGGAACGCGTCCTCGTCAGCGCCGATCGCCGGCTCGAGGCATACGGCGTCGAGGTCCTCTGGTGAGCGGCGCTGCGCCGAACTACCCGGGATAGGGATCGCGGCCGATGGGGACGAGCTGCGCCCGCCCCGACGCGACGAGCTCCTCCGCGCGCGAGAAGTCGTCCTCGTCGTCGATGTTCAACCCTTCGTACCCCTCGGTAAGGAACGGCGCCTGGATCCGGCCCTCGCGCGTTCCGGTCGCCCCGACCACCCGCGTCCAGGCGATCTCGAGCGCGCTGTTCTGCGCGTAGATCGGCGGCAGCGCCTGGTACTGACCCGCGTGCCAGGCGACGTCGAGGTGGGACTGGTCGAGTAGTGGTCGCATCAGGCGGCCGACCTCGTCGATCACCCACATCTTCCCGGGGTGCTGCTTGACGAGCTCGACGGCGCGGATCGAGTCGGCCTCGGGCGTCGCGAGCAACTGGTCGAGCCCGCGCCGGATCACGTCGGGACCGCGGAACGGGTTCGTCGCGCGCACGATCGCGAACAGGTCGTAGCGCTCGCCGAGCTGCGGCAGCGTCCAGGCGATCCATTCGATGTCGGGCGACGTCGACGTCGCATACTCCTCGGGCCGCAGAAACGGGACATCGGCCCCATACCAGCGCGCGACCTGAGCGATCTGCTCGCTGTCCGTCGAAACGAGGATGCGGTCGAAGACCTCGGCGCGGCGGGCGGTCTCGATCGCGTACGCGAGGAGCGGGTGGCCGGCGAGCCGGCGCACGTTCTTGTCCTTGACGCGCTCGGATCCCGCCCGTGCGCCGATGAGGGCTATCGCGCTCGGCATCGCGCCTCTTCGTGGAGCGCCCCGAGAACGGGCGCCGGGACGCCGACCCGCGTCGCGGCACGCACGACCGAGCCCGTGATCGCGTCGAGCTCCGTCGGGCGTCCGGCCGCGGCATCTCGCGCGGCAGAGGTCGTCAACTCCGGCGGCATGGCCTCGATCATCCTCCATTGCTCGTCCGCCGCGAGCGACACGTCCTCCGCTGCCGCCGCCGACACCGCCTCGTCGAGCGAGGCGCGCATCCGCTCCCGCCACGAAGGATCGTCCCGGAGGGCGCCGACGGTCTGGCCTGAGGCCACGGTCGCGGCGGCGAGCACCGACAACCGCGCGGCCTTCTCCCACAGGACCTCCCGCTCGTCGTCAAAGGGCACGAGCTCGATGCCCGGGACGCGGAGCGGCGCGAGCGCCGCGGCGAGGCGGTTACGGTCGAGGTCGCGCGACGCGGCCGTGATCCTCCCCGGTGACGGTGTTCCTTGGACGATGAACGCCGGCTCCGGCGCGTGGGCCGACGTGCTCCCGATCGACCCGGCGGCGACGACGGGAGGCGCTTGTAACAACTTGTAACTTGCGCCGTCGAACCGCGCCCTCATCGCCTCGACATGCTCGAGGCCGTTGAGCAGCGGGAGCACCAGGGCGCCGTCGAGCGCCTCCGGCTCCACACGATCGAGGGCCGCAGCGAGGTCGTACGCCTTGACCGCGACGACGAGCAGCGCGACCGGCTGCTCGAGACGAGTGGTCGCCTCGGGGCGCGCGACCGTCGTCAGGCCCCCGTCGACGAGCGTCAGCCCCCGCTCCCGGATCGCCGCGACCGTGCGCTCCGTGCCCACGGCCAACGCGCCGGTGCGGGCGGTGAGCAGCCCACCGATCCCGCCGAGCCCGAGCACGGCGAGCGGTGCCGGCGTCATGCCAGGGCGGGATCGACCACGAGGTTCACGTATTGCGTCTCGGAGTAGACGTCGAGCGCCTCGACGCCCGCCTCCTTCCACCCCGTGCCCGACTGCCTGACGCCGCCGAAGCCCATGTGCGGCTCGCTCCCGTGAGTCCCGGCGTTGACGACGACGACGCCGGCGGCGACCTGCTCCGCAAAGCGCATGGCGCGGTGGATGCTCCCCGTGTGGATCGCCGCTGTGAGGCCGTACGGGGACGCGTTGACGACGCCGAGCGCCTCGTCGAGGCTCGCGACGCGGTACAGAGCCGCCACGGGGCCGAACAGCTCCTCGCAGGAAAGCGGCGCGTCCGGCGACGCGCCCTCTACGAGCGTCGGGGCGACGTGCCAACCGGCGGTCCCAACGCGCTCGCCGCCGCGCAGGACGACGGCGCCCTCGTCGCGACCGCGTGCGACCGCGGCGAGGATCCGCTCCATGCTCGCCTCGCTGATCACGGGCCCCGGCGGCTCGAGTGCGTCGATGCCGGCGAGCAGCCGGGTGCGCAGCTCGTCGTAGATCCCGTCGAAGACGACGATCCGGCTCGCAGCCGCGCATCGCTGACCCGCGTTGGAGAACGCCGAGGCGAGGATCCATTCGACCGCGCGCTCTGTGTCGGCGTCGTTGCAGACGACGAGCGCGTTCTTCCCGCCCATCTCCAGGCAGGTTTTCGCGAGCCGCCGCCCGGCGGCCTCGGCGACTACGCGGCCCGTCCCCGCCGAGCCGGTGAAGCTGACGAGGTCGACGCGGGAGTCCTCGACGAGCGGCAGACCGGCCTCCGGGCCGAGCCCCTGGACGACGTTGAGCACGCCCGGCGGCAGGCCCGCCTCGAGGCAGAGCCGCCCCATCCACCAGGCCGAGAGCGGCGCATGCTCGGACGGCTTCAGCACGGAGGCGTTGCCGCACAGGATCGAGGGGAATGCCTTCCAGGCGACGTTCGGAAGCGGCGTGTTGAACGAGATCAGGAGCGCGGCGACGCCGACGGGCCGGCGGAGCGTCAGCACGGTGCGATGCGGCATCGACGCGGTCGTCGTGCGCCCGTAGGAACGCCGGCCCTCGCCTGCGACGAAGAAGCCCATCTCGATCGCGGCGCCCGTCTCGCCGCGCGCGAGCGCCAGCGACTTCCCGGTCTCGGCCGCGACGATCTCGCTCGCCTCGTCGCTGCGCTCGCGCAGGAGCTCCGCGATCGCGCGGACGACGTCACCCCGCTCGACGTGGGTGCGCGAGCCCCAGTCGGGCTGCGCGTCGCACGCCGCCTCGACGGCGGCGGCCGCATCGGCAGCGCCGGAGCGGGTCAGCTTGCAGAGCGAGGCGCCGTCTGCGGGGCGGGTCTTCTCGAGCCGCCGACCGTCCGCCGCCGTCCGGTCCTCCCCGGCGACGAGGTTCGGCACCTCGGCCGGGATCACCAGGCCGACCAGCCGCCGTCGACGACGAGGTTTGCGCCGGTCACGTACGACGACGCATCCGAGGCGAGGTACACGACCGCCTCCGAGACAACCATCTCGCGTTCGTCGAGCCCGGTGCGCAACGCGACAGCCATGTCCCGCGGCTCCGTCTCGACGTCGAGGATCGCAACTCGCACCGCGTGTTCAGCGAGCACGACGGTCAGCCGATGCGCCCGGCCAAGTCGAGCAGCGGTCCTCACGGCGCGATCCTAGAGGCCTCACGTCAGGCCAACCGTAACCGCTCCAGAATTGTTCAAGGCACCAGCGATCCCCACGGGCGCCGACTCGCGATGTACAAAGCGCCGATGCACAGCCGGGCCGGCGTTCTCAGCTGCCTCGTCATCGTCGGCCTCGTGTCGCTCTGGACGTTCGCGCCTCGCCTCCACCACGACTTCCCGTCGATGGTCGACGACTGGAGTGCCATCAAGAACGCTCCCACCCAGCTGCACGTCGTCCTGCGACTCGGTTTGCCGGAACCCACGCGCTATCGCCCCGGGTTCGTGATGTGGAATGCGCTGCAGTGGCACACGCTCGGCGCGCCAACCCACTTCCTCGGGCCGCAGATCTGGGGGATCGCGCGCTGGACCGTTTTTGTCGTCGGCGTTACCCTCTGTGCGATACTGCTGGTCGGTCGCCCAGGGCGTCCGCGCGACGGCCGTTGGCCGCTCGTCGTGGGTGTGCCACTCGTCGCGGTGACGGTGCCGTCGGTCGCCGTCGACATCGCACGTTGGGGCCCGCAGGAGCCTCTGCTCGTCGGCTGCATGGCCCTCGGCGCCGTGCTCCTCGTGCGCGCGATCGACCGGCTGCTCGACGGCGGGAGTACACGGCCGGGCGTGGTCGCCGCGCTCGGTGCCGGGCTGCTGCTGTGGGCGTTCGGTGTACTCCAGAAGGAGACGTCGATCTGTGCGCTGCTCCTCATCCCCTTCCTCTGGCCCACGCTGAAGTCGCAGAGGGTGCGCTGGAACCTCCTCTCGCGAGGCCGGCGACGTGGGCTCGAAGCGGTCGCCACCGCGATCCTCCTCCCGTTCCTGCCGATGGTGGCCCGAACCGCGCAGCTCGCGCTCGCTGACGAGCGAGTGTACGAAGGCGCTGCAGCGAGCAAGAGCCTCACCACGCGCCTGTCCGACCAGCTTTCCCAGGCCGGCGGAATCCTTCACTCACAGCTGCCGACAGTCATCTTCGTCGCCGCCGTTGTGCTCCTCGCCGCCGTGACATTCCTGTTCGGCGCCGATTGGTTGTCGATCGGACTTCTTCTGGTCGGCGTCGCATTCGTTGCGTTCGCGGCCGACGTGGGAGTCGTCGAGAGCCGCTATTACGTCCCACCGATTACCCTTGCAGCGATCGTTGTCGCCCGGAGCGCGGTCCGCCTGGGCTCGACCGTCGTGATCGTGACCGGGATCCTGCTGACAGGCGGAGGCCTCCTACAGGCCCACAGCGCTCACGAGCGGGTCTCGAGGTGGGTCGAAGGCGAGAAGGAACAAGAGGTGCTCGTCCGCGAAGCTGCGGGGCGTGTAGCCGGCGGATGCTCAGTCGTCGTCGTGGGCCGGAACGTGGAGTACGTTCAGGCGCTCCCGGTCCTCATGTCTCTCGCGCAGGAGCCTCCTCGCGGCTGCGCCAGCGACGCGCGTTATGTCGTGGTCCTCGACCGGCTGGCGGCGGGCAGCACGCCGCCAGACGACCCGGTACTCGCCGCCTGTCGACCCGACCCGAACCTCGCGTTCGACGCGGCACAGGGGTACATCGCGCGGTGCACGAGGTAGCGTCCCGAGCGGATCGAGCGCCAGTCGCCGCTCGCTCTACGTGCACACTCTGCGGCAGCACATTCGCGTCCTCGAGAGCCGCGCTACTTGTCAAGGACGGGCATGCGATTGTCCGGTGTCCACAGTGTGGGCTCGTCTTCCGGGCGACGCTCCCGACACGGGCCGAGCTTGACGAGATCTATGCACAGCCGTACTTCGGCGAGACTGGGACGACGACGCGCGAGGGCTATCTCGACTACGTTGCGGACGCCGAGGCTCACCGCCTGAACGCGCGAAGGCGCCTGCGCCGTCTCCGAGTGCTCGTCCGTCCGGGCCGACTCCTCGACGTGGGCTGCGCCGCAGGATTCTTCGTCGACGAAGCGAATCGCGCCGGCTGGCAGGCGCGGGGAGTCGACGTCTCTCGCCCCATGGTCGACTGGGCCACCGTCCACCTCGGGGTGGACGTCTGCCACGGGACGCTCTTCGACGCGCCCGCCGATCACGAGGAGTCCTGCATCACCATGTGGGACTACCTTGAGCACGCGATCGAACCGCGCGCCGATCTCGCCGAGGCGCTCGCGCGGCTGCGGCCCGGAGGGATCCTGGCGTTGTCCACCGGGAACGTGGGCTCGTTGCTCGCGCGCCTTTCGCTCTCACGCTGGCACCTGATGACGCCGCGACATCACAACTTCTTCTTCACGCCGCGGACGATCGCGTTGCTCCTCGCATCGGTCGGGTTCGAGATCGTTGCGGTCGGACATCATGCCACGGTTTTCCCGCTGCGCTACCTGGCGCACAAGATGTGCCTCACGCTGGACGCCGCGCTCCTCGACGCCCTTGCTCACCGACTCGCGCGGTCGGGACTTGGCGCGCGCGCGATCCCCGTAAACCTCTGGGACGTGATGACGGTCGTCGCTCGGCGGCCCGGACCGCACTAGCGTACGCGCGATTCGTCGAGCCCGTGCAGCGCACGGATGACGTAAAGCGGGCGTTCCTTGACCTGCTCCGAGATCCTCCCGACGTATTCGCCGATGATCCCGAGCACGATCAGCTGGACGCCCCCCACCACCCCCACGAGAACCATGACCGAAGTCCAGCCGGGCACGACGAGCAACCCCGCGAGCTTCGAAACGACCGCAGAGATGCCAAACACGATCGACCCGAGCGCGACGAGGAAGCCGCCATTCAACGCGATACGAAGCGGGCGGTCCGAGAAACTGACGATCGCGTCGCTCGCGAGCCGAATCATGCGACCCAGGGTGTATTTGCTCTCCCCGGCGGTCCTCGGTGGGCTCGTGTACGGGACCCCGACCTGGTCGAAGCCGACCCAGCTGAACATCCCGCGGAGGTAGCGGCTTCGCTCTCGCATCGAGAGAAACGCGTCGAGCGCCGATCTGTCGACGAGCCGGAAGTCGCCGGCCGACGGGACGTCGATCTCGGTCAGCCGCGTCAACGTTCGATAGAAGGCGCGCGACGTGACGTCTTTGAGCCGCGACTCACCCTGCCGCTCGGCCATCGTCCCGTAAACGACCTGCGCACCCTCCTGCCAATGCCGGACGAGCTCGGGGATCACCTCCGGCGGATGCTGCAGATCCCCGTCCAGCGTGACGACGGCGTCGCCCCGCGCAAGATCGAGCCCGGCGGAGAGCGCCACCTGGTGCCCGAAGCATCGAGAGAGTCGCACGACCTTGAAGCGTGGGTCGGCTGCGTGCAGCGCGACGGCGCGCCCATAGGTCTCGTCGCGACTCCCGTCGTCGACGAGGATCACCTCCCAACGGCTCGTCAGCTCCTCGAGCACGTTCCGAAGCCGCCGTGCGAGGGACTCGAGGTTGTCCTCCTCGTCCTTCAGTGGGACAACGACCGAGAGCATCGGATCGGCCGGTCGCATGCGCAGGCGAGCGTACCCGCCGCCCTGGACGGCTTGGGCGCTCAGACGGTGCTGCGCTCAGCCGGTCGGTCGCCGTCGCGCCGACGCTTTCCGGAGGCTCGGCACCTCGGCCGGGATCACCAGGCCGACCAGCCGCCGTCGACGACGAGGTTTGCGCCGGTCACGTACGACGACGCGTCCGAGGCGAGGTACACCACCGCCCCGACCGCCTCCGACACGTCCATCAGCCGGCCGAGCGGCGAACGGGCCGAGAACGCCTCGACGAACGGCACTGGCTGGCCGTTCTCGATCCCGTGCGGCGTCAGCGTGTTGACCCGCACGCCGCTACGGCCCCAGTACGTCGCGAGATAGCGCGTGAGGTTGAGCAGCGCCGACTTCGAGACCGAGTACGCAACCGGCTTGAAGAACGGCTCGCCTTCGCTGCGGCGGAACTCGTAGAGCGCCTGGTGGGGCGAGAGCAGGCCGTAGACCGAGCCGACGTTGACGATCGAGCCGCGACCTTCCCGCGCCATCGCCCCGCCGACGACCTGACACGGCACCACGACACCGAGCACGTTCACGTTGACGACCCGTTCGAGCGCCTCCGGCGGGACGTCCTCGAACGGCCCGACCTCGGAGGCAGGCGCGTCCGGGGGCGCGTCGATCGCGGCGGCATTGACGAGGAGGTGCGGGACACCCCAGTCGACCTCGACGAGCGCCAGCGCCGCCTCGACCGCACCGCGGTCGGTCACGTCGCAGCGGTGCACCCGGATCTCGCCCTCCTCGATCCCGGTGCGCAGAGCGGCAGCCGTCTCCCGCGGCTCCGTCTCGACGTCGAGAATCGCAACGCGCATCCCCCGACCCGCGAGCGCCACGGCCAGCTCGGAGCCGAGCTGACCCATCCCACCGGTGACCACGGCGACGCGCCCGGCGAGGTCGAAGAGCGGGTCGCTCACGGCGCCGATCGTACTCGCCCTCACGTGGCGGCCGAGCTGTGCTCCGCCGAGCTGCGAACTACAGTCGTGCGTCGATGGGCGGTGCCGTCCTGGTCGCTGTGCTCGCGGCGAGCCTCGCGGCCTTCGGAGTGCTCGTCGCGACCGCGCTGCCCCTCGAGTCGGCGGCGCGCGGCCTGCTCGCGGCCTACGTGATCGCCTGGGTCGGCCTCGTCGTCGCCGCAGTCGGCCTTTCCGTTGCTGGCAGCCTGAATCGATGGACGCTCACCATCGCAGCCGTCCTGCTCTCCCTCGGAGCCGCAGCGTTTCGAGGGCGACGTGGCCCGGCGGGCCGGTTATGGGACGAGACGTGGCCGGATGCACTGCGCGATCCGATCGTCCGGTTGCTCGCCGTCGGGCTGCTCATCGCCGGTCTCTACCTTGCCGCACTCGCCCTCTTCACGACGCCGAACGACTGGGACGGGCTGACGTATCACGAGACGCGAGCGCTTCTCTGGGATCAGCAGGGCTCGGTCGGCTATGTCCCGGAGGGCAACGACCCGAGGCTGAACGGCAACCCTCCGGTGTCGGAGATCGGTCTTTATGCGGCGATGCTGGTACCGAGAACCGAGCGGCTCGCTGCGTTGCCTTCGCTGCTGGCGCTCGTTGCGGGTGCGCTCGGTGTGATGCTCGCCGGCCGTCGTCTCGGGCTCTCGCGGCCAGAGGCTGCGTACGGCGGTCTCGTCTTCACGACGCTGCCGATCGTCTTCCTGCAAGGCGCGTCGATCCTCAACGACCTCGTGGTGGCGTCGTTCGGGCTCGCAGCGATCGTCTTCCTCGCCGGCTGGACGCGGATCGAGCTCGCGCTCGGCAGTGTGGCACTCGGCCTTGCGCTATCGACAAAAGTTACGGCAGTCTTGGCGCTACCGCTGATCCTGCTCGCGGTGCTCGTGCTGGCAGAGCGGCATCGGCGGCCCGTGACGCTGCTCGCGTTCGCGACGGGCGTGTTGCTGGGATCGCCGTGGTACTTGCTGAACCTTGCCGAGACGGGCACCCTCGACGGCGACCTCGCGGACGCGACCGGACAGCGCGCCGTTCACTCGTTTGCGGCCGTGCTCGGGACGTTCAGGGCACTCGCGTTCGACGTCGTGGACACGTCCGGCCTCTGGGGGGCGGACGTCCTCGTCGCAGTGGCGGTGGGTGGAGCGGTCGCGTTGCTCGGCGTCCTACGGCTCAGGCGAGGTGCGGCACGCAGGGGAGCATGGGCGCTGATCGCCGGCGGGCTCCTCGCCGCCGCGACGCCACTCGTGCTGCTCGGGCTCGAAGCGCCTTCACGCCACCTGTGGACACATTTCTGGTGGAAGGTCGGCCAGGAGAACATTGCGCTCGCCCATGGCGATGCATGGCATGTCGAAAGCCGGCCGGATACGTCCCTGTCGTGGTACGGCGCGGCGGGGGCGGTGATCATCGTCGGTGGAATCGCGACGGCGATCGTCGGGCTGCGGCGGCGAACGGCGTCATGGGCGAGCCTCGTGCTGGCCGCCTCGCCAATGCTCGTCATCGCGATCTTCGCCTTGACGATTCCCTACGACCCGTGGCGCGGACGGCTGCTTGTCCTGCCAGTCGGGCTCGCATGCGCGGCATGGGGCGCGACGCTGCGGGTGCGCTGGCTCTCGGCCGGAATCACGCTCCTCTGCGTCACCACAGTCGTCCTCTCGCTCGTCCACTTCTACACGAAGCCCTCCGGAATCGGGCTCTTCGAGTCGGGCGACGCGGCATCCGTGTGGCACCGCGACCGGATCGACACGCTGACCGTGATCCGCGACTACGACGGCACCCCGGCAATCCTGCGCGCCGTCGAGCGAACGGTGCCGACGCAGGCACGGCTCGCAGTCGCGGTTCCTCTCGACACGTTTCTCGCTCCCCTCGCCGGCCCGCACCTCTCCCGCACGCTGCTGCTCGTCGCCGACGGCGCTCAGGTGACGTCCGAAGCGACATGGCTCGTGACGCGCCAGGGCGCCGCTGTCGTCGGCTGTGTGGACGCCTGGCAGACGGCCTTCACCGTGAAGACCGGCAGATGGCGTCTCCTCCGGAGGACCGGACCAGACACCTGCGCCAGAGCGCAACCGCTTTGACCGAGCCGGATCAGCCTGGGGAAGCCGACGTGCGCGAGGCTGCTTGCAACGCGTCCTCGCCTGCGATGCCCCCATCGACGTCCTCCGCGAGGATCGCCTCGTCCTCGGCAAGCGCGCGACGGAGCGGCCGGCCGAGCAGCTCGTCGAGGGCGTACGGCGGGAGGCCGCCGTCGGCGGGGGACTTCGCGACGAGGTCGCCGTCGGCGAGAACGTGCCCTTCCGGGAGCGCGCGGGTCGCGACGAGCTGCTTGCCCATCTTCTGGAGAGGCTTCTCCTCGCTCGGGAGCGGCCGTTTTACACCGTCGCCGACCGCGATCGGCACGCGGCGGAGGTCGCGGACGAGCTTCCGCATCCCCTCGGGCATCAGTGAGAACGCGTGGTCGGTGCCTTTTGCCGTGTGACTCAGCGTGAAGTGCTTCTCGACGACGCGAGCACCGAGCATGTAGGCGACCGGCGCCATCGCAATTCCGTCCTGGTGGTCCGACAGGCCGATCACGAGCTCGGGATAGCGCTCGCGGAGCGTCGCGATCACGCCGAGGTTCAGGTCCTCGACGGCTGCCGGGTACGCAGCCGTGCATTGGAGGAGACAGAGTGTCCCGCCCACGCCCGTGACGGTCTCGACGGCGCGGTCGACGTCCTCGATCGTCGCGCCGCCCGTCGACACGACGAGCGGCCTGCCGAACGCGGCGACATACCGCAGGAGCGGGGTGTTGGTGAGGTCGCCCGAGGCGATCTTGAATGCGGGCGCGCCGAGCTCCGCGAGCAGGTCGGCGCTCGGCTCGTCGAACGCGGTCGCGAAGAACACGAGACCGAGCGAGCGAGCCTCGTCGCGGAGCGTGACGTAGGCGTCGCGATCGAGCTCGAGCGCCTCGCGGTGCGACCCGTAGGTCGCCCCGAAGCTGTTCTCGTTGTCATAGGGGCTCTCGTAGAGCTCACGCGTGTAGAGACGCCTGTTGTCGCGCTTCTGCAGCTTGACGGCGTCGGCGCCCGCCTCGTGCGCGGCCTGGATCAGCTCACGCGCCTTCTCGACGCTGCCCTGGTGATTGTGGCCGATCTCCGCGATCACGAAGCAGGGCGTGTCGTCAGCGATCCTGCGGCCGTCGATCGTGAGCTCGCGCACCGCGCGATCGTACCCGTGTCAGGTCTCTCCCTCGGGCTGCCGATAGGGATACGGTGCCGCGGATGCCGACCACTCTCACGATCCTCATGCCGGTCTACAACGAGCGGGAGACGCTCGCGCGGGCGGTCGAGGACGCGCTCGGCGCGGAGCTTCCGGTCGACGCCCGTCAGCTCGTGATCGTCGACGACGGGTCGACCGACGGCACGCTCGAGATCCTGCGCACGACCGACTGGCCGGATTCCGTCACGGTCGTGGAGCACGACCGAAACCGGGGGAAAGGCGCCGCGATCCGCACGGCGCTGACGCACGCCACGGGCGACTACGCGGCGATCCTCGACGCCGACCTCGAGTACCGCGCCTCCGACCTCGCGCCGCTGCTCGAGCCTCTGCTCGCCGGCGAGGCCAGCGTGGTCTACGGGACGAGGTCGTGGTCGAGCCACTCGGCGTTCAGCTTCTGGTACGTGATGGGCAACAAGGCCGTGACGCAGGCCACGAACGTCCTCTACAACTGCTGGA
This sequence comes from Gaiella sp., assembly GCA_035698545.1. Lineage (GTDB taxonomy): Bacteria > Actinomycetota > Thermoleophilia > Gaiellales > Gaiellaceae > Gaiella. The sequence continues at coordinate 376 of DASSBV010000225.1, read as the reverse complement.
TCTCGGACGTGATGACCTGCCACAAGGTCATGAGCACCGAGCTTCTCCGCTCGCTGAGGCTGCGCGAGCGGGGGTTCGCGATCGAGCCGGAGATCACGGCGCGGGTGCTGCTCGCGGGCGAGCGGATCTACGAGGTGCCGATCACGTACAAGGCACGGTCGCGCGAGGACGGCAAGAAGCTCACCGCGCTCGACGGGTTTCGCGTCCTCAAGACGCTCGTCCGCTGCCGCATCGCCTAGATGATTGATTCCGAATGGGCGTGACGTCCGGGGGCGTCCCAGATCAAGCCGGGCGGCCCGATCGTCTACGGCGCGTACCGGGAGTACGTGTCGTAGACGAGCGGGCCGATCCGGCGCCGCATCTGGGGCGCCATCCG
>DASSBV010000224.1:0-16991 GCA_035698545.1 Gaiella sp. | reverse complement strand
CCGGGCTCCGAGCCCGCGCAACCGCTCGTCGATCGCCTCGTAGCCGCGGTCGATCTGGCCGACATTGCCGATCGTCGAGCGCCCGTCGGCGCACAGAGCGGCGATCACCATCGCCATGCCCGCGCGGATGTCCGGGCTCTCCAGCCGCTGGCCGTACAGCTTGGCGGGGCCTGTCACGACGACGCGGTGCGGGTCGCAGAGGACGATCCGAGCGCCCATCGAGACGAGCTTGTCGACGAAGAACAGCCTGCTCTCGAACATCTTCTCGAAGACGAGGACGGTGCCGTGCGCCTGGGTGGCGGCGACGACTGCGATGGAGGTGAGGTCGGCCGGGAACGCCGGCCAGATCCCGCTTTCGATCTTGGGGATCTGGTCGCCGAAGTCGTCGACGACCCGCAGCTCCTGGTCGGCCGGCACGCGGATGGCGCTGTCCCGCACCTCGAGCTGGATCCCGAGCTTGCGGAACGCCGGGACGATCGAGATCAGATCGTCGGGCTCGACGTCCTCGATCGTGATCTCCCCGCCGGTGACTGCCGCGAGAGCCGCGAAGCTCGCGACCTCGACGTGCTCTGAGCGGATTCGGTACCCGCCGCCGCTGAGCGACTCGACACCGGTGATCTTGAGAACGTTCGAGCCGATCCCCTCGATCTCGGCGCCGAGCGCGACGAGGAACCGGCAGAGATCCTGAATATGCGGCTCGCACGCCGCGTGTCCCACGATCGTCTCACCCTGCGCGAGCACGGCCGCCATGACGGCGTTCTCGGTCGCCATCACGGAGGCCTCGTCGAGGAACATCCGCTTGCCGCGCAGGCCCTTCGTCCGGAGGTCGTAGCCCCCGTTCAGCTCGACCTCCACCCCCAGCTCGGCGAACGCGTGGAAGTGGGTGTCGAGGCGCCTTCGTCCGATCACGTCGCCGCCCGGCGGCGGCACGGTCGCCCGGCCGAAGCGCGCGAGGAGCGGGCCGGCAAGGAGGAACGACGCGCGGATCTCGCGGCCGAGCTCAGGGTCGAGTGCGGTCTTCTCCACCGAGGAGGCGTCGACCGTCACCTCGTTCGCCCCGCTCCACGCCGCCTTCGCGCCGAGAGCGGAGAGGAGCTGCACCATCGTCTCGACGTCGCGAATCCGCGGGACGTTCGAGACGACGACCGGGTCGCTCGCGAGAACGGTTGCGGCCAGGATCGGCAGCGCGCCGTTCTTGTTGCCCGCGGCGCGAACAGTCCCGGACAGCGGACGCCCGCCCTCGATCACGAACGACTGCATGCGGGGCGCTATCGTACCCGGCTCCGTGGAGGTGACTCGCGAGAGAGCCTGGGAGACGCTGACCCGCTACACGACGAGCGAGTCGCTTCTCCGGCACGCGCTCGCGGTGGAGGCGTCTGTCCGCGGGTACGCGCAACGCTTTGGCGAGGACGAGGAGCTCTGGAGCGCGGTCGCTCTCCTCCATGACTTCGACTACGAGATCCACCCCACCCTCGACAGGCACCCGCAGGACGGCGCCCCGATCCTCCGCGAGGAGGGTTACCCGGAGGTCGTGATCAGGGCGGTGCTCTCGCACGCCGAGCATCTCGAGCTACCGCGCGAGACTCAGCTCGAGAAGACGCTCTTCGCCTGCGACGAGCTGTCTGGCTTCGTGCACGCCTGCGGGCTCGTGCGGCCGACGGGCCTCGACGGGCTCGAGCCGAAGTCCGTGCGCAAGAAGCTCAAGCAGCCCTCGTTCGCCGCGGGTGTCCACCGGGACGAGGTCTACGCCGGCGCGGAGCTGCTCGGCCTGGAGCTCGACGAGCACATCGCGAACGTGATCGCGGCGCTCCAGCCGATCGCGGGCGAGCTCGGCCTCCGTACCACCGCCGACGCCGCCTGAGCGTCAGCCGGCCAGGCAGGCCGCGGGCGATGCGTCGCCTCGTTGGCCGTGGCGGAAAGCGTGCCAGGCACGTAGCCACGTCCGGCGCGGACGTGCCCAAACAAGGCATCTCGACACAAACGGCGCGGCGTTCTACGTTCGTCTCGCGATGGGACGCGCGCCTCGCATCGAGCCGCTGGAGGGTGTGATTCACATCACGGCTCGCGGCATTCGACGCGCCCCGATCTTCTCCGACGACACCGATAGGCGCATGTTCATCGCGTTTCTCGGACAGTCGGTGCACCGCTGCCGCTGGACGTGTCTCTCGTACTGCCTCATGACCAACCACTTCCATCTTCTGTTGTCGCTTTCTGCGCCAAACCTTTCGGCTGGAATGCACCGGCTGAACGGGACATATGCTCGGCGCTTCAACGAGCGCCACGGACACTCGGGTCATCTATTCGATGCCCGGTTCTCCTCGAAGCTGATCGCGTCAGAGGAGCACCTCCTGGTCGCGCTTCGCTACGTCGCGCTAAACCCCGTCTCGGCCGGGTTTTGTCGGGATCCGGCGGATTGGCCCTGGGGCAGTTTTCGCGCCATAGCTGGGCTCGAGCAGCCCTCGAGGTTCGTCGCGGTCGCTCGCGTACGACGAATCTTTGGGCGTGGGCCTGACGCCGCGCTCCGCTATGCGAAGTTCGTTCGCGAGGGCATCGCAACTCCGGTGAGCGCCTAGGCTCGGCCGAACGGACATGTCCAGTTCGGACGTGGCTACGTGCCTGGCACGGTTCTCATCGGCACGGTTCTCACCCGCCGAATCAAGCGCAGAGGCCAGCGGCGAGGCGCTCGAGATCCTCGTCGCTCGTCCACCAGCCGCAGGACACGCGGACGAGCCCGCGGCCGGGAATCTCGCGGACGTCGACCCGGCCTTCACGAAGGCGCTCGACGACGGCAGATGCCTCACCTTCGACGCGGAACGAGACGAGCGTCGACCGGCTCTCGGGCTCGACCAGCTCGACGAGCGGTGCGAGCAGTCGCCTGCACGTCGCGGCCGCCTCGGACGCCCGCTTGGCCCACCAGTCCGGCCTCAGCGCGAGCGCTGCCAGCATCCCCCGCACGGTGCCGTTAGACCACCAGCCGCTGTCGAAGCGGCGCGCCCCAGAGTGCGGGTCGAACCGCCCGTCCGGCTCGTATCCGCGCTGCGCGAAGTATCCGGGCGAGACGACGCGGAGGCGCTCCGGATCGGCCACGACGAGCGCGCCGGTCGAATCGGGCCCGCAGAGCCATTTCTGGCCCGAGATCGTGAGGAAGTCGAGCCCATGGGCTTCGTCGGGGATCGCGCCGACCGACTGGGCGCCGTCGGCGAGCACGGGGACGCCGCAGCGCTCGCGCAACTCGCGCAGCGGCAGCACCGCGCCGGTCGTCCAGAGGACGCGCGAGGTCGCGATCAGCCGTGTCCGCGCCGTCACGGCCGCGGCGATCTGGTCGGGATCGGGCGGCACCACCACGACCTGCGCGGGCGAGGCGCCGAGCGGCCCGAGCAGGCCGAAGTGCTCGTCCGTCGTCGTCACGATCTCGTCGTCCGCGTCGAGATCGAGCCCGCGGAGGACGATCCCGCATCCCTCGGTCGTCGAGGTCGTGAGGGCAACCGAGTCCGAGCCGGTCCCGACGACCCGGCCGAATACCGCACGCAGCTCGTGCCGCAACGCAAGTGTCTGCTCGAAGTACTCGCTTCCGGTGCGACCCTCCGCGAGGTCCCGCTCGACGCCCGCCTCGAGCGCCTCGGCAACCGGCCTGGCGAGCGGGCCGAACGTCCCGGCGTTGAGGTACGCGACGGACTCCAGCACGGGAAAGACCGACCGCGCCTCTTCGAACGTCACTCCTCGACCTCGATGGTCGCCTCGACGACGGGATGGTCGGAGAGCACCACGTCATTCTGCCGCCGCCGGTAGTCCGTCCAGGGGGCAACCGACAGGACGGTCGCGCCGCGCACGAGGACGTGGTCGATCCCCGAGCCCGGTGGTGAATAGGCCGCGAGCAGCGGGTCGGGGACGTTGAAGTCGCCGGCGAGCACGACAACGTCGCCGGGCGTTGCCGCATCCTCGACGAAGGCGGCGGCGCGTGCAGCTTCGACGCGGGGCACATCGGGACGCACGAAGTCGTTGGAGGCGTGGAGGTTCGCGATCGCCACGCCCGGCGCCCCGGCGATCCGGACGGCGTGGACGACGCGTCGCTCGCGTCCTCCCTCGCTGATCCGCTCGTGGCCGAGATCCGTGGCGGCATGCCTGGGAGCGACGAGGATTGCGTTGGCCTGGCCGGAGAGCCCGGAGCGGAAGAACCCCTGGTGCGCACGCGTGACCCACGTCGAGAGCGGGCCCGGCCAGAGGGGCGGTCGCGCCACGGCGTCGAACTGGTGCATGCCGGACCAGCTCGCGATCCGCGCGACCGCCCAGACGGGCAGCTCCTGGAGGCACACGACATCCGGCCCGTCGAGCGTGACGAGCTCGATCATCCGCCGCAGGTATCCGGCACGTCGCGGCGGGTAGGCGTTGCCGTGGAAGACGTTCCACGTCCGGACGACGAGCTGCACGGGGCGAGGCTACGGGTAGCGTCCGCCTCCTGCATTCGGAGCTCATGCGCGTCGTCCTCGCCGATCCACCAGCCTTCACGCCGCCGTACGACCACGAGCTCGCCTCGGCGCTCGCGCGCGCCGGCGCGGACGTCGAGGTCGTGACCACACGGTTCCGCTTCGGCGAGCGCCCCGTTCCCGACGGATACCGGCTCGACGAAACGCTCTATCCGCGCTCGGGCCGGCTCCACCGCGACGCGCTCAGGCTGCCGCTCAAGACCCTCGAGCATCCATTCGCAATGCGCAAGGTGCTGTCGCGTCGTGCCGATGTCGTCCACTTCCAGTGGCTCGCGGTGCCGGAGCTCGACCGCGTGCTCCTGCGCTCCGACCGCCCACTCGTCTTCACGGCACACGACCTCCTTCCACGTCGGACTGCGCATCGTGCCGGGCTCTGGCGATCGCTCTTCGCCCGCTTCGATCGCGTGATCGTCCACTCGCAGCGCGGTCGGGACGCGCTCGCCGCTTTCGGCGTCGCCGAAGAGAGCCTCAGCGTGATCCCCCACCCCGTGTTCCACAGCGACCCGCCGAGGGCGGACGACGGCCGGACGGTGCTCGCCCTCGGCGTGGTTCGCGGATACAAGGGGCTTCCCGACGCGGTCGAGGCCGTGCTCGAGCTCCCCGAAGCGCGGCTCCTCGTCGCAGGCGATCCCCGGATCCCCCTCGACGAGCTCCGGCGGAGGGCCGGGGACCGCGCGGAGTGGCGGCTCGGCTACCTCGGCCGCGCCGAGCTGGAGCGGGCGCTCTCGGAGAGCACGGTCGCGGTCTTCCCGTATGCGGACGAGCTCGACCAGTCCGGCGCGCTCCTGCAAGCTCTCGGCGCGGGCGTCCCTGCCGTCGTCTACGACGTCGGCGGCTTGGGCGAGGTGGTTCGCCGGTTCGAAGCGGGTCGGATCGTGTCCCCGGGCGACGTCCCCGGCCTCGCTGCTGCCCTGCGCGAGCTGCTCGACGACACGGCCGCACTCGCCGCGGCGCGCGCCGGCGCCGCGCGCGCGAGAGACGAGCTCACCTGGGACGCCGCTGCCGCCGCCCACCTGAGGTTGTACGAGCAGCTCCTATGAGGCTCCGTCACGGCCCGTTCGACGACCTCGTCGAGCGTCAGCTCGCGCTGTACTCGAGCGACGAGAGCGCGCTGCTGACCGAGGCGGCCGACGCAGAGGAGGCCTGGATCCGCTCCGGCCGCGAGAACGCGGAGGAAGCCTACGGCGACTTCCAGCTGGTCGTCGACGCGATCGCCGACGGCCTGCTCGAGCTCCGCAACGCCTATGCGCAGACGCTCGAGGAAGACAAGGCGGACGCGTATCGCCGAGCGTTTGCCGCGGGCGTGAAACGCCGCTTCGGCCGCTACCCGTCGCTCGTCTCGGACGTCGAGTCGGCCTGATCGTCGTCAAGCCCCTCGCGCGGCGGGCGAGGCGTGAGCGAGCGAGCGAGCTTCAGATGGGTCGCTCCCTCCTCGAGCTTGCCCTGGTTCCGCAGCGCGCGGCCGAGCGCGTAGTGCGCGTAGTCGTCGGCAGGCGAGATGTCGAGCACCTTGCGGAACTCGGCCTCCGCCTCGGCCCACCGCATGATCCGGAAGTAGGCGATGCCCAGGGCCTCGCGGATCGACGCCTTGTCGGGCTCGAGCCTCTTCGCCTTCTCGAGCGCGACGGTCGCCTGGGCGGGCATTCCGTCGCGGAGGTGGCTACGGCCCTGCTGGTAGAGGTCGTACGCGGCGCTCATCCTCTCACCTTGCCGACGGTGTCAAGCGCGGCCGGAAGGAGCGGAGCGAGAGGGCGCTCGAGAGCCGCGCCGCAGGGCGTTCGGTCGACCGTGCGAAGCTGAGGACGCGGTGGAGCTCGGCCCGCGCGCGACGTGCCGCCGCGTCGGCGCGCTCCGCGGGGCCGTAGCGAGCCTCGGCGATGGCGGAGCCCAGCGAGCCGCAGGGGGTCGCGAGCGCGTGCTCCGCGGTCCGCTGCAAGGTCGCGACAGTCGCGTGTGGGTCGATGCCTACGCCGCGGTCGGCGAGCGCGTCCACGAGCTCCGCACGGACCCCCCACGCCAGCCGGCGCGGGTCGCGCCTGCGGAAGCGGGCCATGCGCCGGAGGAGCTTCGCGAGGAGGATCAGGCCCGCGGCAGCGAGCGGGATCGCAGGGACGGCGACGACCCACCAGGCGACGCCGTCGGTCTCCGGCGGGGCCGTAGCGGCGGGCGTCTGCGGCACCGGCGATGCGTCGTGGAAGACCTGGTCGAAATCGAGAAAGCGCCCTGTCCCGAGGGCGGCGACCGCGTCGGCCGAGTCCGAGGCGAGCGTGTACACGGCGGAGAGGGTTCCGCGGCCGGGCGTCGGGTCGAAGGTCAGCCATCCGTAGCCTGCGAACCAGGCCTCGACCCACGCGTGCGCCTGGTAGTCCGTGACGGTCCAGACGCCGTCCTTCCACGTCCCCGCGGTAAAGCCGACCGCGACGCGCGACGGGATCCCGAGCATTCGCAGCATCAGCGTCATCGCGCCGGCGAAGTGCTGGCAGTAACCGGTGCGTGTGCGCTCGACGAAATCGACCAGTGGCGGCAGTCCGGAGCTTCGCGGCGGCTGCTCGTCATAGGTGAACCTGCCCCCCGAGCGGAACCAGCGCTCGAGCAGCAGCGTCGCCTCGTAGGGGGAGCGAGCCCGCTCGGTGAGCCGCTCCGCGTCGCGCCAGAGGGGCCGGTACGCCCAGAGCGGCAGATACCGGACGTCCCCGAAGAACCTTCCGATCTGCCGGTCACGACCCGCGACCCCGAATCCCGGGAACCCGGCGCGTCCCACCTCGAGGTAGCGCTCGGCCGCCGTCGGATATCGCGGCGGCGACGCGGCGAGCGCGCGCGGGCCGGGCTCGGGCGCATAGCTCCAGACCGAGTAGGTCGTGCCCGAGTGGACCGGCGACGCCGCTCGCATGACGCCGCCGCTCAGGAACGACACCCGACCCAGCGCCCGACCGTCGATCTGCGCAGGCGTGCCCGCGGAGACCACATGGTCGTCGCCGTAGCCGTCGATCGTCACCTGCTGGTGCAGCCACGAGCCAGGCTTCACATCGCGCCCGGGAACGAGTGGATCCGGCGGCAGCGCGCCGTGGGCGGTCCCGAGGTCGACGGGATACAGATCCTCGATCCAGCGGTCACCGACGAACGTGTCGAGGGTCGAGGCACGCCAGTACTGCGCGCGCTTCGGAGCCCGCACCCGGAACACGACCGTCGGTCGCGACGGGAATGTGATGCCGGAGTAGTTCGCGTCCCACACGAACCGGAAGTCCCCACTGCCGCCTCCGCGTGCGAAGGGGTCCCACCCGCGCCAGTCGACGTGCGTCGTGCCGGGCGCGACGCCGCCGGAGGCCGCGAACGAGGCCGTGAGTACCACGACCGCGGCTAGCCCCAGGCCGGGGGCCGCTCGACCCAGTCGGCGCGTGCGAAGCACGACCGACGCCCATAAGACGCTCGCGAGCGCGAGCGCACCGAGTCGGAACGCGTAGGCGTTCTCGAGCAGGGTCGCGGGGAACCCGACGCCGATCGCCACCGCGGCTACGACGATGCCGGGCCGGCGGGCGGAGACGCCGAGCACCGCGGCGAGCGCGAGCCCGAACGCCGTGCACGCGACCAGGCCGTGGAGGGCTGGGAACGCGAGCGGATCGAACGGGGCGCGCACGGCAGGAGCGTCGTGAAGCGCCTTCCAGCCCGTCTCGAGGGCGCGATGAGGCCACGTGTCGAACGCGACGGCCATCCCAGCCACAATCGCGGCGACCACGAGGCCCGTTCGGCGGGCGCCACCGACGGGGACAGCCGGCGCGAGCGCAAGCACCGCGAGCGCCGCAAACGTGCCCCAGGAGACGGGATGCTCGAGCAGCGCCCAGGCGGCGGTGATCGTCCCTGCTGCAGGTGCGGCCGCGACCAGGGGTCGCAGGCTGGATGCCCTAGCCAACGGCCCTCTCCTCGAGCCCGGCCAGTGAGCCCTCGAGGTCGATGCCGTGGCGGAGGACCACGACGGGCGCGCCGGCCGCCGCGAGCCGCAGGAGCGCGGGCGTCGATCCCGTCGCCGGCCGGCCGGCGTACGTCGGCGCGTCCACTGCGACGAGCGCCGGCACCCGTCCTCCGGCGGCGCGCGCCACGAGGGCGTCCACCACCTGCTCCGGCCGTGCGGTGACCACGACGAGCTCGGCGACCGTCGCGAGAGTGCCGCGAGGCGCGACCAGCGCGACGAGCGGCGTCCCGTCGACGCCTTCCACCGCCGCGAGCGCGTCGAGCGCACGCTCCCACTCGGCACCGAGCGTCCTCACCCGGTGCACGTCGGGCGCCGGGGTTCCGATCACGAGCAGCGCGCCGCGGGCGCGGGCGGCGTGCGCGCGGACGAGTCCCGCAGCCGCACGGACGGCCTCGTCGAGGCTCGAGTCTCCGGGCGGGCCTGCGATCGCGGAGCGCTCGACGTCGAGCAGTACGGCGACGCTGTCCCGGGGTGCGTCCTCGAGCTCGCGCACCATCAGCTGACCGCGACGGGCCGACGTCGCCCAGTGGACCGCCCGCAGAGGCTCTCCCTCGACGTACTCCCGCACGCCGTGCGGCTCGAGGCCGCTGGGTCGCCGGACGGGTTGCCTACGTCCGCCGTCGCCCCGGCTGCCCGCATCGCTGAAGAGCAAGCCGAGCTGCGGGACGCGCGGCCGCACGAGGATCGTCCCAGCGGCCGGGATCTCGAGGTCGACGCGGCTCAGGCCGAGCGGGTCGTCGACCAGCAGTCGCCCAGGCCCGAGCAGGTAGCGGCCGCGTGGCGCGCGGTCGAGGACGACCTCCGCCCGGGTGTCTCGTCCCAGGGCGACGCGCTGCTCGCCGAGCGGGCCGACCCGGTCGCGCAGCTCGATCCGGGCCGCGAGCCACGTCCGGCCATGTAGCGCAAACTCGAGCCTGAGCGGCTCTCCCTCCACCGTCGGAGCCGTCGCCGGAAGCCGCTCGACAGAGAGTCCGCGCCCGACGAAGCGCGTCCAGGCCCGCGCGAAGACGGCGGCGAGCCCGAGGCCGACGCCCAGGATCGCGAGAGCAGTCGCGCCGACCGCCCACGCGGAGACCAGCACGGCGATCGCGAGGACACCCACGCCGCCGACGACTTTCCCGCCGCCGGTGCGCGGCGTCTCTCTCACACCGGCGCCGGTGTCGCGGAGAGCGCCTCGGCCACGACCTCGCCGGCCGTCACCCCTGTCGCGCGGGCCTCCGGCGCGAGAATCAACCGGTGCGCGAGGACGGGCTGAGCAAGGGCCTGCACGTCTTCCGGAACGACATAGTCGCGTCGCTCCGTGAGCGCGCGCGCCTTCGCCAGGCGAAGGAGCGCGATACCCGAACGGGGGCTGCCGCCGAGCGCGAGCCTGCGACTCTCGCGCGTGTGACGGAGAAGTGCGACGACGTACCCGTTCACGCGTTCCTCCACGTGGACGCGGCGCACGGCCTCGATCGCATCGAGCAGCTCCTCGTGCGAGGCGACGGGCTCCAGGTGCTCGAGCGGCGGCTCCGTCGTCTGCTCGGCGAGCATCCGCGCCTCGTCGGCGTCGGGCGGGTAGCCGATCGCCATTCGCACCGCGAACCGGTCGAGCTGCGCCTCTGGGAGCGGGTAGGTGCCCTCGTACTCGACCGGGTTCTGCGTGGCGACCACGAGGAACGGCCGGTCGAGCGCGTGTGTCTCGCCGTCGACCGTGACTTGCGTCTCCTGCATCGCCTCGAGGAGCGCCGACTGTGTCTTCGGGGACGCGCGGTTGATCTCGTCGACGAGGAGGACGTTGGCGAAGACCGGCCCGGGTCTGAACCGGAACGACCCGCTCGGGCGGTCGAAGACGTTGACGCCGGTGACGTCGGAGGGCAGGAGATCCGGCGTGAACTGGACGCGCTGAAAGCGGAGCTCGAGCGAACGCGCGAGCGCCTTCGCGAGCACGGTCTTCCCCACGCCCGGGACGTCCTCGACGAGGACATGGCCCTCGGAAAGGAGGCAGAGCAGCGGCAGGCGCAGCGTCTCGGGGCTCGCGTGGATCGCCGACGAGAGGTTTCCCACGACCCGATCGGCGAGTGCAGACGCGTCGCCGGGGACGGCCGAGCGGAGCGGCGACGCCTGCCCGCTCACGCGCGCTCCAGCAGCAGCCGCTCGACCTCGTCGAGGATCGCGTGCGCGATCTCGGCCTTCGGCGCCTTCGCGACCGTCCGCTCCGCCTCGTGGGAGATCAGGACGACCTCGTTGTCCTGCGACTCGAAGCCGACGTCGTCTCTCCCCACGTCGTTGTAGACGACCAGATCCACGTTCTTGTCGGCGAGCATTCCCCGCTTGCGCTGGAGGCCGTCCTCACCGCTCTCCGCGCCGAACGCGACGAGCACCTGCTCCGGGCGCCGTGCCGCGCCGAGCGCTCGCGCGACGTCGGCCGTCGGCACGAGGTCGACGTTCCAGGGCTCGCCGTCCTTGGGCCGCTTGCCGACGAGAGCCTCGGCGGGGCGGTAGTCGGAGACCGCGGCGGCCATCAGCACCACGTCCGCCTCGCTCCGGGCGAGCGCCTCGCGCCGCAGGTCGGCGGCCGTGGGGGTCGGCACGACCTCGACCCCGGCGGGCGCCGGCACCTGGAGGTTGGCGGCGAGCATCGTCACTCGCGCGCCGCGCTCCCGGGCGGCCATCGCGAGCGCGACGCCCATACGTCCCGAGGAGCGGTTGCCGACGAAGCGCACCTGGTCGAGCGGCTCGCGGGTCCCGCCGGCGGTGACGAGCACGTGTCGCTCGGCGAGGGGCGAATCCGAGCTCGGGGTCGAGCTCGAGACTCCGAGGACGGCCTCGACGCGGGCCGCGATCTCCGCCGGCTCGCTCATCCGGCCCATCCCGACGAGACCCTCGGCGAGCTCACCTTGCCCCGGCCCGACGACCTCGGCCCCGCGCTCGACGAGCAGCGCGAGGTTCGCCTGCGTCGCCGGGTGCTCCCACATCGCGGTGTTCATCGCAGGAGCGATGACGAGCGGCCCACTGTGGGCGAGCGCGGTCTCGGTGAGCAGGTCGTCTGCGTGGCCGTGCACGAGCCGCGCCAGCGTGTTTGCGGTCAGCGGAGCGACGACGAGCAGGTCGGCCTTCGCGAGATGCGGATACGGGTCCGTGGGCGGCTCCTTGCGCGCGAGCGCCCAGAACGTTCGGGCGGCGACGAACCGTTCGGCGGCGTGGGTCGTGATCGGCGTGACGTCGTGCCCTGCGCGGACGAGCAGCCGCACGAGCTCGCACGCCTTGTAGGCGGCGATGCCGCCGGTGACCCCCACGAAGATGCGCGCCACCGGCACATTGTGCCCGCCGGCGTCTCCGGAGACGTGTCGCGCCGGATAGGAAGCAGTTGCGACCGCGAATGCGGGCGCCTTCAGGGATGTGCCCCGCCGCAGGCGGGGATCAAGCGGCAGGAATCGCGCAAGCGGATTCCTCCTTCGCGAGCGAAGCTACGGCGCCGCCGTGTAGGAGAAGGAGAGCTTGCCGCGCGCGATCTCTTCCATCGCCATGGTGAGGTAGTTCTTCGAGCGCGACTCGACGAGCGGCGGCGGGGCGTCCTCGAGGCCCATGCCCTCGCCGAGCTGGTGATGGTAGTTGTTGATCTGCCGCGCGCGCTTGGCGGCGACGATCACGAGCGCATACCGCGACGTCGCTTCGCCGTCGGTCTGCGTGTGGGAGAGGAGCTCGTCGATGCGCGGCTCGATCATCGACGGAGCATGGTACCTGCGAGGACAAGTTCTCGTTCGACGATCGCGGAGAGCACCTCGCCCGCGCGCACGATGTCGTCGTTTCGCACCATGTAGCGGAACTTGTGTGCCTGCTCGAGCTGATGCCGGGCGAGCGCGATGCGGTCGTCGATCTCGCCCGTCGACTCCGTCGCGCGCTCGCGGAGGCGCCGCTCGAGCTCGGCGACGTCCGCCACGATGAAGATCGTGCAGGCGGCGGGCGACTCCTCCTGGACCCGCAGCGCGCCCTCGACCTCGAGCTCGAGCACGCAGACGCGGCCGTTCGCCGCGATCCGCTCGATCTCGGAGCGCAGGGTCCCGTAGCGCCGGCGCGAGACGTACTCGACCCATTCGAGGAACCCGCCCTCGTCGACCCTGCGCGTGAACTCGTCCTCGCTGAGGAACCAGTACTCGCGGCCGTCCACCTCGCCCGGCCGCTGCCGGCGGGTCGTCGCGGAGACCGCCACCTCGAGCTCGGGGATCCGCTCGACCAGCGCCCTGATCAACGTCCCCTTGCCCGCTCCCGACGGCCCGGTGACCACGAACACGGGCGCCACCGCCGTCACGGCCCTCGGCTAGTGATCGCCGGCGAAGCCGGAGATCACCGGTGGTTGAACAGGTTGACGAGCTCCGCGCGCTGCCGTTCGGAGAGCCCGCCGACGGTCTTCGACTGGCTGATGCGGCATTGGTTGAGGAGCCGTGCCGCCTTCACGCGCCCGAACTTCGGGACGGCCATCAGCATGTCGAAGACCTTCGCGGTCGAAACGTACTCGGGAGGATCGAGCAGGATCGAGTCGATCTGGACGCGACCGTCTTTGAGGTCCCTCTTCAGCTGCGCACGCCGGACGCGGATGTCGTTCGCACGTTGGAGGGCTTCCATCCGCTGATCGAGCGAGCGGGCCGGTGCCTGGGCGTGCGTCTTCGACGTGACCATTGAGCGGACGAGTCTAGCAAGCTGCGGGCGCGAATCAAGCAGTACTGTTCGAGGAGATTTGCAGGGATTTCTCAAATCCGACAACAGCCATCGAGCGCGCTGCGAGCGGGTTGTCGAACCCCCGGGCCGCGGCCTCGGCCACCAGCTCCTCCCTCACCCGCCCGGGCGCGAGCGGATCGGAGAAGAGGATCGTGCCGAGCGCGACCGCGCTCGCCCCGACCGCCACGAGCTCGAGCGCATGGAGCCCGGTGGCCACTCCGCCCATCCCGACGATCGGCACGTCCACTACGGTCGCGCACGCGTGGACGCACGCGAGCGCAATCGGGCGAATCGCCTCGCCTGAATAGCCGCCGACTGCGCGAGCCAGGCGGGGCCGGAGCGTCAGCGGGTCGAGCGCGAGCCCGCGGATCGTGTTCACGAGCGAGAGGCCGTCTGCGCCCGCGTCGACAACGGCGCGGGCGCTCGCGGCGACGTCCCACTGGGCGGGGGAAAGCTTCGCATAGAGCGGCTTTTTCGTCGCTGCGCGCGCGGCCGAGACGAGCTCGGCGGCGGTCTCCGGCGCCTCCTCGACGTTCGGGCACGAGAGGTTCAGCTCGATCGCGGCGACGGCCGCCTCGTCGTCCAGCAGCGCGCAGCAGCGAGCGAAATCCTGTGCCGCGAACCCGCCCACCGAGACCCACAGGTCGGCGCCGAGCGCGCCGAGCCGAGGCAGGTGGTCGGCGACGAACGCGTCGATCCCCGGCCCCTGGAGCCCGATCGAGTTGAGCATGCCGTGGTCGGTCTCCGCGATGCGTGTCGGCGGGTTGCCCTCGCGTGGCTCGGGCGTGATCGTCTTGGTCACGAACACGTCGAGCGAGCGGGCGACCTCCGGTGCGGCAAGCGCGTCGAGACAGCCCGAGGCGTTGAAAATCGGGACGGTCACCTGGGCTCTTCCGTCCTTCCAACGTCGGTGGCACGTGCCTTCGCGGGCGGAGCCGGGCTTTGCCCGGCGGGAGCCCAGGCACCGTCATCTGTTCCCCCAACCGAAAGGAGGGGGCTCGTGGGGGAAGCATGGGTTCCCCCACGCAGAACAGGGCCCTCGAGGCAAAGCCGCACGTATCGCCCGTCTCGCTCGACGACACAGCCGTAGCAGGCGCCGTAGCCGCACGCCATCGGCGCCTCGCGGGCGAGCTGCGCTCCGGGGACGAGCCGTGCGAGCGCGTCGAGCATCGGCTCGGGGCCGCACGCGAGGACGTCACCCGGGTCGGCGGGCAGCGCGTCGGTCACGAGCACGGGGTCGAGCACCACGCTCCCGTTCGGGACGAGCGCCCCCGCCTCCGCGTGGAACGCGGTCCGGAAGCCGAGGATCGCCGGCGGCGCGCCAAGGCGGTCGGAGAGGTACGGAAACGGGGCGACGCCGATCCCGCCGCCGACGAGGAGCGGGCGTTTCACCTCGAGGTCGAAGCCGCGCCCCAGCGGGCCGGTGACGTGGATCTCGTCCCCCACGTCGAGCGCCGCGATCGCCGTCGTCCCAGCCCCGAGCCGCTCCACGAGGAACCCGAGCTCGCCCGGAGGTGCCGTGCAGAGGCTGAAAGGCCGCGGCAGCGGACGCCCCGGCGCCTCGAGCATGAAGAACTGCCCGGGGGTGCCCGGCTGAAGCCGGCCACGCCCTAGACGAACGAGCGCATAAGGGCCGACCGCCTCGTTCCCGCACACTTTGAGCCGATCACGCAGCATGGATCACCCGAGCTTGTGATGACTCACCACAAGCGTTGTCACGCGCCCACCGCCGCGATCCGCTCCTGGAGGGAGAGCGTCGCCTCGGCGCGCGCGTTGGCGATCGCATGGACGGCGGCAGCCGCGCCCGAGACGGTCGTCACGCACGGGACGCGCGCCACGAGCGCCGCCTCGCGAATGAGGTAGCCGTCCGCACGGGCGCCCGAGCCCTGCGGTGTGTTGACGACGAGGTCGCAACTCCGCCGCCGGATCAGGTCGACGACCGTTGGTTCCCCGTCGACCGCCTCGGCGACCTTCCCGACCTCCTCGACCTCGAGCCCCGCGGCTCGCAAGGTCCGCGCCGTGCCCACCGTCGCGACGAGCGCGAACCCGAGGCCGGCGAGCGCAGCAGCGATCGGCGCGATGCTCGGCTTGTCGCCGTCGCGTACCGAGAGAAAGGCGACGCCCGACGTGGGTAGCGGCCGTCCGGCGGCGCGCTCCGCCTTGGCGAAGGCCGTCGGCAGGTCGGAGGCAGTCGCCATCACCTCGCCGGTCGAGCGCATCTCCGGGCCTAGCACCGGGTCGGCGCCGAGGAAGCGTGCGAACGGGAGCACGGCGGCCTTGACGCTCACCTCTGTCGGCCTCGGGGTCTTGAGCGCGAGCGAGTCGAGGCGGTCGCCGTGCGCGAGCCGGCATGCCGCCTCGACGAGGTTGATCCCGATCGCCTTGCTCGCAAACGGCACGGTGCGGGACGCGCGCGGGTTCGCCTCGAGGACGTAGACGGTCGAGTCGGCGATCGCGAGCTGGATGTTGAGAAGGCCGACGACGCCGAGTGCCGGCCCGAGCCGGCGAACGACGTGCTCGACCTCGAGAGCGTTCGCGAGCGTCAGCGACTGGGCGGGCAGCACGCAGGACGAGTCGCCGGAATGGACCCCCGCCTCCTCGACGTGCTGCATCACCGCCGCAACGAACACGTCTTCGCCGTCGCAGAGCGCATCGACGTCGATCTCGATCGCGTTCTCGATGAAGCGGTCGACCAGTACCGGGCCTGAGACGGCGGCCATCGCCGCCCGCAGGTCGCTTTCGTCGTCGCAGATGCGCATCGCCCGCCCGCCGAGCACGTACGAGGGCCGGACGAGCACCGGGTAGCCGATCGCGCGCGCGGCGTCGAGGGCCTCGTCCTCCCCCTCGACCGTGGCCCAGGGCGGGCAACGAACGCCGAGCTCCCGGGCGAGCGCGCCGAATCGCTCCCTGTCCTCGGCGAGATCGATCGCCGCATGCGGCGTGCCCAGGATCCGGTACCCACCGGCCTCGATGTGACGTGCGAGCCGGAGCGGCGTCTGGCCGCCGAACTGCGTCACGACCCCGACCGGGCGCTCGCGGTCGAGGACAGCGAGCACCTCCTCCGGCGAGAGCGGCTCGAAGTAGAGGCGGTCGGAAGTGTCGTAGTCGGTCGAGACGGTCTCGGGGTTGCAGTTGACCATCACCGCCTCGTAGCCGAGCGAACGGAACGTCTGCACGGCGTGGACGCAGCAGTAGTCGAACTCGATCCCCTGCCCGATGCGATTCGGGCCGGAGCCCAGAATCACGACCCGCGGCGCCTCGCCGGCCGGCGGCACCTCGTCCTCCTCGCCCCACGTCGAGTAGAAGTAGTTCGAGCCCGCCTCGACCTCGCCCCCGCACGAATCGACGCGCCGGTAGGCCGGGCGGATGCCGCGGGCATAGCGTGTCCGGCGCACGTCGTCGCCCGAGGTGCCCCACGCTGCACCGATCGAGTCGTCGCCCCAGCCTGCGCGCTTCGCTCGGCGGATGTCGCCGGTCCGCAGCTCGCGTTTGGCGAGCTCGAGCTGCTCGACGAACCATGGATGCAGGCCGTCCGGCAGGTCGTCGATCGTCGCCCAGGGCGTCGGGGAGCCGGGATCGAGCTCGCGCGAGCCGAAGGCCTTGAGGAACGCCTCGCTGAACGTGCGGCCGATCCCCATCGCCTCGCCGACCGACTTCATCTGCGTGCCGAGCGAGAAGTCGGCGCCGGGGAACTTCTCGAAGGCAAAGCGAGGAAATTTGACGACGACGTAGTCGAGCGTCGGCTCGAAGCTCGCCGGTGTCGTCTTCGTCAGATCGTTCGGGATCTCGTCGAGCGTGTAGCCGACGGCGAGCTTCGCCGCGACCTTCGCGATCGGGTAGCC
>DASSBV010000223.1:0-10335 GCA_035698545.1 Gaiella sp. | reverse complement strand
TCGGCTCGACCCTCCGGGGTCGGACCAGACGTGAAACCTTCATAAGGGGAGAAGAATGAGGAAATCGTTCCTCGCGCTCCTGACCGGAGCGCTTGTGGTCGTCCTGACCGTCGGCGTGGGGGCATCCACGGCCGGCAGCATGGCGATCACGGCGAAGGAGCCCGCGACTCGCGGGTCGGACAACCTCTCGAGCCCGCTCCAGGAGAAGCAGAGCGCGCTGCGCGCTCAGGCGCTCGAGATGCAGGCAAAGGGTCAGATCCCGAAGGGCGCCAAGGTCGGCAAGGTCGCCAAGGGCCAGTACGTCCAGCTCGCCCGCGAGGACGAGGACTCGATCTGGACCCTGCTCGGCCAGTTCAGCGACCTCGCGCACAACACGATCGCGGAGCCGGACCGGAACGTCGACAACACGACGATCTGGGAGCCGGACTTCAGCCGCGACTACTACCTCGACCTGCTGTTCGACGACAAGGCAGGCGAGAACTCGATGCGGAACTTCTACAAGGAGCAGTCGTCGAACCGGTACACGGTCAACGGCGACGTCAGCGACTGGGTGCAGGTCCCACAGACCGGCGCGTACTACGGCGCCAACTCCAAGGGCGACGCATACGCCTGGATCTTCATCCGGGACGAGCTCGCGGCGTGGCACGCACAGCAGACGGCGGCCGGCAAGAGCGACGCCGACATGGCGCAGTACCTGTCGCAGTTCGATCAGTGGGATCGGTACGACTACGACGGCGACGGCAACTTCGACGAGCCGGACGGGTACATCGACCACTTCCAGACGATCCACTCAGGCGAGGGCGAGGAGGCAGGCGGCGGCACGCTCGGTGCCGACGCGATCTGGTCGCACCGCTGGTACGCCTTCTACTACAACGAGGGCGTCACCGGCCCGTCGTTCAACAAGCTCGGCGGGATCCAGATCCCGGGCACGAACCTGTGGATCGGCGACTATACGATCGAGCCGGAGAACGGCGGCGTTGGCGTCTTCTCGCACGAGTTCGGGCACGACCTCGGCCTGCCGGACGAGTACGACACGTCGGGCAACGCAGACGGCGCGGAGAACTCGACCGGCTTCTGGACGCTGATGTCGAGCGGGTCGTGGGGCAACAACGGCGTGACCGAGGAAGGCATCGGCGATCGCCCGTTCCACATGAACGCGTGGGACAAGCTCCAGCTCGGCTGGCTCAACTACGAGATCGTCGGCCCTGGCGACAAGAAGAAGTCGGTCAAGCTCGGTCCGGCCGAGACGAACACGAAGCAGGCGCAGGGGATGGTCGTGGTCCTGCCGGATCGCGAGCATCAGGTCTCCATCGGCGGCCCGTACGAGGGTGACCGCTTCTACTACTCGGGTGCGGCGAACAGCCTCACCACGACGATGACGAAGACGTTCACGCTTCCTGCGGGTGCGTCGCTCTCCGCCAAGGTGCGTTACAGCATCGAGACGGACTACGACTACGCCTACGTCACGGTCGACGGCACCAAGGTGGCGACCAACCTCTCGGACTCCTCGGTGGACGCCACGGGGATCGACGGTCACTCGTCGGGCTGGACGGACCTCACGGTCGACCTTTCGGCGTATCCTGCCGGTAGCCACTCGATCGGATTCGGCTACGCGACCGACGGCGGCGTCCAGGGCGACGGCGACGGCTCCCAGCCGGGCATCGCGATCGACAACATCGCGATCACCGGCCAGGCCCTCGACGGTGCTGAGACGGACACCGGTTGGGCGTTCGCCACGGACGTGACGGGCACCAGCTTCGGCGCGACGACGGGCACGGAGGTGTTCCACACCTTCAACTTCTACGTCGCGGAGAACCGGCAGTACCTCGGCTACGACGCCGGTCTGCAGACTGGTCCGTACAACTTCACGACGGACCTGTGGGCCGAGCGGTATCCGTACCAGGACGGCCTGCTGGTCTGGTACTCCGACTACTTCTGGGGAGACAACAACGTCGGTGACCATCCGGGTCAGGGCCTGATCCTGCCCGTCGATGCTCGCCCGGACGTCCTTCACTGGAAGGACGACGGGACGATCATGCGCGGGCGGTTCCAGGCCATCGACGCGACGTTCGGCACGTCCTCGGATGCGGTCACACTGCATCACAACGGCGTGGCGACGACGATCCCCGCCTCGGGGGCCGTGTCGACCTTCGACGACACCCAGAGCTACTACCGCTCGAGCGATCCGGCGGATGGCATCAGCCATTACAAGGCTGGCTGGCTGAGCGTCGACAACCCCCACAGCGGCACGCAGATCCGTGTCACGAGCGTGACGCCGGGTGGGTTCATGCAGATCCAGGTCACTCCGCCGGCCGGCGGCTAGCCGACGACGGACAGAAGAACGACGGACGGGGCCCGGTGACGGGCCCCGTTCTCGTTCTTAGTACGCGACGGCACCGCGGCCCGTGTCGGCCGCGTGCTTTTGCTCGTCGGCGCGGTAGCTCGAGCGGACGAGCGGGCCGGCGAACACCGAGCCGAAGCCGAGCGCCTCACCCTGCTCGCGGAGCCAACGAAACTCGTCGGGGTGCACCCAGCGGTCGATTGTCGCGTGCTTCGACGACGGTTGGAGGTACTGGCCGATCGTGACGACGTCGACGCCGGCGGCACGCAGATCGCGCATCGTCTCGACCACCTCGTCGTTCGTCTCCCCGAGACCGACGATGATCCCCGACTTCGTCATGACGGGGTAGTCGGCCACCTCCTTTGCGCGCCGGAGGAGCCAGAGCGCCGTGTCGTAGCTCGCCTTCGCGCCGCGCATCCGCCGATGGAGCCGCCGCACGGTCTCGATGTTGTGGTTGAAGACCTCCGGCCGTGCGCCGAGGACTGTCGTGAGCGCTTCCTCCTCGACGCCGAGGAAGTCGGGCGTCAGCACCTCGATCGAGGACTCGGGAAGCTTCGCCTTGAGCGCGCGGATCGTCGCCGCGAAGTGACTCGCGCCGCGGTCGGGCAGGTCGTCGCGGTCGACGGACGTGACGACGACGTGCTTGAGCCCCATCGTCGCCGCGGCCTGCGCCAGGCGGAGGGGCTCGAGCGGATCGGGCGCGTGCTCGGGTCGCCCCGAGTTGACGTAGCAGTAGCGGCAGGCGCGCGTGCACGTGTCACCGAGGATCTGGAAGGTCGCGGTGCCGCGACCCCAGCACTCGCCGATGTTGGGGCAGCGCGCCTCCTCGCAGACGGTCACGAGGCTCGCGCCGTGCAGGAGCTTGCGCACGTCGTAGTAACGCCCGTCTGCGCTCGGCGCGCGAACTTTCATCCACTCGGGGCGGCGCGGCCGCTCGGCGACGGGCACGGAGGTCTGCATCGGCTTCATCTTATGGACGGCGCCCCACCCTTCCGCGGGCACCTCGGTGGGAGGCTGACAACGCTTGTGGTGAATCACCACAAGCGTTGTCAGCCCGCCGCCAGCTTTTCGTGGACGGGCTGCGGCCAGAGGCCGGCGCCGTTCTCTGCCGGTAGATCCTCGAGCTCGAAGCCGAACACCTCGCCGACCGCTGCAACGGCCGCGGGTCGCACGTCTGCGACCGTGAGCGGCTCGCCGAGCTCCGTCGCCATGGACGTGAACTGCGCGTCCTCGAGACCGCACGCGGTGATCCATTGCGTGAACGGAGCGGGGTCGAGGTCGACGTTCAGCGCGTACCCGTGCGTCGTCACCCAGCGCGACGCGTGCACGCCGATCGAGGCGATCTTGCGCGGCCCGGCGCCTCCGGACGGCGGCAACCAGACTCCCGTCAGCCCGTCGTAGCGTCCTCCCTCGAGCCCGAACGCGGCGAGCGTGCGGATGATGGCCTCTTCGAGGTCGCGGACGTACTTCTTCAGATCGCGGCCGTGGCGGTTGAGGTCGAGGATCGGGTAGCAGACGAGCTGCCCCGGGCCGTGGTAGGTCGACTTGCCTCCGCGGTCGGTCTCGACGACCTCCACGTCGACTCCGTCAGGCAGGTGCAGCTCGGTCGTCTCGTCCGTGCGCCGGCCGAGGGTCACGACAGGCTCGTGCTCGAGCAGGATCACCGTGTCGGGTATCGCACCCTGCGAGACGGCTCCGGCAAGCGAGCGCTGCAGCGCCCATGCCTCGGCGTACGGGACGCGGCCGGGGAGGTCGAGGAGGTACCCGCCTGTCACAGGACGAGCGTAGCCCGCGATCACGCGGCGGCCGGGGCGAGCGGCTGTCCGAACATCCATCGGTGACCCTCGATGTCCTCGGCCGTGTAGAGGCGAAGCCCCGCGCCCTCGGCGTCTTCGAGCGCCCGGATCACGGTCGCGCCCCCTGCGATCGCGCGAGCGTGGTGCGCGTCGACATCGTCGACCTCGACGAACAGGCCGTCGATCACCCACGGGTTGTCCTGCCACCGCCGCGCCGCCTCGCAGGTCTCACGGTGGCGGCGCGGTCCCTGGTACTCGGCGTTGGGCGTGGCGAGCATGACGATCGCGCCATCCCGCTCGAGCTCCGCGTGCGTCACGGTCCCGTCGTCGGCGGTGTACCGCTGCCCCTCGCGTTCGCGGAAGCCGAACGCCTCCGTCAGCCAGTCGATCGCCGCGGCCGCATCGGCGTAGGCGATCATCGGGACGATTCGCTGCGGCATCGCGCCGTCAGCTGCCGTCGTCCCAGCTTTCGAGCCGAGCGCGGAGGTCTCTCAGGAAGCCCCCGCTGTACGCGCCGTCGACCAGCCGGTGGTCGTACGTGAGCGTGATGTTCATCATCGGGCGAATTGCGATCACGTCCTGACCGAGCTCGTCCTGCACGACCCAGGGCCGCTTGACGAGCGCGTATGTGCCGAGGATCGCGGCCTGAGGCTGGCTGATCACCGGCGTGCCGTGGAACGTTCCGTAGCCGCCGGGGTTCGTGATCGTGAACGTTCCGCCCTGCACGTCGTCCGGCAGGAGCTTCTTCGTGCGCGCTCGCTCCGCGACGTCCGCGATCGCGCGGGCAATGCCGAGCAGATTGAGATCCTGGACGTTCCGGATCACCGGGACGATCAGCCCTTTCCCTTCCTCGAGCGAGACCGCGACACCGACGTTGACGAACGAGCGCGTGACGATCTTCTCTCCGCGGAGCTCGCCGTTCACCCACGGCCAGTCCTTGAGCGTCTCGACCGCGGCCTTCGTCACGAAGGCCAGGTACGTCGGGTTGACGCCGTACGAGCGCTGATACTCCTGCTTGAGGCGCTCGCGGGCGGCGACGACCTTCGACATGTCGACCTCGATCGCGCTCGTGACGTGCGCCGACGTGTCGAGCGAGCGCCGCATGTGCTCCGCGATCCCGCGGCGCATCGCGTTCATCGGCTCCTCGTGCTCTGTCCCGGCCGCCATCACAGGCGTCGGTGGTTGAACCGGCGTGGGGGGCGGAGGGGTTGGCGGCGCCGTAGCGGGTGGTGCGGGCGCGACCGGCGGTGGCGCAGTTGCGGGAGGCGCAGGGGGCGCAGGGGGTGCAGGGGGGGCCGTGGGCTCGGCGGCGACGGGAGCCTCTGTCGGCTGGGCAGGAGCGGGCGCCTCGGGAGCCGTGGGTGCGGCGGCAGCGCCGGACTCGATGAAGGCGAGGATGTCCTTCTTCGTCACGCGGCCACCCTGCCCGGTCCCCGGAATCGCTCCGGGGTCGACACCGTGCTCGGCCGCAATGCGCGCGACCACGGGCGAAATGAAGGTCCTTCCGTTGCCGCCTGCGTGGGGCTGCGGGGCGGGAGACGGATCCGCCGGGGCCGGCGCGGCGGCCGGCGGCGGAGTCTCGGAAGTGGGGGGAGCTTGTGGCGCTGCGTCACTTGCCGTGCCCGTCGTCGGCTGCGGAGCGGGCTCCGAGGGCGCTGGTGCCTCGGCGGCCTGCGCTTCGGGCGCGGGCGCCTCTGCCGGCGCTTCCGGCTCGGCCGTCGCACCGCCGGCAGGGCCGATCACGGCGAGCACGGTGCCGACCTCGACGGTCTCGCCCTCCTGGACGCGAACCTCGGCGAGCACGCCCTCGCCGGGGCTCGGCACCTCGGTGTCGACCTTGTCGGTCGAGATCTCGAGCAGCGGCTCGTCCAGCGCGATGCTCTCCCCCGGCTGCTTCAGCCAGCGGGTGATCGTCCCCTCGGACACGGAGACGCCCATCTGCGGCATCACGACCTCGACCTGGGTTCCGGTGCTCACGTCGTCCTCCTCGGAGACTCGTCCTCAGTATGCGGCCAGATCGCGGAGGGCCGCCGCGACGTCGTCGACCTGCGGGATGTACGCCTTCTCGAGCGAGGGCGCGAACGGCACCGGCGCGTCGGGCGCCGTGATGCGCCGCACCGGCGCGTCGAGCTGCTCGAACGCCTCCTCGACGATCGTGGCCGCGATCTCGGCGCCGAAGCCGCCGGTTCTCGTGTCCTCGTGCAGGACGAGAGCCTTCGAGCACCGCGTGACGCTCTCGAGCACGGCCTCGCGGTCCCACGGGATGAGCGTGCGAAGGTCGAGCACCTCGACCGAGACGCCCTCGTCGGCGAGCCGCGTCGCGGCCTCGTCGGCGGTGTAGACCATCGCGCCCCAGGTGATCACCGTGACGTCGTCGCCCTCCCGGTGCACACGCGCCTTGCCGAACGGCGTCGTGTAGCGGTCTTCGGGCACCTCACCCTTGATCCGGCGGTAGAGGTGCTTGTGCTCGAAGTAGAGGACGGGGTTCGGGTCCTCGATCGACGTCGCGAGCAGGCCCTTCGCGTCCTCGGGCGTCGCCGGGCACACGACCTTGAGGCCGGGGATGTGTGCGAAGCTCGACTCCGGGTTCTGCGAGTGGAACGGGCCGCCCGAGAAGCCGCCGCCGGAAGGGAGGCGGAGCACGATCGGGATGGGCGTCCCGGTCCGCCATCGCTGCTTCGCCGCCACCGTGACGAGGTGGTCCCACGCGCACGAGACGAAGTCTGCGAACTGCATCTCGGCGACCGGCCGCATGCCCATCAGGGCAGCGCCCGTCGAGCCGGCGACGATCGCCGTCTCGGAGAGCGGCATGTCGAGCACGCGATGCGCGCCGAACTCCTCCTGGAAGCCCTGTGTCACCTTGAACGCCCCGCCGTAGACGCCCACGTCCTCGCCGAGCACGAACACGCGCTCGTCGCGCTGCATCTCCTGCCGCAGCCCGTCGGAGATCGCCTGGAGATACGTCTTTTCTGCCATCAGCGGTGGTGGGGGGTGTCGAGCTCGTCTGGTGTCGCGAACACGCCATCGGTGACGGTCGCGGGATCGGGAATCGGCGACTCCTCGGCGCGTTGCATCGCCTCGTGGAGAAGGCGTTTCACGCCGGCGGTGATCTCCTCTTCCTCCTCGTCGCTCATCGAGCCTGTGTCGCGGAGCCAGCCGCGGAAGCGTTCGATCGGGTCGCGGCGCGCCCATTCCTCGAAGAGCTCCTTCGGGACGTAGAACGCGTCGTCGTGGACAGCGTGACCCTCCATGCGGAGGGTCACCGACTCGATCAGCGTCGGCCCGCCGCCTTCGCGCGCCTTCTCGATCGCCCGCTTCGCCTCGCGGAAGACGGCGAGCACGTCGGTGCCGTCGACCACGACGCCGTCGAAGCCGTACGCGGCGGCACGGTCGGCAAGGTGCTCGACCGCGTACTCGAGGTGCGACGGCGTCGAGTACGCCCACTGGTTGTTGTCGATCACGAAGACCACCGGCAGCCGGCGGACGCCGGCGAGGTTCATGCCCTCGTGCGCGTCACCGCGCGACGAGGCACCCTCGCCGCACCAGGCGACCGCGACGCGGCGCTCGTCGCGGATCTTGAACGCAAGTGCCATGCCGACCGCCACCGGCAGCATCGCCGGCAGGTGGCTCACCATCGTGTGGAGCCCGAGCCGTGCGTCGCCCATGTGGACGTTCCCGTCGCGGCCGCGCGTCGGGCCGTCCTCGCGCCCCATGTACTGCGCGAACACGCGCCATGGCTCGATCCCACGCGTGATGTGGACGCCCATGTCCCGCTGGAGCGGCGTCCCGACGTCGTTCGGGCCCATCGCAGTGGCAACGCCCACGGCCGAACCCTCGTTGCCGCGGCCGGTGTAGAAGGAGCCTGGGATCTTGCCCTGCTTATAGAGGATGTGCCCCCGCTCCTCGATCCCGCGGGTGGTGAGCATGTTGCGGTAGATCCCGAGCAGGTCCTCGCGGTCGAGGCCCGCTTCCTTCACCTGTTGCAGCGTCTCGACCGGCTCGGCCTCGCGAACTGCCATCTGGGCTCCGCTCCCCTTCCTGGGCGACGTCGACGTGACTCTAGCCGCTCGGTAGGAAGACGTTCGCGCTCGGCGGGAACGTTGTTCCGCAACGTGCCAGACCTGGCACTTCGCGCAGCGAAGTGCCCGACCGCTTGTACCGTTCGTCCCATGCCCGCGAAGCGCAATTGGATCCAGGAGGAGCGGCGGAGGACGCTCGGGGACTGGGTCGCGTTTTGTCCGTCCTGCGGGCACGTGGTCCGTTACTTCGAGGAGCACGAGGAGCTGCGGCCGAGCGTCTGTCCACAGTGCTCGACGACCCTTGTCGCACGCTGCCCGTCGTGCGACGCACGGATCCCGTCCGCCTTCCAGGTCGAGTGTGAGGACTGCGGCGCTGCACTACGCTCGAATGAGCTCTTCGGCGGAACGATCAGACGCCCCGGGCGCTGACGCCTTGGCCGAACCGGTCGGCCGAGAGCGAGCGCCACTCGACCGGCTGCCCTTTCCACTCGGCCGTTCCTCCCGGCACGAAGCCGAGCTTCGCCATCACGCGGAACGAGCCCGGGTTCGCCGGCGACGCGAAGCTGACGACCTGTTCGAGACCGACACGCTCGAAGACGTCCGCGAGCGCCGCCGCGGCCGCCTCCGTTGCGAGGCCCTCGCCCCACCGGCTCGGTGTGATCGCCCAGCCGATCTCGTCCTTGCACGCCGTCGCCTGCCAGTCGGGCTGGCGCATCACCCCGGTCCGCCCCACCAGCTCACCCGTTGCGCGGTCGACGACCGCGAGCCGTCCGAAGCCGTGGGCCACCCAATGTCGGTCGTAGCGCTCGATCGCGCAGGCAACCTCGTCGCGGTCGGCGTCGGGCGGTCCCAGCCAGACGAGGACGTCTGGATGGAGGAGTATCGCCGCGAGCGGCTCGAGGTCCTCCGACCGCCAGCGCCGCAAGACGAGCCGCTTGGTCTCGAGTCTCACAAGCGCGAGCTCCTCGAGCCGTGACCCCACGTATGCGACCGGAGGTCGGCTTTGCCGGCCGGGAGGTCAGGTGCGGTGGGCCTGTGCGCACCCCGGAAGATGGGGGCTGGCGGGGGAAACGTGGTTTCCCCCGCCCTCAGAACATGGTTCCGACGATCTGGGAGAACTTGATCACGGTGACCGTGTCGTCCTCCGACACGGGGCGGTTGTAGAGGCGCGAGAGCCACTCGGTGAACTCGTCGAGCCGGCGGATCTCGGGGTTGTCGTGCTCGATCTCGCGCGGGGAGAGGTCCGCGAGGGGCTTCACCTCGACCTTGTCGATCACCGCGTCGAAGACTTTCTCGCGCTGGCCGTAGCGCGCGCCGACGAGCACGGTGACGATCATCCCCTTGCGGTACTTCGTCGACTTGTCGCCGAGGCGGATCGTGACCGTCTTGCGACCCGTCCGCAGCTGATCGGCGACCACGGGCGAGTAAAAGTTCAGGGCGAAGGTTGGCAAGGGTTTCGAGCCTAACGGCTCGAGACCTAGATGGAAACCACCTCGAGGGCCGCTCTCGCACGAACCGCCATTTCTCGCTCGCCGCCGTAGGAGAGCACGCTCGGGGCGTCCTCCAGCGGCACCCAGCGAACCTCGCTCACCTCCACCTCCATGCCGGCGGGCAGTGCGCCGATCCGGCCTCGCGCCGCCCGGAGAAGGAAGAACGAGACGACCTTGAACACGCGCTCCCCGTCCCACGTGTAGACGTAGCGGACGTCGCCGAGCTTTCGGTCGAGCGTCGCGCGGACGCCTGTTTCCTCCCACGCCTCGCGCACCGCGGTCTCCGGCCCGCGCTCGCCCGGGTCGATCAGTCCCTTCGGGAGTGCCCAGACGACCTTGGCGTCGTCGCGCCGGGGCCGGACGAGCGCGACCCACCAGCGCCCGCGCATGCGGCGGACGAGCACGCCTCCGGCGGAGAACTCGCGGCGCACCGCCGAAGTGTGCACGTCCGCGCCGCGACTGGATGTGAGTCGAGCAGACTCAAGTTGTCATGCTATAACGTCTTTGGCACTCTCCGAGGGGGAGTGCCAGAGCAGAGTGTCAACGCAGTTGAGGAGGCATACGCATGGATCTGCAGCCCCTTGGTGACCGACTCATCGTCGAGGTGCTCGACGAGGAGGACGTCACGGCGAGCGGCATCGTGCTGCCCGACACCGCGAAGGAGAAGCCGCAGCGCGGCAAGGTCCTCG
>DASSBV010000222.1:0-2840 GCA_035698545.1 Gaiella sp. | reverse complement strand
GGCACGGTCACGCTCGCGCTGCTCGCCGAGCGCGGATACGAAGACGTCCGGGCGTTCGCGTCGAGACGCTCGGCCGGCAGCACGCTTCCGTTCGGCGACAAGGAGCTCGTGGTCGAGGAGGCGACGGCGGAGGCGCTCGGTGCGGGGGACCTCGACCTTTGCCTGTTCTCCGTCGGGACGACCGCCAGTCGCGAGCTCGTTCCTGCCGCCTCGGCGGGTGGAGCGCTGTGCGTCGACAAGTCGTCGGCGTACCGGCTCGCGGACGGCTATCCGCTCGTCGTCCCGGAGGTCAACGGCGAGCGTGCGCTCGACGCGCTCGAGCGCGACCGGATCGTCGCCAATCCGAACTGCTGCACGATCCCGCTGACCTGCGTGCTCCGTCCGCTGCACGAGGCCGGCGCGCTTGTTCGGGTGCGCGTGTCGACCTATCAATCGGTCTCTGGCGCGGGCGCGCAGCGCATGAGCGTTCTCGCGGCCGAGCGGCCGGAGGACCACGACCTCGCGATGGACTGGAGCTGGGAGGGCGACGAGTCCGACGAGGAGGCGAAGCTCCGCGCCGAGACGCGCAAGATCCTCGAGCTGCCCGAGCTTCCGATCTCGGCGACCTGCGTTCGGGTGCCGGTGATGGTGGGGCACTCCGAGGCTGTGTGGGTCGAGCTCGAGCGTCCGCTCGAGCCGGACGAGGCGACGGCGGTGCTTCGCGAGGCGCCGGGCGTCCGCGTGCTCGAGCTGCCGGACTTCCCCACGCCGCAAGAGGCTGCAGGGCAGGACGAGGTGCTCGTCGGCCGCATCCGCCGAGACGGCGCTTCGCCGAAAGGCGTCGCGCTCTATCTCTCGTGCGACAACCTGCGCAAGGGCGCCTCCCTCAACGCGATCCAGATCGCCGAGCTGCTCCTCGGGACAGTCGCGCCGACTGCGCGCTAGGCGCCGCGCGCGACCGCGCACGCGTCCGGCAGGCGCTCTCGCCCTCCCCAGAAGGTTAGGTCCCCCTCAGACGAGGGGATAGATCCCTCGAATGAGGTTGGCGGACGTCCCCCATCGGAGTATCTTGACGAGTGGGGAACGGTAGAACGTCAACGGCAAGTCGCTCACGGTAGGTCGTGGGGGGCGAGCGGTAATTCGGGGGAGGGGAACGTGAGCGCTGTCTCACCTGAGGCTGTAGCGGTAGCTGCCGATCTTGCGGCTGCCAAGGCACCGACGTGGCGGTCCAGTCGTGGTTGGCTGATGCGGCGGTTGTTGCTCGTCGCTGACGTCGTCGGGCTTGTCACCGCATTCGTGGCGGCGCAACGCCTCGTGCCGACCGCGACGCCCGTCGACACGGTCGTGCCCCAGTGGGAGCTGGTCATCTTCTGCGCGAGCCTCCCGTTCTGGGTGATCCTTGCGCGTCTCCACGGGCTCTACGACCGCGACGAGGAGCGGACGGATCACTCGTCGGTCGATGACTTCTTCGGTGTCCTTCAGGTCGTCACGATCGGAACCTGGGGCTTTCTCGTCGGAATGCTCGTCCTCCAGGTGGCCCACCCGACGCTCGAGCGCCTCGTGGTCTTCTGGGCGCTCGCGATCGGCTTCGTGTGGCTCTTCCGCGTCCTCATCCGCTTCGTCGGCAGGCGCCAGGCCGCGTACGTGCAGAACGTCCTCGTCGTCGGCTCGGGCAACGTCGCCCAGCTGCTTGCCGAGAAGATGGGTAAGCATCGGGAATACGGCCTCAATATCGTCGGCTTCGTCGACCACGACGACGGCGCGGCGAAGAACGGGGGCCCGGCACTGGAGCTGCTCGGCACGACGCACGACCTTCGCCAGCTCGTCCAGCAGCACCGCATCGATCGAGTCGTGATCGCGTTCTCGAACGACTCGCACGAGGAGACCCTCGACGTGATCCGGCTCCTTCAGGACCAGCGGGTGCAGGTCGACATCGTCCCTCGGATGTTCGAGGTGCTCGGCACGAGCGCGGAGCTTCACGCGATCGAGGGCATTCCCCTCGTGGGGCTCGCTCCGCCGCACCTCTCGCAGTCGTCGCGCTTCCTCAAGCGGTCGTTCGACTTCCTCGGGGCGATGTTCGGGCTCGTGCTGCTTTCCCCGGTCTTTCTCGCCACCGCGATCGCGATCAAGCTCGACTCGCGTGGCCCTGTGTTCTTCCGGCAGGTGCGGATGGGGGAGGACGAGCACACGTTCCGGATCTTCAAGTTCCGCACGATGGTCGTCGACGCGGACTCGCGGAAGGACGAGGTCGCGCACCTCAACATGCACCGCGACGACGACCCGCGGATGTTCAAGGTGCCGGAAGACCCGCGCGTCACGCGCGTCGGCTCCTTTCTCCGGCGCTCCCGGATCGATGAGCTCCCGCAGCTGATCAACGTCCTTCGCGGCGAGATGTCACTCGTCGGGCCGCGGCCGCTGATCCTCGACGAGGATCGCTACGTCGAGCGGTGGGCGCGGCGGCGTCTCAGCCTTCGCCCCGGCATCACCGGGCTGTGGCAGGTGCTGGGCGCGAGCGACATCCCTTTCGAGGAGATGACGAAGCTCGACTACCTCTACGTCACCAACTGGTCGCTCGGGGAGGACGTGCGCCTGATCCTCCGCACGATCCCGTCGCTCACGCGCGGGCGAGCGGCCTACTAGAACCGCGGGTCGCCCGCCGTCCGCGGTTCGGGCGACCCGAGGTCCATCGCTATCCGCCGAGTCCGAGCGCGCCCAGGTCCGGCATCTGGCTGCGCAGCTTCGCCTCGACCGCCTGCGACGCCGCCCGCAGAGCCTCGTTCGCCGCGGCGAGCACCATGTCGCCCAGCATCTCGGGGTCGTCCGGGTCGATCGCGCGCGGGTCGATCCTGAGCTCGACGAGC
>DASSBV010000221.1:0-15657 GCA_035698545.1 Gaiella sp. | reverse complement strand
TCCGGCTTACAGGCCTGCTACGGGAAAAGCCTCGGCAACGGGGCTTTTCCTATGCGGCAACAGCACTGCGCTCGTGGCGGCGGGTGACCGGTAGGAATTCTGCAAATTGCGACGCCGTGTGGGGCACCCCATCCCACCACCCACTGTCGATTCTATCGCCGAAAAAGACAACAAACACGACAAAACCGCACCAAGAATGTGTCCGAATCGTGCCAACGATGCGTCTTCCCCGCTCCCGAAGACGGCCTGGATCTGCCCGACGGCGTCGGCCCATGCGGCGAGAACGGTGAGTTCCAGCACACGTTCATGACCGCCGGGCCGATTCTCGTCCGTCCGACTGCTTGCCGCCGAGGCGACGTCGTCGAGCGCGACGGCTTCGTCTTCTGCGACCTCCTCGACGACCGCTCCTGAACCGCTGTCGCGCAATCCGGCGCCGCCCCGGACCCGTACTCGTTCCTGGGCCGGCAGCAACAGGAAGGAGGCTCGATGAGAGACAGGAGAGACGCAACGACGCTGATCGGCGGCCGCACGGGTGCCGTCGCGATCGGCCTTCTGGGGCTTGCGTTCCTGCTCGCGTGGCTCGTGCTCACTCCGGGTGCGAGCGCCGCGCAGCAGCGTGCAACGGCGACGAAGTTCACCATCGGGATCACCACCACCCCGCTCGGGAAGATCGTGGTCGACAGCCGCGGACGGTCGCTCTACCTCTTCGAGGCGGACCGGAAGGGCAAGAGCGGCTGCTACGGCGAGTGCGCCAAGGCGTGGCCGCCCGTGATCGTGACCGGCAAGGCGAAGGCGGGCCCGGGCGCCCGGACTGCGCTACTCGGAGTGGTGAAGCGGAAGGACGGTAAAGAGCAGGCCACGTACCGCGGACACCCGCTCTACCGCTTCTTCAAGGACACGAAGCGCGGCCAGGTCAAGGGCCAAGGCCTCGACTTCTTCGGCGGCGAGTGGTACGTCCTCACGCCGGCGGGAATCAAGCTCGAGCGCGAGGCAACGACGGACGACAACGGCACGACCGACGACTCTGGCGGCACGACCACCGGGGGCGGCACCACCACCACGCCCGGCGGTGGCTACGGCGGCGGCGGCTACGGCTAGCCGACCGTTCTCCCGACGTCCGGCAGACGGTTGGCCGGACGTCGGGAGCGTCAGCGACACCGTCCGCCGCTAACCGCTAAACTAATATTAGTGGTTAGTCCAGTTCGAAAGGCTGGCCGGTACCGCCAAGTCGTCGACGGGCTCGTGCTGCCCGTCTCCGTCACGGATCAGCCGGCGCTCGACTTCTGCAACACGCTCGCCGGCTGGGACGAGCACGAGCCGCGCGAGTACCTCACGTCGTACGCACACCTGGCGCTCTGGGCACGCGAAGCGGGCCTCGTCGACGCGCCCTCCACCCAGAACGTCCTCGCCCTCGCCGAAGAGCACCCACAAGCAGCCGACCAGCAGCTCGATCGCGCCCTCGCCCTCCGCGCTGCGTTGTACGCGTCATGTACGACGCGTTCGGCAACTGCAGCCTTGGGCTCCGTTGCAGCCGAGGCGCGCGCAGCCGCCTCCCACGCCGTGTTGACCACCGATGCGCCCCCGGGCCGACGGTGGTCGATCGACGAGACGGCCGGCCTCGCCCGCCCGGTGCTCGAGATCGCCCGGGAGGCAGGCGACCTCCTGGCGACGACGGAGCTCGCGCAGGTCCGGGCGTGCCCGGGAAGCGACTGCGGGTGGCTCTTCCTCGATCGGAGCGGCCGCCGCCGTTGGTGCACGATGGAGGTCTGCGGGAACCGGGCGAAGGCTCGCCGTCACGCCGCGCGCGCACGAAGCGCCGAAGGCGACGCAAAGGGTGGCGCGTAGTGCTCGGGTACGCCCTCCGTCGGTTGCTCTGGACGATCCCCGTGATCCTCGTCTGCATGACGCTGCTCTTCGGCCTGATGCGGATCGGTGGAGGAAACTTCCTGCGCCACCCGCCGCCGGCCGGTCTCTCGAACGTCGCGTGGGTGAAGTACGGCGACCCGAAGCCCGAGTCGATCACCCGCAACATCGAACGGCGCCTTGGTCTCGACCTCCCCTGGTATGGCCAGTACGCGCACTATCTGAAGTCCGTCGCCGTGCTCGACTTCGGCCCGACGTTCACGTTCACTGGCCGCTCGGTCAACTCCATCCTCCGCGAGCAGGGCCCGATCACCCTCGAGCTCGCGCTGCTCTCCCTGGGTTGGGCGATCGCGCTCGGCATCCCGCTCGGTATCGCGGCGGGTCTTCGGCGGGGGGGTGTCCTCGACCGGCTGCTGACGCTGGTGACCGCGGTGACCATGGGCCTCCCGCTCTTCTTCGTCGGCACCGTCTTTGCCTGGCTCTTCGCCGTGAAGCTGGGTCTCGTGCCGCCGTTCGGGTGGAACAGCTGGCAGTCGAAAGTCCTGCCGGTGGTCGTGCTCGGCATGATCCCGTTCGCGCAGGTCGTCCGCGTGCTGCGGTTCGAGATGCTCGAGGTGCTGGGACGCGACTACGTCCTGGTCGCGCAGGGAAAGGGGCTACGCAAGTCGCGGGTCGTGGGGATCCACGTGCTGAGGCCGGCCCTCATCCCGCTCGCGTCGATGCCGGGGCCGATGCTCGGACAGCTCGTCGCCGGCCTCTTCGTCGTCGAGTGGATCTTCTCGATCCCCGGCCTGGGGCGCTACTTCATCGCGGCCGCCGAGGTCGGGGACTACCCGGTCATTCTCGGCCTGACGATCGCCCTCACGGTCGCGATCGCGATCGCGAACCTCCTGTCGGACATCGCGCTGATCGCGCTCGACCCCCGCATCCGCGACGCGGAGTTACTCGGGTGACCGCGCCGCGCGCCGGAGGTCCGGCCGCTACGGTCGAAGACGATGCCGAGCGTCGGCGTTCGACTCGATCCAGTTCCCGAGACCCTCCTGTGGACGCTCTGGCATCGGGCGGTGGAGGCGCGCGGCGGCCCCACACCGTGCTCGACGATCCCCTCTCGGTCGAGCTCGCCAAGCGCATCGACTTTCGCTTCGTGCAGCGCTTCGGCGACGGCGAAGGCCTTTCGCAGTGGCAGGCGCTTCGCGCGCGCTGCTTCGATGAGGCAGTGCGGCGCTTTCTGGCCGACCACGCAGGAGCCACGGTCGTCGCGCTCGGCGAGGGCCTCCAGAGGCAGCTCTGGCGGTGGAACACGGCCGCGTTCGGGTGCTTCGGCTCGTCACGCGAATGCCGCCGGGTGCGGCGACGCCTGCTCGCGATCCTCGAAGCGCAATTCATCCAGGGCTCCGTCAGCTGCGCACGAACGCCAGCAACTCGGAGAGATGCGCGTGCGCCATGCAGACGACCGTGTCCGCGCCGCCGTAGTAGATCGTCACCTGGTCTCTCGGCTCGTCGACGAGCGCGGCGCAGGGAAAGACGACGTTCGGGACGTCTCCGACCTGCTCGTAGACCTCGTGCGGTGCGAGCAGGTAGTGGGTCCCACGAGCGATGACGCGCCATGGCTCGTCGAGGTCGAGCAGCGCGGCGCCGGTCGAATAGACGAATCCGTTGCACGAGGTGAGCACGCCGTGGTACAGGACGAGCCACCCTTCGGCCGTCTCGATCGGCGTGGGCCCGGGCCCGATCTTCGTGGACTGCCACGACCACGGAACGGGCGCCATCACGTGCCGGTGCCGCCCCCAGTGGACGAGGTCCGGGCTCTCCGAGTAGAAGACGTCGCCGAACGGTGTGTGGCCGTTGTCGCTCGGCCGGCTGAGCATCGCGTACGCGCCTCCGATCCGGCGCGGGAAGAGCACGCCGTTCCGGTTGAACGGCAGGAACGCGTTCTCGAGCTGCGTGAACGTCCGGAAGTCGTGCGTGAACGCGAGCCCGATCGTCGGCCCGTGGTAGCCGTTGCACCACGTCACGTAGAACCTGTCCTCGATCCGCGTGACGCGCGGGTCGTACGCGTGGACGAACGTCTCCTGGATCTCGGGGACACGCTCGTCGCCGGCGACGAACGAGATCGGGTCGGGGTCGATCTCCCACGCGACGCCGTCGCGGCTCCGCCCCGCATGGATGTTCATCAGGCGGGTGGTGTCGTCGACGCGGAAGACGCCTGCATAGCCCGCCTCGAATGGCACGACGGCGGAGTTGAAGATGCTGTTCGCGCCCGGGACGGCGTCGCGCGTGAGGATCGGGTTCGAGCTCGAACGCCACACGACGTCGCTCGACCCGTCGGGCCGGCTCTCCCAGGGAATCTCGCGGGCAGCGTCGCCGGCGCGGCGCGTCTCGTCGGCCTGCGCTGTCACTGAGCAGCCCCGGCGACGAGGTGGTCGGGCTCAACCTCCACGAGGCGCGCTGCCGCGCCGCCGGCCGGCGCTTCGACGGCAGAGGAGCGTGGAGGCGCCGCCTCCCACTTCGTGTGGAGTTGCGGCACCGACGAGAGGAGCATCTTCGTGTACGAGTGGAGCGGGTTCCCGAACACCTTTGGGGTCGCCCCGGCCTCGACGATCTCGCCGTGCCGGAGGATCACGGTGCGGTCCGAGATGTAGTTCCCGAGGGAGAGGTCGTGGGTGATGAAGAGGACGCCGAGCCCCCGCGCCTTGAGGTCGCCGAGCAGGTTGAGCACGTCGATCCGCGTCGACGCGTCGAGCATGCTGATGATCTCGTCGGCGACGAGCAGCTTGATGTCGAGCAGCAGCGCCCTTGCGATCAGCATCCGCTGGAGCTGGCCGCCGCTCAGCTGGTGCGGGTACTTCCCGAGGCACGCCGCGGGCTCGAGGCGCACCGCATGCAGTGCTGCCTCGATCTTCTCGTCCCACTCGCTCCGGCTGATCCCGGGAAAGAATCCCTTCACGAGCGTCAGCACGCGGTCTGCCTTGAAGATCGGGTTGTACGAGCTGAACGGGTCCTGGAAGACGCCCTGCACGTCGGCGTAGTAGGTGCGGCGCCCGCCCTTGGCGAGCTGGGCGACGTCGCGGCCGTCGAACGCGATCGTTCCCTCCGTCGCACGTGAGAGGCCGAGCACCATCCGGCCGATCGTGCTCTTGCCGCTGCCGCTCTCACCGATCAAGGAGACGACCTCGCCGGCGCCGACACCGAAGGTCACGCCGTTGACCGCGCGCAGGCGCTTCCCGCCGAAGGTGCCCACCTTGTAGTCCTTCGAGACTCCTTCGAGCGACAGCATCAGGCGGCTGCCTTCCAGCACGCGACCTCGTGACCGGGCGCGAGCTCGACGAACGGCGGCTCCTCCGCGCACTTCGCGAACGCGAGCGGACAGCGGTCGCGGAACCTGCATCCGGCGGGTGGGTCGAGGAGCGACGGCGGCCTACCCGGGATCCCCGCGAGCCGCCTCTCCTCGAAGCGGACGCCAACCTCGGGGAGCGACGAGATCAGCAGGCGCGTGTAGGGATGTCGCGGTGCGCCGACGATCGTCTCCGCAGGCGCCTTCTCGGCCAGCTTCCCCGCGTACATCACGAGGATCGTGTCGGCGATCTGGTACAGGATCGCGAGGTCGTGCGTGATCACGACCATGCTCTTGACGAACCCGCGATCGCGGAACTCGACGAGCAGCTCGCCGACCGCCCGCTGGCTCGAGACGTCGAGCGCCGAGGTGATCTCGTCGGCGATCAGGAGCGAGGGATCGAGCAGCGTCGACATGACCATCACGGTGCGCTGCTTCATGCCGCCGGAAAGCTCGATGGGGTAGCGGTCGAGGACGTCCTCGGAGAGGCCGACCAGCTCGAGCCGGCGGACGAGCTCGGACCGAACCGTGGCGAACGGGACGCCGCGCGACTCGAGCAGCTCCTGTGCGATCGTGCCGACCTTGCGCGTCGGCGTGAGCGCGCTCATCGAGTACTGCGGCACGATCGACACGTCGCGGAAGCGGAACGCGTTCATCTTCGCGTCGTCCGCGATCGGGAGCTCGTGGCCGTCGAGCTCGACCCGCCCGCCGATGTGCTTCATGCGGGCATCCATCCGGATCAGGCTCTTCCCGAGGCTCGACTTGCCGCAGCCGGACTCGCCGGCGAGGCCCATGATCTCGCCGTCGCCGATCGAGAACGTCGCGCCGTCGACCGCCTTCACGTCGCCGCGCAGCGACCGGTAGTAGACCGTGAGCTCCTCGACGCGCAGGCTCACATCGACCTCAGCTTCGGGTTGAAGACCTCGTCGAGCCCGACGTTCATCACGTAGAGGCCGCCGACGATCGCGACGATGCCGAGCCCCGGTGGAAGGAACCACCACCACGAGCCGAGCAGCAGAGCGGAGGCGAGGAAGGAGTTGTTCATCATCAGCCCGAGGGAGATCGACTCCGACGGCCCGAGCCCGAGGAAGTCGAGCGAGGCGCCGATCAGGATCGCGCCGCCGAAGAGGAGGATGAACGTCATCAGGAGGTAGGAGCTCATGTTCGGCGCGAGCTCCGTGGCGATGATCTGGCGCGTGCTGCGGCCGGAGAGACGGGCGACCTCGACGAACTCGCGCGTCTTGAGCGAGAACGTCTGCGAGCGGACAGCCCGGGCCGCCCAGGGCCATGAGGTGAGGCCGATGATCACCGCCTCGGTCGCGTAGCTCTGCACCTGGAGGTACGCGGCGACGATGATCAGGATCGCGAGCGTCGGGATCACGAGCACGACGTTCGTCAGCATGTTGAGCACGTCGTCGATCCAGCCTCCTCGGTAGCCGGCGGTGAATCCGATCCCGACCCCGAGCAGCCAGGCGATCCCGCCGCCGACCGCGCCGACGAGGAATGCCGCGCGCAGGCCATAGACGAACTGCGAGTAGACGTCTTGCCCGTACGACGTCGTGCCGAGCCAGTACTCCGACGACGGAGGCTGGTCGGTCGGCCCCGTGAACTCGAGCGGTGTGTAGTCGGTCAGCCACGGCCCGACGATCGCCGTGACGAGAGCGGCGAGCACGATGCCCGATCCGAGCAGGAACTTCCAGTTGCGAAGCGCGAAGTAGAGGACCTCGGAACGCAGCCGCGGAGCCGCGGTCGCTCCGGGCTCGAGGCTCGGGGCCGCCGGAGCGGCAACCTCGGCCGCCTGCTCCGCCGGCAGCGCGACACCACCTTGCGTCGGCTCCGTGAGCGGCATCAGCTGCCCTGCATCCCGATCCGCGTCCGCGGGTCGATGACGACGTAGAAGATGTCGATCAGGAAGTTCGCGATTAGGACGCCCGTGATCAGGAACAGAAAGATCCCCTGGATCAGGAAGTAGTCGCGGTTCTGGATCGCCTTGAGCGTGAGCGTCCCGAGGCCCGGGTACGAGAAGACGATCTCGACGACGATCGCGCCGGCCAC
Source organism: Gaiella sp. (assembly GCA_035698545.1). Classification (GTDB taxonomy): domain Bacteria; phylum Actinomycetota; class Thermoleophilia; order Gaiellales; family Gaiellaceae; genus Gaiella. Next base: position 8,405 of record DASSBV010000221.1, on the reverse strand, counting down.
GACGGCGCCGAGCGCGAGCGCGAGGCCCGTGATCTGCGGCAGCAGCGCGTTGCGGTAGGCGTACTTGCGCACCAGCTTCGTCGGCGCTCCGAGGGACGTGAGGTAGTTCGAGTAGTCCGACTCGAGCTCGTAGATGATCATGTTCCGCATCCCGATCGCCCACCCGCCGAACGCGACGAGGAACAGGGCCGAGAAGGGGAGGATCCAGTGGTAGAGGAAGCTCAGCGCGAACTCGAGCGACCACGAGGGCTGAATGTCCAGGCCGTATGCGCCCGAGACCGGGAAGAACGCCCATGTCGATGCGAACAGCCAGGCAAGGACGATCCCGAGCCACATGTGGGGCGTCGCCGTCAGGGCGTAGCTTGCAGGGAGGACCGTGTTGTCGAGCGACTTGCGGCGGGCCGCGAGCGCCCCGACCTTGTTCCCCGCCCAGAAGCTGAGCAGGATCGCCGGCACGAGCAGCGCGAGGGTGTACGGCAGCGCGCTCATGATCAGCTCCGAGACCGGAGTCGGGAAGTTCGCGATGCTCAGCCCGAGGTCGCCGTGGAAGAGCGCGGCCCAGAAGTTCAGGTACTGCTGCCAGAGCGGCACGTCGAAGCCGAACGCCTCCGTGTAGTAGCCGGTCAGCGCCTCGGTCGAGCCCGGCTGGGCGTGCATCCGAGAGAGAAGCCCCTCGATCGGGTCGCCCGGCATGAACCGGGGGATCGCCCAGTCGATCGTGACCGCGACGAAGAACGTGACCAGATAGATCAACACCTTCCTCGCCAGATAACGACTCACATGAGCTCCTGACGTGCAACACCCCTCCCGGTTCGTGGCCGGGAGGGGTGTCGTGGGGTCACCGCGAGGCCGTCCCTACGACGGCTGGGCCGGCTTCAGATGCGTCAGCATGTCGATCGCGGTCATCTGCCAGTAGTTGCGCCACGAGGTCGGGGTGTACCGGCCGCTCGTCGCGGACGGCCAACCCGTCCAGTACTTCGTGTTGACCATCGACCACATGCCGTTGTACCAGAGCGGAATCGCGGGGAGGTCCGTCAGGAACATCCGCTGGAGCTTCGACATCGCCGCCTTGTAGGCGCGCGCGTTGCTCGTGGGGATCTTGTCCAGCGCCTGCACGGTGTTCCACGCCGCCTGGCTCGTGAACCGCTCGTAGTTCACGGTCGTCTGGTTGTCGAGGATGGGCAGTTGGTAGATGTACTGGTAGTAGGTCCACGGCGTGTTCGAGTACTGCCGGTCGTTGGCGAGCAGCAGGTCGTACCTCGCGTGGCCGCGGTCGTCGACGAGCGTCGAGTACTCCGGGAACGAGGGGGTGACCTTGATTCCGACCGCCTTCGCGCTGTCGGCGATCACCTGGATCGCGGTCATCCAATCCGACCAGCCGTTCGGGCAGACGATCTTCAGGTCGACCGTCGAGCCGTCCTTGTTCTCGACGTACCCGTCGCCGTTCGTGTCCTTGTAGCCGGCCGCGGCGAGGAGCGCCTTCGCCCGGTTCGGGTTGTACGAGAAGCCGAGCTGCTTCACGGCCTTCTGATCGACCCACTTGTTCCAGATCGGGAGGAGACCGGTCGGGCTCGCCTTCGCGACGAGGCCCTGGTACGCCTTCGAGATGATCTGGTTCATGTTGATCGAGTAGGCGAGGGCGCGCCGGAACTGCTTGTCGTTCATCGGCGCCTTGGTCGTGTTCGGGAAGAGCCACGTCGTGTTCGCGCCGAGGTGGTACGGGGCCTTGTCGAAGTAGGTCTTGAACTGCCCGCGGATCGCCGACTTGGGCGCGAAGTTGTTGAACAGGTCGATGTTGCCGCGGAGCAGGTTCGCGAGCGCCGCCGCGTTGGTGCCGTTCTTGATGTCGACGATGTACGTCGGCCCGACGTTCAGGCCGAGCGCGGAGCTCGCCCACCAGCCGCTGCGCTTCTTCCACACGACAGTCTCGGAGGACGCGCCGACCCCGGACTGGTACGCGTACGGCCCGGTGCCGACGATCTTCTTCGGGTCACTCAGGTTCCCCGTCGTGACGTCGGTCTTCGAGTAGCTCTTGAACACGTGCTGCGGCACGATCGCGACGTTGAAGCGGTAGAAGTCGAACTGCTGGATGCCCGGCGTGGCGGCGAAGGTGAAGAGGACGTTGCGTCCCTGCACCTTGGTGCTCTTCAGGCCGGTGTCCTGCCACAGGGCGTGCTGGGGGTGCGTGGCGATCTTCAGCAGGTCGAAGCTGTACTTCACGTCCTGCGGCGTCAGGGCCTGGCCGTCGCTCCACTTCACCCCGTTCCGGACGGTCATCGTGTACGTCGTCTTCGACGACCACTTCCCCGAGGAGGCGAGCCACGGGATGAACTTGTCCGCGAGCGGGTCGTAACGGAACGGCGTCTCGTACGCGAACCCGACGAGCCCCGTGACGTAGTCCCAGTTCTTCGCGGGGTTGAGGTCCACGTTCGGCGACCACTGGTTGCCGCTCATGTAGAGGGTCTGCGCGCGGGGAAGCGCGAACGCCGACTGGCCTCCTGCGCCTGCGCCGCCCGCGGTCAGCGCGGCGATCGTGGCGGCGAGGACAGCGGTCGCCGCGAGGGCGCCGACGCCTCGTGCCCTACGGGTTGACATCACTCTGCTTCCTCCTTGTCCGGGCTGCGGCTGCGCCTGCCGGAGAGCGATGACGAGGTCGACGTATGCCCGTTCAGGACGACGAGATCGCCTTTCGGGTTGGAGCGTCCTGGCTGCTCCGACGTCGGAGTCATCGAGCGCACGGCTGAACTTCATCACTTATCCGGTTAAGTGTCAACCGTGCTGTCACGTCTCACGTACGAGTGGGTCGTGGCCGGCCGGTGCTCCCGCGCGTCGTGAGCTCGCCGGGCTCTGTCTCGACGTCGCCCACGGCGGTGCCGTCGATGGCCCCGAGCAGGTGGCGCGTCGCCGCACTGCCGTACGCTTCGATGTCGCGGGTGATCGCCGTGAGCGGCGGATGCACGACCTGGCTGATCAGCGAGTCGTCCCAGCCAATGATCGACACGTCGTCGGGCACGACAAGTCCCATCTGCTGCGCAATTCCGAGCCCTGTGACCGCGAGCAGGTCGCTGTCGAAGACGATCGCGGTGGGCCGGTCGGGCGACGAGAGAAGCCGCCGGGTCGCACGGCCACCGCTCTCGGCGGTGTAGTCGGTCTCGACGATCTCGCCCGCGATCCCGAGCTCGCGGGTCGCGCGCGCGAACGCGGCAGTTCGCTGCGTCGTGTGCACGAAGTCGCCGACGCCCGAGACGTGGGCGATCCGCACATGGCCGAGGGCAGCCAGGTACTGCACGGCCTCGGTGACCGCCCGGCCGGCGTCGTGCCAAACGGCTGGTATTTCGTGGTTTTCGAGCGGTCCACCGACCATCACGGCAGGGAGCCCGAGGCGCACGAGCTCCTCGATGCGGGGATCGTCGACGCGAAGGTCGACGACGAGCACGCCGTCGACGCGGTGCTCGCCGAACCACCGCCGGTACACCGCGATCTCCTCCTCGACGTCGCGGACGAGCTGGATCGTCAAGGCGATCGAATGCGAGGCGAGCTCGAGCTCGGCGCCGGCGATGAACTCCATGAAGAACGGCTCGAGTGCGATCGTCCGCGCCGGGCGCGCGAGCACGAGCCCGCAGGCGTCGGCACGCGCAGCCGAAAGGGCGCGTGCCGCGCGATTCGGGTACCAGCCGAGCTCCTGCGCGATCGAGAGGATCCGCTCACGCGTCTCCTCGGAGACGCCCGGCCGCCCGTTCAGCGCGTACGAGACCGCCCCTTTCGAGACGCCCGCGCGCTCGGCGATGTCGCGGATCGTGACGCGTCCACCTCGGACCTCGGCGGTCCGATCCGGTTCCTGCTTGCCACGCGCGAGCTGAGACGTATGATCCTCCTTTACCGGTTCAGGAAATGCAGCCTACACCCAACACCAGAGCTCATTCGTTCCCGCCCGGATTCGTGTGGGGCGCGGCGACCGCGGCGTACCAGACCGAGGGCGCCGCGACCGAGGATGGACGCGGCGAGAGCATCTGGGACCGCTTCACGAGTCTTCCGGGCCGCGTCGCGAACGGCGACACGGGACGCGTCGCCTGCGACTCGTACCACCGCTATCCGGAGGACGTCCGGCTGATGCGCGAGCTCGGCCTCGATGCCTACCGCTTCTCGATCGCCTGGCCCCGGATCGTCCCTGAGGGACGCGGCGCCGTGAACGAGGCGGGCCTCGACTTCTACGACCGGCTCGTCGACGAGCTCCTCGCCAACGGCATCGAGCCCTTTCCCACGCTGTACCACTGGGATCTGCCGCAGGCGCTCGAAGAGCGCGGTGGCTGGCCCGTGCGCGACACGGTCGATGCGTTCGCCGAGTACGTCGAGGTCGTGGTCGCGCGGCTCGGCGACCGCGTCTCTCGCTGGATCACGCAGAACGAGCCGTGGGTGATCGCGTGGCTCGGCTACGGCCGGGGGGAGCACGCGCCCGGTCGCCGCAGCGATCGCGACGCGCTCGCCGCGGCTCATCACGTGCTCCTCTCGCACGGCCGTGCGCTCGAGGTGATCCGGCGCGAGCGCCCGCACGCTGACGTCGGCATCACGATCGACGTGATCCCGATCCATCCGCTCACGACCGCGGAGGCCGACCTCGTCGCGACGGGCGAGGAGGACGGGTTCCGCAACCGGTGGATCCTCGACCCGGTCCTGCGGGGCCGCTACCCCGAGGACCTGTCGCGCCGCTTCGCTCGCATCCTTCCGCCCGTCGAGGACGGGGACCTCGAGGCGATCTCGGCGCCGATCGACTTTCTCGGCGTCAACTACTACCGCCGCCATGTGGTGAAGGCCGGCTCGAACGGCTCCGGGCCGATCGTCGTCGACATGCCCGACGGCGAGCACACGGCGGTGGGCTGGGAGGTCTACCCGGACGGCCTCCACGAGCTGCTTCTCCGCCTCCACGACGAGTACGACGCGCCCCCGCTCTACGTCACCGAGAACGGCGCCGCGTTCGGTGACACGCGCCGGAACGGCACGGTCGACGATCCCGAACGGACGTCGTACCTCGATCGCCATCTCGGCGCGGTCGCCAGGGCGATCGCCGACGGCGTCCCCGTCGACGGGTACTTCGTCTGGTCGCTGCTCGACAACTTCGAGTGGGCTCGGGGCTACGCGCCGCGCTTCGGGCTCGTGTACGTCGACTACGGCACGCTCGAGCGCGTCCCGAAGCAGAGCTACCACTGGTACAGGGACTTCATCGCCCGGCAGCGAGCCGGCACCGCTCCGGCACCTGTCCCCTAGAGCTCGCGCGCCACCGTGAGGCCGGGGACGACCGGGTCCTTGTCGCTCCACGGGAAGTTGATCCAGCGATCCGTGCGACGCCAGACGTAGTCGCATTTGACGAGCGAGCGGGACTTCTCGTACAACACCGCGGTCCGCACCTCGCCGACCTTGCCGGCGCAGAACTCCTCCACGCTCTCGAGCGTGTGCCCCGTGTCGGCGACGTCGTCGACAATGAGGATCCTCGCATCGTCGAGGTCGACGAGGTCGGGGGCGGGCGGAAGGATATGCGGCACCTCGAGCCGCTCGTCCACCCCGGTGTAGAACTCGACGTTCATCGTGTAGACGTTCTTCGCGCCGAGCGCGTAGCCGAGCGCTCCGCCGACGAGCAGGCCGCCACGCGCGATCGAGAGGATCATCTCGGGGAGATAGCCGTCGTCGGCGACGAGCTGGGCGAGCTCGCGCGAGGCGGTCCCGAAGAGCTCCCAGGTGAGGATCTCGCGCTCGTCCGGCATCGCGCGAACCTACACGACCTCGGCGAGCCAGTCCCCGACCGCCACGCGGAGCTCGGCGTGACCCGATCGCAGCGCATGGTCGCCCGGGACGACGACGACGGTTCGCGTGGGCGCCGCCGGCGGGATCCCGAAGCGGTCGTTCGCACCCTGGACGACGAGCACCGGCACGTCGACGGCCTCGAGCTCGGGCAGCCGGCTCACGGGTTGCGTGCCCGAGCGGCGCGCCGGAGGACGAAGTGGAAAGGCTAGGCAGAGGACACCGGCGGCGCCCGCGTCACCCGCGGTGCGGCACGCGACCCGCGCGCCCGACGACCGCCCGCCGACGAGGAGCGCGAGGCCGCGCGCCTCGTCCTCGCGGAGTGCCTCCACGACCGCCCGCCACGCGGTGTCGAGCTGGCGGGCAGGCGCAGGGCTCCTCCGACCTGCGACGCGATAGGGCTGCTCCACGAGAATGACCGAGACGTCCCGCTCGAGCGCCGACTCGGTCGCCGAGACGAGATCGCGCGCGGTCACCCCGCCGCCCGCCCCGTGACCGAGGACGAGCACGGCTCGCGGCTGCTCGACGAGCTGGGAATGAACCCGCGCCGGCCCGTGGGGCGTGTCGATCTCGCGGACGGTCTCGGCGGTCATGCTGCCTCGAACCCGCGAAGCGCCGCCTCGACCAGGCGAGGCAGCGTTGCGAGGTTGTAGCCGCCCTCGAGCACGGCCGCGACCCGCGGTCCGAGCCCCGCCGACCGCCGGGCGAGCTCCTCGAACCCCTTCTCGGTGACGCCCATGTTGGCGAGTGGATCCTGCTCGTGCGCGTCGAAGCCGGCGGAGACGAGCACGAGGTCGGGATCGAACGCGCGCACGGTCGGCTCGACAAGCTCCGAGAACGCCGCGGCGTACTCGGCGTCCCCCGCGCCCGCGCGCAGGGGGATGTTCAGCGTCGTGTCGTCGCTCGTGCCGGGCCCACCGGTGCCGGGATAGAAGGGCCACTGGTGGAGCGAGACGTAGAGCACATCGTCGTCGTCGGAGACGATCGCCTCCGTCCCGTTCCCGTGGTGGACGTCCCAGTCGACGATCGCGACCCGCTCGAGGCCGAGGACGTCCTGGGCGTGGCGCGCGGCGACGGCGACGTTGTCGACGAGGCAGAAGCCCATCGCCCGGTCCGGCAGCGCGTGATGCCCGGGCGGGCGCACCAGTGCGAATCCATCCCTCTCGGCTGCAGCGATCGCGCAACCGGCGGCGAGGAGGGCGGCCTCGAACGACGTCGGGCCGGCGATCGTGTCGCCGTCGAGCCACGTCTCCTGCTCTAGGGTCGCCAGGCGCTCGACGTAATCGGGATCGTGCACCCGCTCGACCTGTGCGCGGGTCGCTGACAACGCTTGTGGTGAATCACCACAAGCGTTGTCCGATGTCGAGGCGCCGAGGCCCAGCGCGTCGAGGAGCACCACCAGCCGTTCCTCGCTCTCGGGGTGGTGGTGCCGGGCCAGGGGATGGAGCCGCGTCAGGCCCGGGTGCGAGATCAGCTCGATGCGGCTTCCTCCAGGCGGCCCGCGAGCCGTCCGAGCCCGAGCGCCTCGGCCGCCGCGGCGCCCGACCGCCAGTCCGGTCGGTGGTCAGGGATCGCCGGGATCGGGACCGTCGGGTCGAGCGTCGCGACGTGGCGGTACATCCGCAGTGCCTCGGCCTCCTGGGCGAACCGTCCCTCCTCCAGCAGCGCGTCGAGGCTGTCGTACTGGGCGAGGAGGGAGGCGGCGGTCTTCGCCCCGACGCCACGCGCTCCCGGGATCTTGTCCGAGGGATCGCCGCGGAGCGCGATGAAGTCCGGTACCTGCGTCGGCTCGACCCCGTAGCGCTCCCTGACCTCCGCCGGGCCGATCCGTGCCAGCTCGCTCACGCCACGGACGGGTTGGAGGATCGTCACGTCGTCCGCGGCGAGCTGGAAGGCGTCGCGGTCGGAGGTGGCGACGAGCGAGGTCCCCCCGCGCGCTTGCTCTGCCGCGACGGCGGCCGCGAGGAAGTCGTCCGCCTCGTAGCCCGCGGCCTTCCCGCAGACGATCCCGGCCGCCTCGAGCAGCCCCGGCGCGAGATCGAGCTGCTCGAGCAGCTCCGGGTCGAACTCGCGTCCGGCCTGGTAGCCGGCGAGCGCCTCGTGCCGGTAGGTCGGCACGAAGAGGGTGTCCCAGCCGACGAACACCGCGCGCGGCCGCTCGGCGTCCCAGAGACGGAGAAGCATGTTGACGAGGCCGGTGAGCAGGTTGCCGGCACTCCCGTCGGCGCGGCGGATCGACCGGGGTAGGGCGTGGAAGGCGCGATGCGCGAACGAATCGCCGTCGACGACCAGCAACGGTTCGCTCACGCCGCCGCCCTCGAGCCCACCGAGCGTTCCAACGTCCCGATCGCCTCGCGCAAGCGGTCTGTTGCAACCCGCGATCCTTCGGCGCGGTCGCGATCCAAGAGGTCACCTGTCTCGACCGGTGCTCCGTAGGCGACACGCAACCGGCCAAGACGGCTCAGGCGGTCGGTTCCGGCGATCGCCGCGGGAACGAGTGGCACGCCTGCGTCGAGCGCGATGCGCGCCGCACCCGAGTGCCAGCGTGGCGCGTGCCGCTTCCGCATCCCCTTCGAGCGCCGTGTCCCCTCGGGGAACATCACGACCGCGTG
>DASSBV010000220.1:0-4836 GCA_035698545.1 Gaiella sp. | reverse complement strand
GTCAGCTGACCACTCGCGAGCACCTCGGCGACGGCCGCGAGCTCGGCCTCGCCCACATCCGGCCGTGCGAGCCGGATCACCTCCGCGCGCCCCTGGCCGGCGGCGGCTCCCCCCGGGCGGAGCCCGGCTCCGCCGCCACCTGACGCCGCTCGCGGCACGGTGCTCTCCGGGCCCGTATCACTCATACTGTGCCCTCCGGCCCCGCGCCGCGACCGGCGTCCCAGGAGCGCGCGGGGTCACGCCGCAGCGCCGAGCCGCGCCCGGTACCACGCGATCGTCCGCTCGAGCCCCTCGTCGAGCTCCACCTCGGCCTCGAATCCGAGGAGCGTCCGAGCCTTTGCGACATTCGGGATGCGCAGCTCGACGTCCGTGTAGCGCTGCGGGACGAAGCGAATCTCGCCGGGACATCCGGTGAGCCGCTTGATGCGGGTGGCGAGGTCGTAGATCGTCACCGCCGAGCGCGGGTTCCCGATGTTGAAGCTCTCACCTATCGCGGCCGGGTGCTCGAGTGCGAGGAGCACCGCCTCGACCATGTCGTCGACGTAGCACCACGCGCGAATCTGTGAGCCGTCGCCGTGGATCTCCAGGTCACGGCCGGCCAGCGCCGCCTCGATGAACGCCCGGATCGCCCCGCCGCCGATCTGACCGGGCCCGTAGATGTTGAACGGTCGCACCGACACCGACGGGAGCTCGAGCTCGGCGTGGTACGCGTGCGCCATGTGCTCACCAGCGAGCTTCGAGACGGCATACGTCCAGCGCGCCTCGCCGACCGAGCCGATCGTCGTGACGTGGGCCTCTTGCACGTTGAAGGCGTACTGGCCGAAGACCTCGCTGGTGGAGAACTCGACAATGCGCTCGATCGTCTCCTTGGTGGCGAGCGTGGCCTCGAGCGCGTTGTACGTGCCGATCACGTTCACGCGCATCGTCCGCACGGGGCTCGCGAGCACAGTGTCGACGCCGGCGATGCCCGCCGCGTGCACCAGGTGCGTTGACCCAGCGACGAGCTCGGTCAGCCGCTCCGGGTCGAGGACGTCACCTTCCGCGAAGCGAAAGTTCGGGTGCGCTTCGAGGTCGGTGCCCGACAGCGCATCGCGGTGGAGGTTGTCGATCGCGATCACCTCGTTCGCGTCCACGAGGCGTGCCGCGAGAGTCGTCCCGATGAACCCCGCCCCACCCGTGATCGCGATGCTTTTGCCCGTCAGCGGCACGTCGGGATGGTAGTCGAGCGCCGTGCAGAGCCAGCGCGTCGAGACGTTCGGTTAGAGCGCTCGACCCTCGCGCACATCGCGTCCTGGCGTCGCGTCAGCGGGCGCTACCGTCGAGCGCCCGATCTGCGCTTCAGCCGTCCTCTAGGGCCACGTCCCGACCGCCCCCACCTTGTATCGGGCCACCGACCTCCTCCCCACGGGTCCGAGCCTAACGGCAAAACGCGGCCGCATGGGTCACGGGACCGTGCCGACTTCGTGACCGCGGTCCGTAGTCCCGCGGGAGATACTTGGAGCGATGCTGACGCTGATCGCGACCTTCGGTGAGCCCACGGGACAGAGCTGGACCGAGGTCGGATATCTCGCCCTCGCCTTCGCGCTTTCGTCGCTGATCGGCCTCGAGCGCGAGCTGCGCCAGCGCAGCGCCGGGCTTCGGACGCACGCGCTCGTCGGCGTCGCCTCCGCGCTGATCATGCTCGTCTCGAAGTACGGCTTCACCGACGTGCTCTCCGACCGCGTCGTCCTCGACCCGTCGCGCGTGGCGGCCCAGATCGTGTCCGGCATCGGCTTCATCGGCGGCGGATTGATCTTCGTCCGGCGGGACGCCGTGCGAGGCCTCACGACGGCGGCGACGATCTGGCTGACGGCGGGTGTGGGAATGGCCGCCGGGGCAGGCCTGCCGCTCCTCGCGTGCCTCGTGACGGGCGCCCACTTCCTCGTCGTCTACGGGTTCACGCCCCTCGTCCGCCGCCTCGAGCGGTTGTCGAGCGCCGAGCGGCAGTCCGTCCTGCGGATCACCTACCGCGACCAGCCGGGCATCCTCCGCGAGGTCCTCTCCCGCTGCACGCACCAGGGCTTCACGGTGAACGAGTTGACGACCGAGCAGGTTCCGGACCACGAGCAAGCGCTCGGGCTCGTCTCTGTGACGATGCGGGTCTCCGGTACGGACGCCGTTCCGGCACTGGTCGCCGGGCTCACCGAGGTGGAGGGCGTCCTCGGCATCCGCGTTCAGGATCCCGACGAGAGCGACTGACGGACCCCGGCCGCCGAGCAGGGCTCGTCTAGCATCGCGCCGTGTCTGCGGTCCTCTTCATCGGCGCGGGGCGCGACCAGCACTCCGCGATCGTCCGGGCGCGCGCGCTAGGACATCGCGTGATCGCGGTAGACGACGACCCCGACGCCCCCGGGCTCGCCCATGCCGACATCGCAGAGCTGACCGACGTCGACGCACCGGACGACGTGGAGGGCGTCGCGCGAAGGCACGACGTCGACGCCCTCGTGACGGTCGCACAAGACCGCGCAGTGCCCGTGGTCGCCGCAGTCGCGGAGCGCCTGGGGCTGCCCTCCCTCGGGCCGGACGTCGCGCACCGGTTCACCCACAAGCTCGCGATGCGCCGGACGTTCGCCGAGGAAGGGCTGCCGCAGCCGGAGTTCGCGGCGGTCAGGAACCTCGCCGAGGGCCGCGCGGCGATCGACACCGTCGGCCTCCCTGCGGTGCTCAAGCCCGCAGACGCGGAGGGCCAGCGCGGGCTCTTCCGGATCGAGGAGCCCGGTGACCTCGAATCTCATCTCCATGCCGCGCTCGCAAAGTCGAGCTCCAGGGAGGCGCTGCTCGAGCAGCTCGTCGAGGGGACCGAGATGAATGCCGTGGTCGTCGCACTCGGCGGGCCCGCGCGGCTCGTGAGCCTCTCCGACCGGTTGCGGCCGGAGCACGTGGGGTTCGGCGTCGCCCGCGCGCACCTCCATCCCGCGCGGATCCACTCGGATCAGCTCAGCGCGGCGGAACGAACGGCGGAACGCGGCGCCTCGGTGCTCGGGCTCCGGGAGGGCATCGGCGTCGTCCAGCTCGTCGCGACCCCGGAGGGTGGAATCTCCGTCCTCGGCGCGGCTGCACGCGTTCCGGGAGGGCAACTCGCCGAGCTCGTGCGCCATGCCGTCGGGATCGACCTCATCGAGCTCGCGCTTCGCTTCGCGCTGGGACAGGAGATCCTCCAGGAGGACGCCCTGCCGCGCCGATCAGAGCCCGTCTCGATCCGGTACCTGACCGCGGCCCCAGGGCAGCTGCCAACCGGCCGCGTGGCGCGGCTCGGCCCCCTCGGCCCGGTGCTCTCGGCCGAGGGGGTTCTCGCCGCCGAGACGTATCTCTCGCCCGGGGATGTCGTTCGCCCGCTGCGGACGGCCGCCGACCGCTATGGGCACGTGATCGCGACAGGTCCCACCACACTCGAGGCGCTCGACAACGCCGACCGGGCCGCAGCCCTCGTCGTCGTCGAGGTCGGGTGAGGGATGGCCTGCGGGTTCACGCTCGAGCACTACCGCGAGATCCTGCGGGCCGCGCACGCGGGCGGCTATCGCTTCGCGACCTTCCGCGAGGCTCCGGTGGAGGGCGATCTCCTGCTCCGCCACGACGTCGACCTCTCGCTCGAGGCGGCGCTCGAGATGGCGGAGCTCGAAGCGGAGGAGGAGGCTACCGCGACCTACCTGCTGATGACCCGCTCGGTCTTCTACAACCTCGCCTCACGCGAGGGCGAGTCGGCGCTCGCCCGGCTTCGCGAGCTCGGCCACGAGGTCGGCCTGCACGCCGTCCATCCCAACGTCGATCTCGACGACCGGTTCGACCCCATCGTCGCCTGGCACAACCCCGAGCCCGAGTACATGACAGCGCCGATCGACGGGGCGGCAAATCCGATGGCGTCGCCCTTTTTCGACCCTGCGACGTACCGCTCCGACTCGAATCGCGCCTGGCGTTCGGGCTGTCCGCACGCAGACATCCGCGCCGGGGCTTTCCCATGGCTCCAGGTGCTCGTCCACCCGGAGATCTGGGTCTACCCGGGCGCGACGATGGGGGCGACGATGAACGCGATGCTCGACGCGCAGCGCACTCACCGCCTCGAGCTTCTCGCCGGCGACCGGATCGACCTGTCGTGAACGCGGTTCGCCTGCTTGCATTCCTCCCTTGAGCCTGCGGCCGATCACCGTGCTCGTCTCCGCCGCGGGCGCGCCCGGGACCGCGGCGCTGCTGCGGGCGTTCCGCGAGAACGGCGAGCGCGAGGTGCGGCTGGTAGGCACCGACCGCTCGGAGCGTTCCGTCGGCCGTCATCTGTGCGATGCCTTCCATCTCGTCCCGTCGGGCTCCGAGCCGGAGTTCGTCGACGCCGTCCTCGACGTCGTCGTCCGCGAGTCCGTCGACGTCGTCCTCCCTCAGTCATCCTTCGATCTCCAGGCGCTGTCCGAGCAACGCGAGCGGTTCGAGATCCCCGTCCTCGTCTCGCCGCCCGACGCGATCCGCCACTCGAACGACAAGGCGGAGTCCTACGCGCTGCTGCACCGCATCGGCGTGCCGGCGCCTGCGTTCCAGCGCGTGCGTGGAGCCACCGAGGTCGACGCTGCTGCTCGCGAGCTCGGGTATCCGGACCGCCCCGTGTGCTTCAAGCCGGTCTTCTCGTCCGGCTCGCGCGGCTTCCGCGTGCTCGACCCGACCGTCGACCGCGCGCACCAGCTCCTCGAGGAGCGCCCCGGATCGGTCGCGATGCGCCTCGAGGAGGCGGTCGAGCTCCTCCCCGACGAGGGCGGGCCCGACCTGCTCGTAATGGAGCTCGCGACGGGTGAGGAGCGGACGATCGACGGGATC
>DASSBV010000219.1:0-40865 GCA_035698545.1 Gaiella sp. | reverse complement strand
CGTCCTCACAAGGAAGGAGACGTCATGTCTACTCGCTATGCCACGAACGTCGTGCTCGCTCTCGCGAGCGGGTTCGTGATCGTCGCGGTGTTCGCGTTCTCGCCGAACGTCGCCGGCTGGATCGCGTTTGCCGTCACGGGCGTGTTCGTCCTCGCAATGACGGCAGGAGCGTCCCTGCTCCCCCGCCGGAGCTGGACGCAGCGGGGCCTTGACAGCGCCGTCGCGGCCCTCGCCGCCTGGACGATCGTCGAGACCCTGGTCTTCGGCGGTGCGGCCCAGACGTGGATCACGTTCGGCGCGGCCGCCGGCATGCTGGCGCTCGCGCTCGCGGGGCTCACCGCGCACGAGCTCACGACCGAGCGCGTCGTGCATTCCCTCGAGAGCAGCGAGCAGCGGGAGCGCTATCAGCAGGAGGCGTTCGCGTAGCCGCGACACCCGGCGGGCGGCCCAAGCCGCCCGCCGGTGGGACCGGACCAAGGCCAGGCTGCGCCGGACCTTCGGCCGGTCCGCCCAGGGTCGCGGTGCACTAGGCTCACCTGGTGGTCGAGCGGCTCGACGAGGAGCGTCTCGAGACCCTGCGGAACTGGGGTTCGGGGCTCTCCACCAGTGCCCGTGACGAGTTGCGAGCGGCGGGGAAGGCGATCCTCATGCTCGTCGACGAGATCGACCGGCTCGAAGCCGACCTCTGGAACGCGCGCGCCGACGCGAAGCAGGCAGCCGCAAAGGCGGCGATGCCGCTGGAGGCCGTCCAGGCTCCCGCCCCACCCCCTCCTGCGCCTGCGCCCGAGCCCGGACCGGCACCACGGGAGCGTCGTCCGCCGACGGTCGAGCCGTCCCAGGTGCTCGCGCTGACGCTCAGCGAGCGCATCGCGCAAGGACGGCCGGCCCCGTCCGAGCCCGCCGCCTGAGCGCCGCCTGCGGTCAGGCCAACAACGACTCGAGCTCGGCCGCCGACAGGCGCCACGAGCCGGCGGCGGCGTTGGCGCGGACCTGCTCGGGGGTCGTGGCGCCCGCGATCACCGAGGCGATCCCGTCGATCGAGGCGAGGCCGCCGATTGCGAGCTCGAGCAGGGAGCAGCCGAGGGCCTCGGCGCGCTCCTCGAGGCGCTCCACCTCGTCGAACTGCTCGTCCCGCACGTCACCAGCGGCCAGCCGCGAGCCTTCCGGCGCCGGCTCGCCGCGGCGGTACTTCCCGGTCAACAATCCGCTCTCGAGCGGGAAGTACGGGACGTAGCCGATCTCGTGCTCGCGGCAGAACGGCAGGACGCCGGCCTCGTCGTCGCGATGGACGAGGCTGTAGCGGTTCTGCACCGCGACGACCTCCACGCCGGTCGCCGCCGCCTCCTCGAGCAGGTCGACGTCGACGTTGGAGAGGCCGAGTCGGCGCACCTTCCCCGCGGCGACAAGCTCCTGCATCGCGCCGAGCGTCTCGGAGAGCGGCGTGACACCGTCGGGGCGGTGGTAGTAGCAGAGGTCGATCACGTCGGTGCCGAGACGCTCGAGCGAGGCGTCGATCGCGCGGCGGACGCGCTCGGGTGAGCCTCCCGGAAGGTCGCCCGGTGCCCAGCCGAACTTCGTGGCGACCACGACGTCGGAGCGCCGCTCGCCGAGCGCCGCGCCGAGGAACCGCTCGCTCTCCCCGTCGCCGTACGACTCCGCCGTGTCGAAGAACGTGATGCCCGCGTCGAGCGCCGCCTCGACGACCCGGCGTGTCCGCTCGCGGTCGAGCCGGCGCCCGAAGTTGTTGCAGCCGAGGCCGACACGCGAGACCTCGAGCTCCGATCGGCCGAACCGGACCGACTCCATCCGCCGATCGTAAAGACGGGCGGTAGGAGCGCGTGTCAGGTGCGCGCGCGTACGCGCACCTCGGCGACCTCGGCGGCGCTGTCCTGCGGCATCCCGACCACCCAGACGACGACATAGCGCCCGGCGCTGCGGGGCACGGTGAACGACGTGCGGGCGGTGAGGGGCCGGGAGGGCGTCACCGTGCGGAAAGGCCCTTGCGGCGAGTCGCCGAGCTGGATCTCGGCCGACGAGCCAGGCGTCGGCGAGTCGACGAGCACCCGCTCGACGCGGGCTCTGCGACCCATGTCCAGCACGAGGCCGACGCCCGACTTGAAGAAGCTCGAGTAGTGCTCGGTCCGCCAGAACGTCGTCGGGCTGCCGTCCACGGCGAGCGGAGCCTCTTCGTTCCGCTCCTGCCCGTCTCCCTCGGGGTCGAACGCGCCGACCGCCGTGAGCTTCACGAACGGTGCCGGCTTGGGGCGCACCGGCTTCTCGCGTACGGGTGTCTTCGTCCCAGTGGTCGGTGTCGGCGGGGCCACTGCGGCGCTCTCGTCGTCACCGAGCCCGAGCATCACGGCGGCACCGAGGCTCACGAAGAACACCACGAGCGCCACGGCGGCGAGAAGACGAGCTGTCGTCGACGGCACCCCCGCATTCTTGCTCGTTGCGAGCCGGGCGGATCACCCCCGTTCGGCAGCGAGCGCGGGAAGCTCGAGCGTGAGCGTGCGGGCATCGGCGTCGAGCACGCATGGGACGCCGAGCGGGACCGTCAGCGACGTGGGGCCGTGGCCGAATCCCAGCTCGTCCACGACCGGCACGCCGAGCGGTCCGAGCCGCTCGACGAGAACCGTGCGCAGGTTGTCGTATGGCTCGTGACCCGACAACGAGCCGATCGCGATGCCCGAGACCCCGTCGAGCAGTCCCGCTCTCGCGAGCTGGGTGAGTGTGCGGTCGAGCTCGTACGGGTCGAGGGCGACATCTTCGAGGAGAAGGATCCCGCCCGCGGCCGTCGCCCTGGCGAACGGTGTGCCGAGGTCGGTGGTGAGCAACGTGAGGCAGCCGCCGACCGTGACGCCCGCCGCGCGCCCGCCGACGATGGTGCCTGACGCCGGCGCCGAGAGCGTCTGCACCGATTCCGGCTCGAGCAACGTCGCGCGAAGGTGCTCCTGGGTCGGCGGGTCCGTGACGAACACCTCCGCCGCGGCCATCGGCCCGTAGAGCGTCGCCACGCCGAGGCGCCTGGCGATCGCCTCGTGGAGGGCCGTCGCGTCGCTGAAGCCGATGAACGCCTTCGGCTCGGCCCGCGCCATCCGCTCCCAATCGAGGAGGTCGACGACCCGCTGTGCGCCGAAGCCGCCGCGCGCGCTGATCACCGCCGCGATCGAGGGGTCGCACCAGGCGTCCTCGACATCGCGGGCCCTCGCCTCGTCGCTGCCCGCGAGGTACGACAGACGCGGTCCGACCTCCCGGACGTGCGGGAACACGACCGGGTCGAAGCCCCAGCCACGGAAGACGTCGAGTCCGGCGTCGAGGCGCTCCGGGAGAACCGGGCCGGAGGGCGCCACGATCGCGACGCGGTCGCCCGCAACGAGCCTCGGTGGCCGCTCGAGGGCGGTGACTCGGGACGTCACGCCTCGGATCCTGACGCCGGAAGCGACCTCAGCGCAGCGTGCGGAGGCGGGCCGGGTCGAGACCCAGCCAGCTCCGTGCGAGGTGCCCGAGCGTGCCGTCGCTCCGCAGGCGCGCGAGCGCGCGATCGACCGCGGCGACGTCGAGACCCGTGCCGCGCGGGACCGCGACGACGAGACCGTCTCCGCTCTCCACCCGCCCAGTGACGCGGCCGAGCTCGCGGCCGTGCCCGCGGACGAAGCGGCCCGCCTCGCTCGCGGGCACGAGCGCCGCGTCGCAGGCACCGGTGCGGAGCAGCTCGCGCAGCCGGTCCGTACGGGTCGCGAGCACCGGCGTCGTCCTCGGCCGCACGGTCGTCGTGATCGTTCTCGCCTCGTCGCTGCCCCGAATGGCGCAGAGCACGGAGCCGCGAAGCTCGGCGAGGCCCCTGGGGCGTGGCAGATGCCTGCGCAGCACCACCGCAGCGTCTGTGGTCAGGTACGGGTCGCTGAGGTCGGCGCCGCGCGTTGTGCGGGAGGGCTCGATGCCCGCGAGCGCGAGCTGCCAGCCGGCGGGCCCGCCCGCGAGGAGCCTTCCGGCGGGGCGCAGCTCGACGAACCGGTCGACACGGACCCCGAGGCGCCGCGCAAGCACCTTCGCGAGCTCGACCTCGAACCCGCGGGCGAGCACGACCTCGCCGCCACGGACGACGCCCGCGCCCAGCGCGGGGTCGCGAAGACCGAGCGCGACGACCAGGTTCGTCGGAGGGGTCGGCGCCGTCGAGCTCGGCGGTGTCGCCGATTCGGCGGCATTGGCCGCGACAGGCGCCATTGCGAGCGCGCAAGCCGCGACGACGAGCGAAGCACGGCGGTTGCGGATGCGGCGTAGTCGTCGCCGTCTCATGCCCGTCCCCGGAGCACGTCCACGGGCGTCCCCGAGGTGGCGAACGCGTACATGACCGGCGCGTCACGGGCCATCATCCGCACGCAGCCGTGCGAGGCGGGATAGGACGGGACATAGCCGTATTCGTGGAACGCGATGCCG
This sequence comes from Gaiella sp., assembly GCA_035698545.1. Classification (GTDB taxonomy): domain Bacteria; phylum Actinomycetota; class Thermoleophilia; order Gaiellales; family Gaiellaceae; genus Gaiella. The sequence goes on along the minus strand of DASSBV010000219.1, from coordinate 36,428 downwards.
CCCGTGAAGTAGGTCGCCCACGGCATCCACACCGAGAACGGCACCGACCACGACAGGCGCTCCTTGCGATAGACGTGGAACGAGCCGGACGGGGTACGCCCGCCCGAGCCGGAGGAGACGTGGAAGACGCGCTCGACGCGGTCGTCGACGATCGCGAGGGCGACCTGCCGGTCGAGCAGCAGCTCGACCCGCTTCCCCGGCTCGTGGAGAACCGGCTCCGGGCGCGTCGCCCGCGCAAGTGCCTTTACGACGTCGGCGTCGAGCACCCCGTCGCGCGGCATTCCCGTCCATTTCTCGAAGGCGAGGACGGCCACCGAGGTCTCGTCGCCCGGTCGGCCGGTCACGCCGCTCTGAGCCATGAATCCGAGGTCGGCGAGGACCTGCTGGGAGTCGCGCAGCGTCGGCGCCGCCTGGCTCGCGAGCGGCGCCCGGACGATGCGGCGGAGGTCGTAGCCCGGGAAGATCCCGACGGGCACACCGCCCTCGATCCTCAGGCGGACGCCGACGACGCCCGGGACGGAGCGGAGCGTCCGCACGAGCTGGCCGACCCGAGCCGTGAGCGAGGGCTCGTCACGGCCCGACGCGAATCGCCCGTCGAGGTCGACGGTCACGACTCGCCGCGAGATCGTCAGCTCGCGGACCGCCGTGCCCGCGGGGATCGCGCTGCGGAGCCCTTTCGCGCGCTCGGCCCGGGTCGGCCCGGCGAGGAGCGAGCGCACGAGACCGGGCATAGCGGGTGCGACACGCGACACCGCCATCGGCTCGCCGTCACGCAGGAACCAGACCTGGGCGTGCCGCGCGTCGGCTCCTCCGAGCGCGGGCGCGGTGACAACCAGCGCGCAGACGCCGACCGCCGCGGGAATCGCCAGCCTCACGCGCCTCACGCGCCGGAGATTCCCGCTCGCCCGCGAGAATCCTGCGAGCGCCGCTAGGACTCGGGCTGGGCGCGGACGACGACGACCGGGCACGGCGCCTCGTCCGCGACCTTCGCCGACGTCGAGCCGAGGAACGCGGCCGCGAGGTTGCCGCGACCGCGGTTCCCGACCACGAGTAGGTCGGCGTCGGCGGCGGCGGCGAGGAGGGCCTCGGCAGGGCCGTTCTCGACGACCGTGATCGTGGCTTCCTGGTCGGGCCCGAGCACCTCGGCGACCTGGGCCGCCGCCGCATCCTCGGCAGCCCGGCGTGTCACGTCGAGCAGCTCGACATTGTCCGTCCACGCCATCGGCACGAGACCGGAGTCGGCGGGCGTCGCGACCGGCACGAACGTCCACGCGTGGACGACCTCGAGCCTCACGGAGCGGAGCGCCGCCTCCTCGGCGGCCCACCTGAGCGCCGCCGCGGCGTGCGCGGAGCCGTCGACCCCGACGACGATCTTGCCAGCCATGAGCCCATTCTTGCCGATCCGGCCGGATCCCGCGAAGCCAGTGCTCAAGCCACGGGCCGGAGATGCCGATGACCACGGAGCGGCAGTGATTCCTCCGTCCGACACCCCTGCGTCGGCCTCCGACGTCACGACCCCTGCCGAGGAGTCGCTCGACCCTGTCGTCGAGTCGTACCGCAAGCTCGCCGACGTGTTCCACGACGTGCTCTCCGAGCAGTCGCTGGACGACCTTCTTCAGCGGATCGCGGACACGGTCGGTGAGCTCATCCCGTACGACGACATCACGTTCTACGAGGCGAACGACTCGGCCCAGGAGCTGCGCGCTGTCTTCGCCTCGGGCGAGGACGCGGAGAAAGTGCTCGCCGACGAGCCATTCCCCTACGGCGTCGGGATCACGGGCTGGGCGGTCGAGCACCGCGAGCCCGTGCTCGCCAACCGCGCCGAGCTCGACCCGCGGGTCCGGTTCGTCACCAACACGACGCCCGACCCCGAGTCGCTCATCGTCGTCCCGCTCGTCGCGCGCGGCCGGTTGAAGGGCACGCTGAACATCTACCGCGCCGGGTTCCAGGAGTTCACCGAGGACGAGTTCCTCCTGGTCGTCCGCTTCGGCGACGCTGCCGCGCTCGCGATCGACAACGCGCACATTCGCGCCTCACTGGAGCGCCAGGCGCAGACCGATCCGCTGACCGGGCTCTGGAACCACCGCGCCTTCCACGAGCGGCTCCGCCAGGAGCTCGTCGCGGCATCGTCCGAGCAGAGCACGGTCGCGCTGATCATGCTCGACCTCGACGACTTCAAGCGCGTCAACGACGTGTACAGCCACGCGACCGGCGACCACGTGCTCTCCGAGGTGGCGTCGATCCTGCTTGGGTCGGTCCGCGGGAGCGACAGCGTCTGCCGGATCGGCGGCGAGGAGTTCGCGATCATCGCCCCGACGAAGGCCCTCTCGGACGCGTTCCGGCTCGCCGAGCGGGTCCAGGAGCACGTGGCCGAGACGGAGTTCGGCCCTGTGGGCCCGGTCACCCTCTCGATCGGGATCGCCGCGGGCCCCGACCACGCCGCGAACCCACGGGAGCTCGTCGCCTGCGCGGAGGTCGCGATGATGACCGCGAAGGCGCGCGGCAAGGGCCAGATCGTCGTCTTCCACGAGGAGGGGCTCGCCCGGCCCTCGGACGAGGTGCCCGCCCGGAGCGCGGAGTTCCGCTCGATCGCGCACCTCAAGATGCTGCACGGCGTCTCCGCGAAGCTCAGCCGGCTGAACGACGTCGCCGAGATCGGCTCGACGATCGCCGACGAGCTGAGGCTCCTGATCGACTACCACAACTGCCGCGTGTTCGTCCGCGAGGGCGACGACCTCCGGCTGATCGCCTTCCGCGGCGACCTCACCGCGTCGAAGTCGGCGACCGAGGCGCTCGCGACGCGCGTCGGCGACGGGATCACCGGGCACGTCGCCGCCACGGGCATGCCGTTCATCAGCGGTGACGCGGCGAAGAGCGAGATCGCCCGCAGGATCCCCGGCACGGAGGAGATCGAGGAGTCGCTCCTCGCGGTTCCTCTGCGCTACGGGCCGAGCGTCGTCGGCGTGATCGTCGTCTCGAAGCTCGGGGTCGACCAGTTCGACGCGGACGACCTCCGGCTGCTCGAGGTGCTCGCCGGCCACGCGACGGTTGCACTGATGAACGCCAGGCTCTACGAGGCGCAACGGCGCGAGGCCGAGAGCGCGAAAGCGCTGCTCGAGCTGACGCGCGAGCTGTCTGCGGTGACGAACCTCGACGGCGTGCTCGAGCAGGTCGCGCTCGGCGCGGCCCGCATCATGGGCTCGAAGCGCTGCTCGGTGTGGCTCCCCACCTCCGAGGGCGGGCTCACCTGCCGCGCCACGGCCGGCGACTCGCCGTACTCGAGCCTTCAGGGCCGTCTCCTCCCCCCTGAGATCGTGGCGCCCTTCGTCACGAGCTCGGAACCATTCGTGATGGACGAGCTCGACGCTGCGCGCGTCGGGCGGGCGCTCGACGTGCACGGTGCCGCGCCGGCGCACGCGATCGCGCTGATCCCGCTCGACCAGGGGATGGGCGCGCTTGCGGTCGCAGTCGAGGCGGACGTCGCCGCGCGCGAGCTCGAGCTCCTCGCCGGAATCGCCAGCCAGGCTCGTCTCGCGATCACGAACGCGGGGAGCTTCGCGACGCTCGAGCGGACGTTCCTCTCCACGGTCGAGGCGCTCGCAAACGCGCTCGAGGCGAAGGACGCGTACACGAGCTCGCACGCGCGGTGGATCTGCGACATGGCGATCGAGGTCGGTCGCGAGCTCGGTCTCGACGCGAGGCGCCTGAAGCGGCTCGAGCTCGGGGCGCTCTTCCACGACATCGGGAAGATCGGGATTCCCGCGGCGATCCTCATGAAGGCGGGCCCGCTGACCCCCGAGGAGCGTGCCGTGATCGAGCAGCACCCGGAGCTCGGGGAGCGGATCCTCGCTCCGATCGAGCAGCTCGCCGAGGTCCGGCCGATCGTCCGCGCCTGCCACGAGCGCTACGACGGGCGCGGCTACCCCGACGGGCTGAACAAGGACGAGATCCCGCTCGAGGCACGGATCATCTTCGCCTGCGACGCGTTTCACGCGATGACGACCGACCGGCCGTACCGCGAGGCGCTGTCGGTCGAAGAGGCGTTCCACAGGCTCGAAGACGCAGCCGGGACGCAGTTCGACCCCGAGGTGGTCTCGATCTGCCTCCGCGTCCTACGTCAGCCTCCGCCGGTCGACTAGAGGGTTGATGTGAAATGGGCGCCCCGTGGGGCCGTCTCAGGCCAAGCCAGGTCGGCTCCGCGTCCGCAGCGCAGGCTGGACGCCTTCGCAAGGGCGCGGAGACGGCATGGCGCCGCGTCTGAGGCGGCACCACGATCGCGCACGAATTTCACATCAAGCCTCTAGCCGACGCGGCGGAGCACGCGCAGCCCGCGCGCTTGCACCGGCACCGACGAGCGCGCGCGGTAGACGGTCCCGTTCGGCCGGAGCCCCGGGTCGGCGGTCGCGAGCTCGTGCCCCCAGCGTCGGCCGAAGCGGGCGGGCGGCAGGACGAACGTGACCGGCTCGCGCCACGCATTGAACAGGACGATGAACGACTCGTCCGACACCGGCTCGCCCTCGGCTGTCAGCGAGGGAATCTCCTCGCCGTTGAGAAAGGCGCCGAGCGCGAAGGCGTCGCCGCGCGCCCAGTCAGCCTGCGTCATCTTCCGCCCGTCAGGCCGGAACCACCAGACGTCGGGCGCGCCCGAGCCCTGCCGTGCCTCCCCGCTGAGAAAGGCGGCGCGCCGGAACACCGGATGCTCTGCTCGCAGGCGAAGCAGACGCTTCGTGAACCCGAGGAGGACGTCGGCGCGCTCGTCGAGCTCCCACTCGAGCCAGGAGATCTCGTTGTCCTGGCAGTACGCGTTGTTGTTGCCGCCCTGCGTGTTTCGGAGCTCGTCGCCGGCGAGCAGCATCGGCGTCCCCTGCGAGAGAAGGAGCGTGGCGAGGATGTTGCGGCTCTGCCGGTCGCGCAGCGCATTCACCTCAGGATCGTCGGTCTCCCCTTCGACGCCGCAGTTCCAGGAGCGATTGTCGTCGGTGCCGTCCTGGTTTCCCTCCCCGTTGGCCTCGTTGTGCTTGTGGTCGTACGAGACGAGATCGCGCAGCGTGAAGCCGTCGTGCGCGGTGACGAAGTTGATCGAGGCGGAGGGATGCCGGCCGTCGTCCTGGTACAGGTCGCTCGAGCCCGTGAAGCGCCGCGCGAACTCCGCGACGGCTGTATGCCCGCGCCAGAAGTCCCGCACGGAGTCTCTGTACATGCCGTTCCATTCCGACCAGAGCACCGGGAAATTCCCGACCTGATAGCCACCCGGCCCGACGTCCCAGGGCTCGGCGATGAGCTTCACCTGCGAGAGCACCGGGTCCTGGTGGATGACGTCGAAGAACGCGGAGAGGCGGTCGACGTCGTAGAACTCCCGCGCGAGCGCCGCCGCGAGGTCGAAGCGGAAGCCGTCGACGTGGCACTCGGTGACGAAGTACCGCAGCGAGTCCATGATCAGCCGCAGGACGGAGGGGTTGACCGGGTTGAGCGAGTTGCCCGTCCCGGTGAAGTCCATGTAGTGGCGCCGGTCGTCGGGGACGAGCCGGTAGTACGACGCGTTGTCGATGCCCTTGAACGAGAGGGTCGGCCCGAGATGGTTGCCCTCGGCCGTGTGGTTGTAGACCACGTCGAGGATCACCTCGATCCCGGCGCGGTGCAGGGCCTTCACCATGCCCTTGAACTCGCGCACCTGCTCCCCGCGCGAGCCCGTCGCGGCATAGGCCGCGTACGGCGCGAGATAGCCGATCGTCGAGTAGCCCCAGTAGTTCCGGAGGCCGCGCTCGACGAGCGCGTGCTCGTCTGCGATGTGGTGGACGGGGAGGAGCTCCACCGCCGTCACGCCGAGCTCGCGGAGGTACGCGACCGCCGCCTCGGAGGCAAGGCCCGCGTACGTCCCACGGAGGTCCTCGCGAACGCCCTCGAGCTGCCGCGTGAACCCCTTCACGTGCAGCTCGTAGATCACGGTCTCCGCCCACGGGCGGCGCAGCTGCACGTCGCCCTCCCAGTCGAACCCCTGGTCGATCACGACGCCGTGCGGGATCGCGGGCGCGGAGTCGCTCGGGTCCGGCTCGTTCTCCTTCCCCGCCACGTAGGCGAAGGTGCGCGCGCGGTCGTAGGCGATCGGCCCGTCGATCGCCTTCGCGTACGGGTCGATCAGCAGCTTCGCCGGGTTGAACCGGTGGCCCGCGCCCGGCTCCCACGGGCCGTTCACCCGGTAGCCGTAGCGCTGGCCGGGGCCGACGCCGGGCAGGTAGGCGTGCCAGACGTGTGCGGTCTGCTGGGCGACGGGGACACGCTCCTCGCGGCGCTCGTCGTCGAACAGGCAGAGCTCCACGCGCTCGGCGTTCTCGCTGTAGAGGGAGAAGTTCGTGCCGCCCCCGTCCCACGTCGGGCCGAGGGGGAACGGCCTCCCGGGCCAGACCACGCGCTGCACCGAAGCACCCTAGCCTCGTGCTCGGCGGGCTCAGGTGCGGCGCGGCACCTCGATCATGAGCGGGGCGAAGAAGTCTGCCAGCTCGGCGTACCCGTCGAGCGGGAGCACGTGGGAGACGTACTGATCCGGGCGAACGACGACGAGCGCGCCCCGCTCGCGGTCGATCCGGCGCAGATCGAAGACGTCGCCGGCCCGCGGGTCGGGGGTGAACGCCTTCTCGTAGTCGACGAGCCCGTGGGGGCCTTTGCGCGGGAGCAGCAACGGCGGCAGCTCCGCAAGGGCGAGGTCGCGGTGGCTCTGCTGGAAGACCGCGCGGAGGTCGAGCACGCCGTCGACGTCGGAAGCGGCGGGCGTGTACCTTCGTAGGAGTGAATCGGGCGAGTGCTCGAGGTGCTCGCAGAGCGCTCGCAGCCGCGACGCGGGCTCGCCTGGCGCAGCCTCGTCGGCGAACGCGTAGAGCCGCCAGCGGCCGTCGGCCCGGGCGACGTGGCCGAGGTGGCCCGGCTTGGCGTCTGCCAGGCGGATGACCGGCGCCGAATGGAACCGCATGCCGATCGTGAACCCCCCTGCCAGCCCCTGATGTGTGGACGCCCCGGTGAGCGGCGAGGGCGAGTAGCGGGTCGCGACGCCGGCGGTGTACCGGCCCGAGCGCACGAAGTACTCCTGGAGCTCCGCCGGGTCGACGCCGCCGGTCTCCGGGTTCGCCGGGTCTCGGGGCGGTGAGGCCATGATCGCCGACCAGGTCTTGTCGAAGTCGATCAGCTCCTGCGCGATCGCCTGGCGCTCCGCCGAATACGTGTCCAGCAACGAGTCAGGGCTGCGGCCCTCCAGGACGGCCGCGAGCTTCCAGCCGAGGTTGAACGTGTCCTGCATCGACACGTTCATCCCCTGACCGGCCTTGGCGCTGTGCGTGTGGCAGGCGTCGCCCGCGACGAAGACGCGCGGAGTGCGGACTCCGACGAGCTCGGCGGGCACGTCGTCGAACCTGTCGGCGAGTCGCTGGCCGACCTCGTAGACCGAGAACCAGACGACCTCCTTCACCTCGAGCGTGTACGGGTGCAGCACTCGCTGCGCGATCGCGACGACGTCTGCCGGGCGCATGTCCCGCACGGCGGGCCGGTCGCCGCCGTCGACCTCGCCGAGGTCGACGTACAGGCGCACGAGATAGCCACCCTCGCGCGGGATGAGCAGCACGTTCCCACCGCTGCCGGACTGGATCGCCGCCTTGAGCCGGATGTCGGGGAAGTCGGTCACCGCGAGGACGTCCAGCACGCCCCAGGCATGGTTGGCGGTCTCCCCGTGGAGCTCGCGACCGATCGCCTGCCGCACGGCGCTGCGCGCCCCGTCGCAGCCGACGACGTACCTCGCGCGCACGGTGAGCTCCTCGCCCGCGCTCGCCGAGTCCACACGTTGGAGCGTGACGGTGACAGGGTGCTCGGCCGAGTCGTCAACCGCGAGCTCGACGACCTCCAGGCCGTAGTCGGGCTCGAGCCTGCTCGCCGAGCGGCGCATCGCGCCGAGGAGGTAGTCGTGGATCCGCGCCTGGTTGAGGATCACGTGCGGGAACTCGGAGAGGCCGTCCTCCACGTCCTGGACGCGGCCCGTGCGGACGATGCGCGACCGATCGTCCGCGTCGGGGCGCCAGAACACCGTCTCGTTCACCCAGTAGGCCTCGGCGACGAGCTGCTCGCTGAGCCCGAACGCCTCGAACATCTCCACGGTGCGACACGCGACGCCGTCCGCCTGGCCCAATTCGAGCGGGCCCGGCTTGCGCTCCACGATCCGGGTGGTGACCGCCGGAAACGCGGCCAGCTGGGCGGCGAGCACGAGCCCGGCCGGGCCGCAACCGACGATCAGCACGTCGACCTCGTCCGGCAACGCCGAGGGCCGTGCTGCGGCCGAAGGATGGGCCGGCTGGACGCGCGGGTCGCCGGCCCGGAACCCGTCCCCGTGGAACTGCATCGCGGCTCCGCTAGCCGGCGGGCGCGAGCCAGACGGCGGCGAGCGGCGGCAGCGTCACGGCGGCGGAGAACGGCCGGCCGTGCAGCGGCTCCGGCACCGCCTCGACCCCGCCGAGGTTGCCCACGCCGGAGCCACCGTACTCGGCCGCATCCGTGTTCAGCACCTCGCGCCAAGCGCCGCCCACAGGAAGGGGGACGCGCCAGTGATGGCGTACGACCGGCGAGAAGTTCACGAGGCAGGCGAGCGTCCGCGACTCGTCCGCGGAGAACCGCGCGTAGGCGAGGACGTTGTCCTCCCGCGCGTCGCCGACGAGCCAGGAGAACCCGACGGGCCGGAAGTCGACCTCCCAGAGCGCCGGCTCGTCACGGTAGATCCGGTTGAGGTCGGCGACGCAGCGTCTCACGCCCTCGTGCAGCGGATAGTCGAGCAGGTACCAGTCGAGCGAGGCGGCCTCCGACCACTCCGTGCCCTGGCCGAGCTCGCCGCCCATGAAGAGGAGCTGCTTGCCGGGGTGCGCCCACATGTGCCCGTAGAGCGCCCGCAGCGTCGCGAACTGCTGCCATTCGTCGCCGGGGATCTTCCGCAGGAGCGCGCCCTTTCCGTGGACGACCTCGTCGTGCGAGAGCGGCAGCACGAAGTTCTCGTCCCACGCATAGACCATCGAGAACGTCAGCTCATCGTGATGCCAGCGCCGGTGCACCGGCTCCTTCGACACGTAGTCGAGCGTGTCGTGCATCCAGCCCATGTTCCACTTGAACGTGAAGCCGAGCCCGCCGCCCTCCGTGGGCCGCGAGACCCCCGGCCAGGCGGTCGACTCCTCGGCGAGCATCGCCACACCGGGATGTACGCCGTGCACGACGGCATTCAGCTCCTGGAGGAACGAGACCGCCTCGAGGTCCTCGCGACCGCCGAAGCGGTTCGGCAGCCATTCCCCCGGCTCGCGTGAGTAGTCGAGGTAGAGCATCGACGCCACCGCGTCGACCCGGAGGCCGTCGGCGTGGAACTCCTCGAGCCAGTAGAGAGCGCTCGCGAGAAGGAAGTTCCGCACCTCGTGCCGTCCGAGGTTGAAGACGAGCGTCCCCCAGTCGGGATGCGCGCCCCTCCGCGGGTCGGCGTGCTCGTACAGTGCCGTCCCGTCGAAGCGTGCCAGGGCCCAGTCGTCGCGTGGGAAGTGCGCCGGGACCCAGTCGAGCAGCACGCCGATCCCGCGCGCGTGGAGAGCGTCGACGAACGCGCGGAAGTCGTCGGGCGTCCCGAGCGTCGCCTGCGGAGCGTAGAAGCCGGTTACCTGGTACCCCCAGGAGCCGCCGAAGGGATGCTGCATGACGGGCAGGAGCTCGACGTGGGTGAAGCCGAGCTCCTCGACGTGCTCGCCGAGCTCGTCCGCGAGGTCGCGCCAGCCGAGCCCCTGCCGCCACGAGCCGGCGTGCACCTCGTAGACCGAGAGCGGCGCGGTGAGAGGGTCCGTCGCCGTCCGCCGCGCGAGCCAGTCGTCATCCGACCATTCGAACGTCGAGCGGTAGACGAGCGAGGCTGTGCCCGGAGGCTCCTCTGCCTGGAACGCGACCGGGTCGGCCTTCAGCCGGACGACGCCGTCGGCGCCCCGGACGGCGAGCTTGTACGCCTGGCCCTCGCGCGCGTTCTCGGCCACACCGGCCCAGATCCCGGAGGAGCCCTGCGGCTCGAGCGGGTCGGCCCCCTCGCTCCAGTAGTTCCACTCGCCGACGGCCGATACCTCGCGCGCGTTGGGTGCCCAGACCGCGAAGCGGACGCCCCCCTCGCCGTCGAGGAGGTGGGCGCCGAGGCGCTCCCAGAGGCGCTCGTGGCGACCCTCGCCGATCAGATGGATGTCCAGCTCGCCGAAGCTCGTCACGCCGCCGCCTCGAGCATGCGCAGCATGCCGACGATCGGGATCGAGGCCCAGTCAGGTCGGTTCCGGGCCTCGTAGCGGAGCTCGTACACGAGCTTCTCGAGCTCGAAGAGCGCGAGCAGCCGGTCGAAGCCCGCGCGGCTCGGCGGCAGGAGCCGCTCGTCGGCGCACGCGAGATAGCCCTCGACGAAGGCCTCGCGGCAGGCCTCGACCCACCCGGGTGGCGCCTCGACGCCCCAGAGCAGGAGCGACGCGTCCGCGGCATACGCGAACGAGCGAGTCATCCCGGCGAGGTCGCGGAGCGGCGAGCGCTTGCGGCGGCGCTCGGGCAGCGAGCGAGCCGGCTCGCCCTCGAAGTCGATCACGACCCAGTCCGCGTCCGTCGACCAGAGCACCTGGCCGAGGTGGTAGTCGCCGTGGGTGCGGATGGCGAGCCCCGCGGGGCCGACCGCGGCGAGCTCCTGGACGAGGTCGCGGAGATCCTCGGCCCGGTGCGCGACCGCGCCCAGCGCGTCGTCCTCGGGAAGGCTGCCGAACGTCTGCGAGATCTCCTCGTCGATCGCCGCGGCGAAGAGTTGGAGCGACTCGCTGCTCGGCTCCTCCGGCGCAAAGGACAGGTCGCCCTCGTGTGCGGCGAGCGCGCCGTGCAGCCCTGCCGTCACCTCTCCGAGACGCCACGCGCGCTCGGGGAGCCACGACGGGTCGTCGCCGAGCGACTCGACCGTCAGCTCCCAGCCGCCTCCCTCCGCCGAGACGCGGCCGGTGACGGAGACGAGGGACGTCTCGAGCGGCGGGCCGGGCGTCTCGAGGGCACCTTCCAGGCGCGGCGCGTTCGTGAATCCCTCGTCGGCGAGCGCGCGGAGCATCTCGATCTCCGGATTCGGCCCTGCCTCGAGGCGGCGGTAGAGCTTGACCACGTGGAGCCCGTCGAGGATGACCGAGCTGTTCGACTGCTCGACCCCGAGGGACTCGACCGCCGCGCCGTCGACCTCCAGGCCGGCGAGCTCCGCGAGCCGCGAGGCGACCTCCGGCCGTTCGAGCACGTCGGCGGCGCCGTCGGCGGCGAAGTCGAGCAGATAGTGCTCGTGCGTCCCCGTGCCGAAGCGCACCTCGACCAGCGCGAGCGTGACGACCGGATCCCGGACGGGAAGATCGACGATCTCGGCGCTCTCGGGCGTCTTGTCCTTCGCGCCGAACCAGCGCGCGTCCTGGACGAGTGCGAGCAGCTCCTCGCTCGTCAGCGCGGTTGGATCAGGCATCGGGCGGCTCCTCGAGCAGCCGGAACCAGTAGAAGCCCCGCGGCCCGAACGTCAGGAGGTACGGCAGCGTCCCGATCGCGGGGAACGGCGTCCCGCCGGTCATCTCCACGGGCGTGTACCCGTCGTACCGGGCCAGGTCGAGCTCCACGGCCTGGGCGGAGCGGGCGAGGTTGTGGACACAGAGCACGATGTCCTGCTCGTGCGTACGTACGTGGGCGAACACCCGCGGGTTGGACGTCTCGAGCGACTGGTACGTGCCGAGCCCGAAGACGGGGTGCTGCTTGCGGAGCGCCACGAAGCGCTGGAGCCAGCGGAGGAGCGACGTCGGCGAGCGAAGCTGCGCCTCGACGTTGACCGCCTGGAATCCGAAGACAGGGTCCATCAGCGGCGGGAGGTACAGCTGCGCGAAGTCGGCGCGCGAGAAGCCGCCGTTCCGGTCTCCCGTCCACTGCATCGGGGTGCGGACGCCGTCCCGGTCGCCGAGATAGACGTTGTCGCCCATCCCGATCTCGTCGCCGTAGTAGAGGACCGGGGTGCCGGGCAGCGAGAAGAGGATCGCGTGCATCAGCTCGATCTCGTCCCGGCCACCGTCGAGGAGCGGTGCGAGGCGCCGGCGGATCCCGAGGTTGAGCTTCATCCGCGGGTCGTTCGCGTACTCGGCGTACATGTAGTCCCGCTCCTCGTCCGTGACCATCTCGAGTGTCAGCTCGTCGTGGTTGCGCAGGAAGAGGCCCCACTGGCAGTTGTCGGGGATCGCGGGCGTCCGGTCGAGGATCTCGACCATCGGCCGCGCCTCCTCGCGCCTGACCGCCATGAACATGCGCGGCATCACGGGGAAGTGGAACGCCATGTGGCATTCGTCACCTTTGCCAAAGTAGTCGACCACGTCCTCCGGCCACTGGTTCGCCTCCGCGAGCAGCACCCGGTCGGAATACCCGGCATCCACCTCCGCCCGAACCCGCTTCAGGAACTCGTGTGTCTGCGGGAGGTTCTCGGAGCTCGTGCCCTCCTCCTCGAACAGGTACGGCACCGCGTCGAGCCGGAAGCCGTCGAGCCCCAGGTCGAGCCAGAATCGGAGCGCGTCGATGATCGCGTCGCCGACCTCCGGGTTCTCGTAGTTGAGGTCGGGCTGGTGGTTGTAAAACCGATGCCAGAAGTATTCGCCACGGACAGGGTCGAAGGTCCAGTTCGACTGCTCGCTGTCGACGAAGATGATCCGTGCGTCCTCGTAGCGGTGCACGGTGTCCGACCAGACGTACCAGTCCGCCTTGGGCGAATCCGGCCCCAGGCGGGATTCCTGGAACCATGGATGCTCGTTGGAGGTGTGATTCATCACGAAGTCGGCGATCACGCGCATCCGCCGCTCGTGGGCTGCCTCGACGAACGCCGCGAACTCGTCCACCGTGCCGAACTCGGGCGCGACGGTCAGGAAGTCCGAGACGTCGTACCCGCCGTCGCGCAGTGGCGAGGGATAGAAGGGGAGCAGCCAGATGCAGTCGACGCCGAGCCACTCGAGGTAGTCCAGCTTCTGGCGCAGCCCGCGAAAGTCACCCGTGCCGTCGTCGGACGAGTCGAAGAACGCGCGCGTGTGCAGCTCGTAGAAGACCGCAGTCTTGAACCAGTCCGGCTGCGACTCGAACCAGTGCTCGGAGCCGCTGCGCTCCGGAACGGGCGTCGGGGTGCTCACGCGGCGATCTCCGGCATGTCTGCATCGGACGTGGCTACGTGCCTGGCACGAATTCCGGGCCTTTCCGGACGCCTTGACACGTATGCATCCCGTCCACCGACGCCACGCCCCGGCTGGACGTGTCCACGTGCCTGGCACGAACGAGTCACGCCCGCGCCTCGAGGACGTGCGCCTTGCCGGGGCCGAGGCGCACGTAGTTGCGCGCGCCCCAGGTGTACGGCTCGCCGGTGAGCGCATCGACGACGTCGAACGGCTCGTGCAGCCCGAGCTCGTGCGGGACGACGCAGACCCCCTCGTGGATCGCAAATGGGTCGAGGTTCACGACGACGAGCACCACGTCGCCGTCGTGCTCCCGCGCGTAACCGAGGATGTGCTCGCTCTCGGTCTCGAGCCAGGCGAGCCGCTCGAGCCCGGCTGCGGTCAGCGCCGGATGCGCGCGACGGATCTCGTTGAGCCGCTTGACGAGCGGCAGGAGCGGCCCCTCGAAGGACCGCTCGCGCACCTCGTACTTCTCGGAGTCGAGGTACTCCTCGCTGCCGGGCTGCACCGGGACGTTCTCGCAGCGTTCATAGCCCGAGTAGATGCCGTAGCTCGGCGAGAGGGTCGCGGCAAGCACCAGCCTGCACTCGAACGCGGGGCGCCCGCCCTGCTGAAGCGTCGCATGGAGGATGTCCGGGGTGTTCGGCCAGAGGTTCGGCCGGAGGTACGGCGACCACTCCCGCAGCTGCTCGACGAGCTCGACGAGCTCCCACTTCGCGTTCTTCCACGTGAAGTACGTGTACGACTGCGAGAACCCGGCCTTCGCGAGGAGCGTCATCATCGCCGGTCGCGTGAACGCCTCGGAGAGGAACACCGTCTCCGGATGCTTCTTGCGCACCTCGGCGATCAACCATTCCCAGAACGGCACAGGCTTCGTGTGCGGGTTGTCGACCCGGAACGCCGTGATGCCCGCCTCGCACCAGCGCAGGACAACGGCGCGAACCGCCTCCCAGAGCGCCTTGCGATCCTTCGTGTCCCAGTCGAAGTTGTGGATGTCCTGGTAGCGCTTCGGCGGGTTCTCCGCGTACTTGAGCGAGCCGTCGGGGCGGTGCTGGAACCACTCCGGGTGCTCTCGGAGCCATGGATGGTCGGGCGAGGTCTGCAACGCGAGATCGAGCGCGAGCTCCATCCCGTGCGCGCGGACCGCCTCCACGAGCGCAGCGAGGTCCTCGTCGTCTCCGAGGCCGGGGTCGATCGCGTCGTGGCCACCCTCCGCCGCGCCGATCGCCCACGGACTGCCGACGTCGCCCGCGCTCGCTCGCTCCGTGTTGTTGCGGCCCTTTCGGTTCGTGACGCCGATGGGATGGATCGGGGGGAGGTAGAGGACGTCGAACCCGTGCTCGGCGAGGGCGGGCACCGCCTCCACGACGCCCCTGAACCCACCCCACGAGCGCGGGAACAACTCGTACCAGGCACCCGCCCGCGCGCGCTCGCGCTCGACCTCGACGGGGAGCGGTTCGCTGCGTGAGGTGTCGCCGCGGTCGTCCGCCGCGAGGGCATCGGCCGCCTCGCGCCACTCCTCGACGGCCCCGGGGCCGAACAGGGCCTCGCCCTCGGCGAGCTCACCCGCGAGGTCGGCCTGGCCAGCGGCGACCTTGCGGTCGTGCTCGTCGAGCCAGGCAGCGTGCCGGTCGACCCACGCCTCGATCTCGAACTGCCACCGGCCGACCGCGTCGACCGGGAACGACCCCGCGAAGCGGTCGTTCCCGAGGAACCGGAGGGGCTCCTCGCGCCACCGCGCCCGCCCCCGGCGATGCCGCACGACCGCGCGGAGAGGCTCGTGGCCGTCACGCACGATCGTCGCGGCGACAGAGACCCTGTCGCCCATGCAGGCCTTCGCCGGCCAGCGGCCGCAGTCGACCTCCGGCACGACGTCGGAGATGACGATCCGCTCTCCGGGCATGCGCGGCACACGGTAAACAGTTCGGCCGTGCGCTTGGAGCGGTCACTCGGTGTCCAACTCCACCCGACGTCGCTTCCCGGGGGGCGGCTCGGCCCGGAGGCATACTCGTTCGTCGACTGGCTCCAGGAGGCGGGGGCGAGCTGGTGGCAGGTGCTCCCGCTCAACCCTCCCGACACGTTCGGCTCGCCGTACACGTCGGCCTCCGCCTTTGCCGGGTGGGGCGGGTTGCTCGCCGAGCCCGGGGCGCCGGTGAGCGCCGGCGAGGCTCGCCGGTTCCGCACTCGTGAGCGAGCCTGGCTCGACGACTGGGTCGACTTCGCGGGCCCGGGGGCGCTCGAGGAGCAGGTGCGATTCGCCCGGGAATGGGACGCCCTCCGGACATATGCGGCCGAACGCGGACTCCGGATCGTCGGCGACCTGCCGATCTACGTCGCCGCGGGAGGCTGCGACCACCAGGCGCACCCCGATCTGTTCCTCTCGCTCAGTGAGGCAGTCGCGGGGGCACCGCCCGACGCGCTCAGCCGGAGCGGCCAGCTGTGGGGGAACCCGCTCTACGACTGGGACGAGCTCGCCCGCACCGGCTATCGCTGGTGGATCGAGCGGATGCGCCGCGCGCTCGCGCTCGCCGATCTCTTCCGGATCGACCACTTCCGCGGGTTTGCCGCGTACTGGGCCGTTCCAGCAGCTGCACGCAGCGCCCGTGGCGGCGAATGGCGTCTCGGGCCGGGCCGCTCGGTCTTCGACGCAGCGCGCGCGCAGCTCGGCGACCTGCCGGTCGTGGCGGAGGACCTCGGTGTGATCACTCCCGACGTGCGGGCGCTACGCGACGAGCTCGGCTTCCCGGGGATGGCGGTGACGATCTGGGCGTTCTCGGGAAGGCGCGACAATCCGCACCGGCTCGAGAACCACCGGCCCCACCAGGTCGTCTACACGTCGACGCACGACACCGAGACCCTGGCGGGCGCCTTCGGCGGAGAGGACGCGTGGCGCCTGGTCGAGCTGACGCTTTCCTCCGTGTGCGAGCTGGCGATCGTCCAGGCCCAGGACGTGCTCGGCCTCGGGAACGAGGCGCGGATGAACCGGCCGGGAACGACGAAGGGCAACTGGTCCTGGCGGCTCGAGCCGGGCCAGCTGAGCGGAGCGCACGCGAAACGCCTCCGCGTGGCCGCGACCGCGAGCGGCCGGGTCGGGCGCTAGAAGAGGATCTGGAGCGCCAGATCGGGCGGGCAGCCCCGCTCGAGCAGCGAGACCGCGCGGTGGAGGTCGACGTCACGGTCGAGCGCCATGACGATCGCCGCCTCGGCGTCGTACCCGGCTGCCTGGAGACATTCGATGCGCCAGGACGTGACCTCTTCACGCTCCCGCTCGCCGCGGGAGGGAGCGATTGGTGTCTGGATTGCCATCTCGCTGTAGAGAACGCCCGACATGTGTGGAGACGCTGAAGCGCCGTTACAGCAGAGTGACGCTCGTGTTGCGTTCCGGTTAGGCCGACCCGTGCAACCGATTGCTTCCTTGGCGCGTTGGCTTTCGCCTCGACAGCGGGTGACTAAGTCGGCGTACGATGTATTGACGCGGAGAGTCACGGAAGGTCGACAAGGAGGTCACCATGTCCACGACCGCTCCGGACCGGCCCTTCATCCCGGCCGATCCCGCACCGCTCGGTCTCGCAGCGTTCGCGCTGACGACGTTCCTGTTGAGCGGCCACAACGCCTCGTTCATCCCCGACGGGATCTGGATCGGGGCGGCGCTCTTCTACGGCGGCATGATCCAGCTGCTCGCGGGAATGTGGGAGTTCCGCAACAGCAACGTGTTCGGCGCCACCGCATTCGCCTCGTACGGCGGCTTCTGGCTGTCGTTGGGCGGGTTCGTCTTGCTCGTGTCCACGTCGTCGGGCTTCTCGGGGCTGCTCCAGGGGGCCGACGCGGACAACGCCCTGGCGTGGTTCTTGATCGCGTTCGCGATCTTCAACACGTACATGCTGATGTGGTCGACCCGGGTGAACCTGGCCGTCTTCGGGGTGTTCCTCACTCTGGAAGCGACCGAGATCGTCCTCGCGTTCGGCTTCTTCCGGCTGGCGCACGGGCAGAGCGACTTCTGGCTCCACGTCGGTGGCTGGCTCGGGATCGCGACCGCTGCGGTGGCCTGGTACACGTCGGCGGCCGGGGTCGTGAACGGCATGGCGCCCCGCGCGGTGGTGCCCGTTGGCCGGCCGCTCTGGGGCGCGCTGCCGGCGCTCGCGCGGACGGACTCCCCGATGCCGCGTCGCACCGAAGGGTAGGAGGACGAAATGGCAACAACTCGCAAGAGGAACATCGAGACGCTGCTCGACGAGACGCGGCGGTATCCGCCGCCCGCGGAGCTCGCCGCCGAGGCGAACGCCAAGCCCGAGATCTACGAGCTGGGCTTCGAGGAGCTGTGGGAGCGCGAGGGTCGAGCACGGGTCAGCTGGTTCCAGGACTTCTCGGGCCTGTACGAGTGGGACCCTCCGTACGCGAAGTGGTTCCTGGGCGGGAAGCTGAACGCGTGCTTCAACTGCGTCGACCGGCATGTGGACGCGGGGCTCGGCGAGCGCGTCGCGTACCACTGGGAGGGTGAGCCGGGCGACACGCGCACGGTCACGTACGCCGACCTCCAGCGCGACGTAGTGCGGATGGCGAACGCGCTCCGCGAGGTCGGCGTCCGCAAGGGCACGCCGGTCGCGATCTACATGGGCATGGTGCCCGAGCTCCCCGTCGCGATGCTCGCGTGCGCGCGCCTCGGGGCCCCGCACACGGTGGTGTTCGGCGGGTTCTCGGCCGACTCGCTGTCGGGGCGGATGGTCGACATGGGCTGCGAGGTGCTGGTCACCCAGGACGAGGCCTGGCGTCGAGGCAACACCGTGCCGCTCAAGCGGATCGCCGACGACGCGTTGAACGCCGCCCCGGGCGTGAAGCAGTGCCTCGTCCTGCGCCGGACCGGGAACGAGGTGCCGATGCAGGATGGCCGGGACCGCTGGCTCGACGAGGTCGACGTGTCGAGCGACCCGGTCTCCTGTCCCTGTGAGCCGATGGACTCGGAGGACCTGCTCTTCGTGATGTACACGTCGGGCACGACCGCGAAGCCCAAGGGCATCGTCCACACCACGGCCGGCTACCTGGTCGGCGTCGCGACGACGCACTACTACATCTTCGATCTCAAACCAGAGACGGACGTGTACTGGTGCGCGGCCGACGTCGGCTGGATCACCGGCCACTCCTACATCGTCTACGGACCCTTGTGCAACGCCGCGACCTCGGTGATGTACGAGGGCACTCCGGACTTCCCCGACAAGGACCGTTGGTGGCAGATCGTCGAACGCTACGGCGTCACGATCCTCTACACCGCCCCCACCGCGATCCGTACGCACATGAAGTGGGGTCCGGAGCACGCCGAGAAGCACGACCTCACTTCACTACGCCTGCTCGGCTCGGTCGGGGAGCCGATCAACCCCGAGGCCTGGGTCTGGTACCGCCGCCACATCGGCTCCGACCGCACGCCCGTCGTCGACACGTGGTGGCAGACCGAGAACGGGATGATCCTGATCACCCCGCTCCCCGGGGTGACGACCCTCAAGCCGGGCTCGGCAACCAGGCCGTTCCCGGGGGTCGACCCGGCCGTCTTCGACGAGGAGGGCGACGAGGTCGGCCCGGGGGTCGGTGGGAACTTGGTGCTGCGCAAGCCGTGGCCTGCGATGCTGCGCGGCATCTACGGCGACGACGAGCGGTATCGCCAGACGTACTGGTCGCGGTACGAAGGCGTCTACCTCTCGGGCGACGGCGCGCGCATCGATGCGGACGGAGACTTCTGGCTGCTCGGCCGCGTCGACGACGTGATGAACGTCTCCGCCCACCGAATCTCGACGATCGAGGTCGAGTCCGCGCTCGTGGACCACCCCGACGTCGCGGAGGCGGCGGTCTGCGGACGATCCGACGCGCAAACCGGGCAGGCGATTGTCGCCTACGTGACGCTCAAGGGCGGTATGGACGGATCCCTCGAGGAGCTCGCCGAGCTGCGGGAGCACGTCGGCAAGCGGATCGGGCCGATCGCCAAGCCGGCGAGCATCGTGTTCACGCCGGAGCTACCGAAGACCCGCTCCGGGAAGATCATGAGACGCCTGCTCCGCGACGTCGCAGAGAACCGTGCCCTCGGCGACACCACGACCCTCGCCGACCCCGCGGTCGTCGAGGAGATCCGGGAACGTGCCCTCGTCGGCGCCGGACAGGACTGAACGGATTCGCTGGCGTCGGCCTTCGGGCCGGCGTCAGCGCCGCGGGCGCATCGTCTCGCGGTGCACCGGGCAGGTGCAGACGCTGTGCTCGAGCCCGCAGTCGATGCACGTGCTCTTCCACCAGAGCCACCAGAGGCGAACGGCGCAGGCCGGAACACCGATTGCGAGGAACACGATCGCGAGCTCGTGCGGCACGGAGGCCTGATCGTAGACGACGTTCGGGCGGCGGGACGGAGGCCGGACGCGATGCAGTGGAGCGCAACGGACGGCGCAGGACGCTTTAGAGTCAGAGCTCGATGAGCGCGGAGGCGACGATCGAGACCAGCGAGGCGATCCGCATCGCGGCGTTCCGCGCAGTGCTCCGCTCGTTCCTGCGGACGAGCGAGCATCTGGCCCGCGAGCACGGGCTGACGCCGCGCAGGCACCTGCTGCTCCTGATGATCAAGGGCGCGCCCGACGGGAGCGAGCAGTCGACCGTGACCGAGCTCGCCGAGCGGCTCCAGCTCGCCCAGAGCACCGTGACGGAGCTCGTCGGCCGGGCGGAGCGGGCCGGCCTCGTCGAGCGCGAGCGATCGGAGAAGGACTTGCGGGTCGCGCACCTCCGGCTCACTGCCGAGGGCGAACGGCGTCTCGCACTCTCGGTGCGCGGCATCGAGCACGAGCGCCACGAGCTCCGGCGTCGCCTGGACGCGCTCGAGGACTGAGGGCTAGCTCGCGAAGCAGGAATCCGCAGGAGCGGATTCCTGCCGCTTGATCCCCGCCTGCGGCGGGGCAGACCCCTGAAGGCGTCGCCTTCGGCGCCGCAACTGCCTCTTTGCCACATGACCGTCTGAGGCCGAGGACTTCAAGTCGGACACTCGAGCAGTCATTGCAGCTAGTCGTCCAGCGCCTCGAGAGGCAGTCGTGCTGCGACCCTGCTCTCGCCGCCGACACGGTAGGCGACGTCGACCGAGTCGTCCTTGCCGTAGGAGCCCGCGATCCCGAGCACCATGGAGGTCCAGCGGCCGGCGCCGACCTTCTCGCGGACGAGCGAGCGGTCGAAGAGGAGCGCGCCGTCGCGGACGACGAAGTCGGCCCCTTCGACCTGCTCGACGCCGTTCACGTAGACCGCGAACGGCCGCTGCACGTCGCCGGGCAGGCGCACGCGGGTTCGTCGGCGCGGTGCCTCTGCCACGTTCATAGAATGCCTCCGATCGTGCGATTTCTGCGACCCGTCTCGATTCTCGCCGTCATCGTCGCCGTCGCCAGCCTCCCCTCCGCGGCGCTCGCGGGCAACGGCGGGTTCGCTCCCGTGCCGCCCGAGTCGCCGAACGCCGACAGCATCCACACGACGTATCTCTTCATCTCGATTTTCTGTTTCGCGATCTTCGTCCTCGTCGAGGGGCTGCTCGTCGCCTTCCTGATCCGGTTTCGGCGGAGGCGCCGACCCCGCTTCGCCGACGGGGCGCAGATCCACGGCGCCACGAAGCTCGAGTTCGCCTGGACGGCGGGGCCGGTGCTGATCCTCGCGGTGATTGCCTCCTTCGTGTTCTTCAAGCTGCCCGGCATCGACACGGTCCCCGACGCGACGGCCGGCAGCACAAACCTCGTCGTCGACGTGACCGGCACGCAGTTCACCTGGCACTTCCGCTACCCGAACGGCGTCGTCCAGTTCGACACCATGCGGGCGCCCGTGGGCCGAACGGTGGAGCTGCACATCACCGCGCCGGACTGGGACGTGATCCACTCGTGGTGGATCCCCGCGCTCGGGGGGAAGATGGACGCGATCCCGGGGACCGTCAACAAGACGTGGTTCAAGGCAAGGCGCACCGGCGTGTTCCAGGGGCAGTGCGCGGAGCTGTGCGGGCTCTTCCACGCGAAGATGCTCGCCTCGGTCGAGGTGATGCCCGCGAACGAGTTCGATGCCTGGCTCGCGCAGAGTGAGCAGCAGCAGGACTCCGGCACCGGGCCGCTCGGCGAGGAGATGTGGGAGGCGACCTGCGCGAAGTGCCACGGCCCCTCCGGCGAGGGTGACTACGGCCCGAAGATCGCCGGCACGGCGCTCGTCAGCGACCCGCAGGCGGTAGAGGGAGTCATCCGGAACGGCTTCGGCAAGATGCCACCGGTCGGCCGTGACTGGGACGACAGCGAGATGACCGCGATCACGACCTACCTCAAGGAGAACATTGGCGGTTAGCCCTCCGTACGAGCCAGGGATCCCCGCCTGGCAGCGCGGCAAGGTCGCGAGCTGGCTCGTCACGACCGATCACAAGCGGATCGGGATCCTCTACCTCGGCACGGCCGGATTCTTCCTGGTGCTCGCCGGCTGTCTCGCGCTCGTGATCCGGACGCAGCTCGCGCGGCCGGAC
This sequence comes from Gaiella sp., assembly GCA_035698545.1. GTDB lineage: Bacteria > Actinomycetota > Thermoleophilia > Gaiellales > Gaiellaceae > Gaiella. Next base: position 14,699 of record DASSBV010000219.1, on the reverse strand, counting down.
AGCGGCATCGTGACCGGCGAGGCCTACAACGAGGTCGTGACGATGCACGGCACCACGATGATCTTCTTCTTCATGGTCCCGGTGCTGGCCGGGCTCGCGAACTACATGGTCCCGCTCCAGATCGGGGCGCCCGACATGGCGTTTCCCCGCCTCAACGCGCTCTCGTACTGGCTGTACGCGTTCGCCGGGCTGGTCTTCTGTTCCTCGTTCTTCGCCGCCGGCGGCGCGGCGAACACGGGCTGGACGGCATACCCGCCGCTCTCGCTGGAAGCGCTCGGCAACGGCCAGGACCTGTGGATCCTCTCGCTCCACATCCTCACCCTCTCCTCGGCGATCGGCGCGATCAACTTCATCGTGACGATCCACAACATGCGGGCGCGCGGGATGTCGTGGATGCGCGTGCCGCTCTTCATTTGGTCGGTCGACGTGTACGCGTGGCTCCTGCTCCTCGTCCTCCCCGTGCTCTCCGCGGGCCTCACGATGCTGCTGCTCGAGCGCCAGTTCCCGGACACGTTCCATTTCTTCCGGCCGGAAGGCACGAACGGGGGTGGCTCGCCGATCCTGTTCCAGCACGTCTTCTGGTTCTTCGGGCACCCAGAGGTCTACATCATGGTCCTCCCGGTCTTCGGGATCCTCTCGGAAGTCATTCCGGTGTTCGCCCGGAAGCCGATCTTCGGCTACAAGGCGGTCGCGTTCTCCACCGTCGCGATCGGGTTCTTCTCGATGCTCGTGTGGGCGCACCACATGTTCGCGGTCGGGATGCCGACGTACCTGAACATCTGGTTCATGCTCGCCTCGATGGTGATCGCAGTCCCCACCGGGATGAAGATCTTCAACTGGCTCGCGACGCTCTGGCGAGGGAACATCGCGCTCGAGACGCCGATGCTGTTCTGCCTCGGGTTCCTCAGCGTGTTCACGATCGGCGGCCTCTCGGGTATCTACCTCGCGGCGTTCCCCGTCGACTGGCAGGTGACCGATACGTACTTCGTCGTCGCCCACTTCCACTACGTGCTGTTCGGCGGCTCGATGATGGGGCTGCTCGGGGGCCTCTGGTACTGGTGGCCGAAGATGTTCGGCCGCTTCCTCTCCGAGCGGCTCGGCAAGTGGGCATTCGGGTTCATCTTCATCGGCTTCAACGTCACGTTCTTCCCGCAGCACCTGCTCGGGCTGCTCGGTATGCCTCGTCGGATCTACACGTACCGTGACGACGGGCTGTGGGAGGCCTACAACATGATCTCGACGATCGGCTCGTACGTGATGGGCATCGGGTTCCTGATCGTCCTCGTCGCGATCGTGAAGAGCATCAACGGTCGACGCGCCGGGAACGACCCATGGCAGGGCGACACGCTCGAGTGGTACACGACCTCCCCGCCGCCGCCGCACAACTTCGACGAGGTGCCGTACGTGACCAGCGCCCGTCCGCTCTACGACCTGCGCCGCCGTCTCGCGGAGTCGCGGACGTGAGGACCGACCGAGCCCCCGGGCCGCTCCTCCTCGTGGCCGTGGCCGGTGCGGCGCTCGCCGCCGGGCTCGTCGTCGCGAGCGCGGCACTCGACGTCGGCGAGGCGCACTGGGCGGCGACGCTCGTCGCGCTCCCGCTCCTCGTCGCGGTGCTCGTCGCAGCGCTCGTCTCCTACCGACGGCTCGTGGCACCCGCCGCCGTGGCGCTGGGCCTGATGCTGGCGGCGATCGCCACGGGCGGGCTCGTCGCCTGGGCGAACGACGCGGGGTGGGCGGTCGCGATCCACGTCGCCGCCGCGGGGGGCGCGCTGGCGGCCTCGCTCGTCACGCTCGTCGTCTCGTTCCGGGGCGAGGCGCTGCCGTTCGGCCCGTGGCGCGACTACGTCACGCTGACGAAGCCGCGCATCATGTCGCTCCTGCTCGTCACCGGCGCCGGCGGGATGTTCGTCGGCGCGGGCGGCTGGCCGGGAGGGGTCGAGCTCGTGACCATGCTGTTCGGTCTCGCGCTCGCCTGCGGCGGGGCGAGCGCGCTGAACCACGTGATCGACCGCGACATCGACCAGCTGATGGGCTCCCGGACGGCGGCGCGACCGGTTGCGTCGGGCCGGGTGCCGGCGCCGCGCGCCCTGGAGTTCGGGCTCGTGCTCTCCGCGCTCTCGTTCGTCCTCCTCGCGTCGACCGTGAACGTCCTCACCGCCGTGCTGGCGCTCGTGGGAAACCTGTTCTACGTCGTCGTCTACACGGGCTACCTCAAGCGCTCGACCGACCAGAACATCGTGATCGGCGGCGCGGCGGGAGCCGTTCCACCGCTCGTCGGCTATGCGGCGGCGACGGGCAACCTCGCGCTCCCCGCGATCTGGCTCTTCCTGATCGTGTTCCTGTGGACGCCACCGCACTTCTGGGCGCTGGCGCTGATGATCAAAGAGCACTACAGCGCAGCCAACGTGCCCATGCTCCCGGGCACCCGCGGTGAGGGCGAGACTCGGCGTCAGATCCTGCTCTACTCGATCGCGCTGGTGGTGTTCACGGTGCTCGTGGGGATCTGGCTCGGCCCGCTCTACACCGTCGCGGCGGCGCTGCTGGGGGCGTACTTCGTCTTCCTCGCGTGGCGCCTGCGGCGCGAGGGCTCACGGCGTGACGCGGTCGTCCTCTTCCACTACTCCCTGGCCTACCTCGCGCTGTTGTTCGTGGCGGCGGCCGTCGACCCGCTGATCCTCTGATGCTCTCGCCCGAGCTCTCCCGCAGGAACAACCGCCTCGGCCTCATGCTGGCCGGGCTCTTCGTCGCGCTGTTCATCGGCGCGTGTCTCGTCGCGATCCTGTACCTCCAGGTCGACTGAGTGCCGTTGACCGGGCTCGCGTGAGCGCGGACCTCGATCTCGCGCTCCGCCTCGCGGACGCCGCAGATGAGATCGCGCTCTCCCGCTTCCGCGCCCGCGACCTCCTCGTCGAGACGAAGCCCGACTCGACGCCGGTGACCGAGGCCGACCGCGCGGTCGAGGCCCAGCTGCGGACGATCCTCGCCGTCGAGCGGCGGCGCGACGCCGTCCTGGGCGAGGAGGAGGGCCAGAGTGGCTCGAGCGCGCGCCGCTGGATCGTCGACCCGATCGACGGGACGCGGAACTACTCGCGCGGGGTGCCGGTCTGGGCGACGCTCATCGCGCTCGAGGACCACGGGACGGTCGTGCTCGGCGTCGTCTCGGCCCCCGCGCTGCACCGGCGCTGGTGGGCGGAGCGCGGCGAGGGCGCGCATGCGAACGGCGACGTCGTCCGAGTGTCCCGCGTCGCGCGGCCGGAGGACGCAGTGCTCACGTTTGCGTTGGAGCAGTCCCTCCCGAGCCTCGCCGGCCGCGCGTGGCACGCGCGCGGGTACGGCGACTTCTGGAGCCATATGCTCGTCGCAGAGGGCGCGGTCGACGGCGCGATCGACGCGATCGGCGTCTCGCTCTGGGATCTCGCGGCGGTGCAGGTGATCGTCGAGGAGGCCGGCGGCACGTTCACGGACTTCTCCGGCGAGCACCGCGTGGACGGAGGGAGCGCGATCTCCTCGAACGGCCTCCTCCACGCCGAGCTGCTGGAGGCGGTTCGCGAGCTAGATGATTGATTCCACATGGGCGTGACGTCCGGGGGCGTCCCAGACCAAGCCGGACGGCGTAATCGTCCACGGCGCGTACCGGTAGTACGTGTCGTGGACGAGTGCGTCGATCCGGCGCCGCGTCTGGGGCGTCATCCGGTTCGCGCCTATGTGGAATCGATCATCTCACCGCGTGACTCAGGCCTTGGCCGCCGCGCGCACCGCCGCCTCGTAGACGGGATCCCGGCTGTAGGCGTCGAGCTCGGCCGAGAGCAGGTCGCTGCCGGTCGCCGGTCCGCCGGCTGGAGCGTCCACGCTGTCGCCGTCGACCCACACCGCCTCGAGTGTGTCCGAGGAACGGCGGGTGAGCCTGATCTCGTGCCGTAGTCGAGCCTCGAGCCAGCCGGCAAGCAGCATCGCGTCCGCCCGCGGCCCCTCGACCGTCAGCCTTCGAGCGCGCCGGATACCGGGCCACCGCTCCGCCAGCGCGACCCGCCACGGGAGCGTCCTACGCCACGCGATGTCGGATGCGGCCACATGGTCGAACCGCGCCGCGAGCTCCGCGTACCCACGCGGAAGGCTGCCGCGCCATTCCGACGAGTCGACCACGAGGCGGTCGGCCACGCCGAGGAGCTCCTCCAGGGCGGTGCCTTCCCAGTCCGGGTTGCCACGCCAGCGGCAGAAGACGGGGAGACCGGAGATGAGCAGCGGGAGCACGAGCGACGCGGGATGACGAGATGCCCGCCCGTGCAGCCGGATCTCGACCACCTCGGAGATCATCGCGCGGCCGCCGTTCGAGCCGAACGCCCGCACGGTCGCATCGGCATCGATGCCGGCGCGCCGGCCCGGCATCGGGACCAGGAAGATCGTGCGCGCGGGATGACGCTCGGCGAGCCCGTCGAGGACCCGCTTCGCCCGTGCGAGCCAGGGCGGCGGCGCCCAGACGAGGTGCGTCATCGTGCTCGTTCGCAGGGTCGGGGCGTCGTCCTCCTCGTGCTCGCACCTCCGGCGGGCGAGCTTGCGCTCGATGTCGGCGACGACGCCCATCAGTGGCGGCGCCAGGAGCGGCCGTCTCGCTGGAGCAGCTCGTCGGCGAGCGACGGCCCCCAGCTTCCGGCCGCGTAGTTCGGGAACGACGGCCGGTCGCGCGACCACGTGCCGATCATCGCGTCGACGAGCTTCCACTGCTCCTCGACCTCGTCCTCGCGCGTGAAGAGTGTCTGGTCGCCGAGCATCGCGTCGAGGATCAGCCGCTCGTACGCCTCCGGCACGCCTTCCCGAAAGGCTCCGCCGTAGAGGAAGTCCATGTGGACAGTGCGAATCGACATCCCCGCACCGGGCACCTTGGCGCCGATCGCCAGCGAGACGCCCTCGTTGGGCTGGACGTGGACGACGAGCACGTTCGGGCGCAACCCGTCGCCGGCGATCGACTCGAAGGGCGGATGCGGCGCCTGCTTGAACTGGATCGCGATCGTCGTCTCGCGCCGGGCCAGGCGCTTCCCCGCCCGGACGTAGAACGGTGTGTCGGCCCAGCGCCAGTTGTCCACGTAGAGCTTCGCCGCGACGAACGTCTCGGTGAGGGAGCCCGTGTCGACGCCCGGCTCCTCGCGGTAGGAGAGCACCTCCTCGCCGTCGATGAACCCGCGGCCGTACTGCCCTCGCACGACCGACTTCGGCCCGGGCGTGGGCATCGCGCGGAGCACCTTGACCTTCTCGTTCCGCACCGCCTCCGCGCTGAAGTCGATCGGCGGCTCCATGGCGGTCAGCGCAAGCAGCTGGAGGAGGTGGTTCTGGAAGATGTCCCTGATTGCGCCGGCCCGCTCGTAGTAGCCGGCGCGCGCCTCGATCCCGATCGTCTCGGCCACGGTGATCTGCACGTGGTCGATCAGCTGCCGGTTCCAGAGCGGCTCGAAGATCCCATTCGAGAACCGGAGCGCCATGAGGTTCTGCACGGTCTCCTTGCCGAGGTAGTGGTCGATCCGGAACACCTCGTCCTCCGTGAACCACCGGCGGATCATCGTGGTCAGCTCCCGGCCCGACGCGAGGTCGTGCCCGAACGGCTTCTCCACGATCAGGCGCGCCCACCCGTCGCGCTCGCGACGCTCGCCCACCTCTCGGATGACGACGGGGAAGGCCGGCGGCGGCACGGCGAGGTAGTTGAGCCGGTTGCCGCCCGTTCCCCGGGTCCCGTCGAGCTCGCGGAGGACGTCACCGACGCGGTCCTCGCCCGAGTCGTCGGCGAAGTCGGTCGAGACGTAGCGGATGCCCGCAGCGAGCGAGTCGAACACGTCGCTCCGGAACGGGTCGCGCGCGAACTCCTTGACCGCCTTCCGCATCGCCGTGACGAACTGGCGTGTCGTCTCCTCGCTCCGGGCGACGCCGACCACCGCGAACCGCTCGGGCAGGAGGCGGCGGTACGCGAGGGAGTAGAGCGCAGGGATGAGCTTGCGCTTCGTGAGGTCGCCGGAGGCGCCGAAGACGACCATCACGCAGGGATCAGGCTGACGCCTGACCCCTAGACCCTGCATGAGCGGGTTCGCCGCGGCCACGTCGTCTAATTGCCGGTCGCGTCAGCGAGCGGCAACCGCGGTGAGCTTCTCCTGGATGCCGGAGAGCAGCCCCTCGAACGCGTCGTCGAACTTCTGGACGCCCTCTGCCTCGAGGGTCGCGACCACGTCGTCGTAGTCGACGCCCGCCTTCGCGAGCTCGCCGAGCAGCGCATGTGCCTCGTCGAGCCCCTCCTCGAGCGTCTCGCGGACTTCGCCGTGGTCCTGGAATGCCTTGATGGTCTCGAGCGGCATCGTGTTCACCACCTCCGGCCCGATCAGATCCTCGACGTAGCGGACGTCGCGGTAGGCGGGGTTCTTCGTCGAGGTCGAGGCCCAGAGGCACCGTTGCGTGCGTGCGCCCTTGCCGAGGAGGAACTCCCAGCGATCGCCCGAGAACGCCTGCTGCCAGTGCTCGTAGGCGAGCTTCGCGTTCGCGATCGCGAGACGTCCCTGGAGATCGCTCGAGCCGAGCTCCTCGAGGCGCTTGTCGGCCTCGGTGTCGACGCGCGAGACGAAGAAGCTCGCGACAGAGTTCACGGTCGACGGATCGCCGCCGGCGGCGACGAGCCGCTCGAGACCGCGGAGGTACGCCTCGGCCACCGCCGCGTAGCGGTCGAGCGAGAAGATCAGCGTGATGTTGATCGAGCGGCCGGCCGCGATCGAGTCCTCGATCGCGCCGAGCCCCGGCGCGGTGCCCGGGATCTTCACGTAGAGGTTCTGGCGGTCGACCTCCTTGTGGAACCTCGCGGCCTGGTCGAACTGCGCCTCGCGGTCGTACGCGATGCGCGGGTCGACCTCCATGGAGACGTAGCCGTCGATCCCCGAGCTCCGCTCCCAGGCGGGCCGCATCAGGTCGCAGGCGTCGCGGATGTCCTCGAGCGCGAGCGTGAAGAACAGCTCGAGCGGATCCTCCGTCTCCTTCGCGGCCTCGCGCAGCTGGTCGTCGTACCACTCGGCCTCGGAGAGCGCCTTCTGGAAGATCGCGGGGTTGGACGTGACACCGACGACGGCGTCGTCCGCCATCAGCCGGGCCAGCTCACCCGTCTCGAGCATCTCGCGCGAGAGAGAGTCGATCCAGACGCTGACCCCGTGCTCGCTCAGCTCGTGCAGCCTCGATGTGGCCATTTTCTCGCCTCCTCGTTCAGCCGTCGACGAGCCCTTCGAGCTCCTCGACCATCTTCAACCGTGCCAGATAGCGGCCCTCGCCGACGAAGGTCGCGGCGAGGAACCTCTGGACGAGCTCCGTCGCGAGCGACGGCCCGACGATCTCCGAGCCGAGGCAGAGGACGTTCATGTCGTCGTGCTCGACCGCCTGATGGGCGGAGTACGAGTCGTGGCACATCGCGGCACGAATCCCGCGGAGCTTCGTGGCGGCGATCGAGACCCCGGCGCCCGAGCCGCAGACGAGGATCCCGCGCTCGCCCCTCCCGTCGAGGATCGCGTCCCCGACGGCCTTCGCCGTGCTCGGGTAGTCGACCCGGACCGCATCCGTGTCGACGCCGAGGTCGACGGGCTCGTGCCCTGCGTCGGCCACCGCCGCGAGCACGGTCTCGCGGAGCCGAACGCCGCGGTGGTCGAATCCGAGCGCGACCTTCACGTCAGGTCAACCGGCGGACGGCGTCGACGACCGCGTCCGTGGTCACGCCGAGCTCCTCGAACACGCGCGGCCCCGGGGCAGAGGCGCCGAACCGGTCGACCCCGATGCTCGTTCCGCCGTCGCCGACCCACCGCTCCCACCCGAACGTGACCCCGGCCTCGATCGAGACCCGGGCGCGCACGGACGGCGGCAGCACCTCGTCGCGGTAGGCGTCGTCCTGCTCGGAGAACAGCTCCCAGCAGGGAAGCGAGACGACGCGCACGTTCTGCTCGAGCGACCGGGCGGCCTCGAGCGCGAGCGAGAGCTCCGAGCCCGTCGCCATCACGATTGCGTCGGGCTCGGCCGACGGCTCGCGCTGCCAGAGGACGTACCCGCCGCGGAGCGGGCCCTCGGTCGTCGAGGCGAGGCCCTCGCCGCCGAGCACCGGGAGCTTCTGGCGGCTCAGCGCAAACGCGACCGGCCCGCCTTCGCGCTCGAGCGCAATGCGCCACGCCGCCACGGTCTCGTTCGCGTCGCCCGGGCGAACGACCCATAGGTTCGGGATCGCCCGCAGGCTCATCACGTGCTCGACGGGCTGGTGCGTCGGCCCGTCCTCGCCGAGCCCGATGGAGTCGTGGGTCCAGATCCACATCAGCGAAAGACCGGAGAGCGCGGAGAGGCGAACCGACGGCCGCATATAGTCGGAGAACACGAGGAATGTCGAGCCGTAGGGCTTCAGCATCGCCGGCTCGAGAGCGACCCCGTTGACGATCGCGCCCATCCCGTGCTCCCGGATCCCGAACGGGACGTTGCGGCCGACGTGGGTCGCCGCGAACGTCCCGGTACCGATGAATTCGGTCTTCGTGGACTCGACGAGGTCGGCCGCGCCGCCGATCTGCGTCGGCGTGAACTGGCGGAGCGCCTGCATGACGGTCTTGCCGGCGTCGCGCGTCGCGATCTCCTCTCCCTCCTCGAACGAGGGGAGCGCGTCGAGCCAGCCGTCGCGCGGGCGACCCTCGAGGTCGCGCTCGCGCTCGGCGGCGACGTCGGGGTGCTCCTCGCGCCACGCCGCGAGGCGATCCTCCCACTCGCGCCGGGCCGCGGTGCCGCGCTCGGCGACGCCCGCCATGTGCTCGCGCACCTCGTCGGGGACGACGAAGTGCTCGTCGGGGTCCCAGCCGAGGATCTCCTTGGTCGCGCGCACCTCGTCCTCGCCGAGCGGCGAGCCGTGGGCCTTTGCGGTGTCCATCGCGTTCGGCGCCGGATACGCGATGTGCGAGCGAACGACGATCAGGGACGGTCGGCTCGTCTCGCTCCGTGCGACGGCGAACGCGACACGAAGCGCGTCCAGGTCGTTCGGGTCGGCGACGTGCTGTACCTGCCACCCGTTCGCCGCGAATCGCGCGCCCGTGTCCTCGCGGTCGAAGCTCAAGGCGGTGGTGCCGTCGATCGTAATGTGGTTGTCGTCGTAGAAGAAGACACAGCGCCCGAGGCCGTGCTGGCCCGCGATCGACGCCGCCTCCTGCGAGACGCCTTCCATCAGGTCTCCGTCCGAGCAGATCGCGTAGACCCAGGAATCGACGATCGAATGGCGTGGGCGGTTCCAGCGGTCGGCCAGGAAGCGCTGCGCGAGCGCGATCCCGACGGCGTTCCCGAACCCCTGGCCGAGCGGCCCGGTCGTCGTCTCGATCCCCGGCGTGTGGTGGAGCTCAGGGTGGCCAGGCGTCCGCGACCCCCATTGCCGGAACTGCTTCAGGTCGTCGAGCGAGAGGTCGTAGCCGGAGAGGTGCAGCGCCGCGTACTGGAGGATGCAGGCGTGTCCGGCGGAGAGGACGAAGCGGTCGCGTCCCGGCCACGTCGGCTCGGCGGGATCGTGGCGCATCTCCTCCGCATAGAGAAGGTACGCGACCGGCGCGAGCGCCATCGCCGTGCCCGGGTGGCCGGCGTTCGCCTTCTGCACCGAGTCCATTGCGAGGACCCGGATCGTGTCGATCGTCAGCTGCGCAGGGTCTGTCGCCCGGCTCACCCGGTCAACACTACGCAGCGGACGGGTCTCAGGCGCCGACAGCCTCCGCCGGTCTCATGTTCTCGTCCGTGAGCCGCGTCGGGTCGTCGATCACCGGGCGCTCGCGGATCAGCGTCTTCAGCTCTTCGACGACGTCCGCCGACTCGCCGTGGACGACCGCTCCGACCAGCTCGCCCTCGTCCGTGAGCTGGAAGCCGACAGCGCGCCCGTCGGCGATCGACCCGCGCAGCACCGACTCGGTCGCCGATTCCGGGTCGCCGAGCACCTGGAACTTCTTGTCGAACAGCTGCGTGAAGAAGACGGGCAGCTCGTCGTAGGGGTCCTTCGAGCCCGCGAGCTGACGGCCGAGATGACCGCCCTGCGCGTTCGCGCTCGACCAGTGCTCGATTCGCCGCAGCCGTCCCGACGTCGGATCCGGGTAGCGCGCGACGTCGCCGATCGCGTAGACGTCCGGCAGCGTCGCGCGGAAGCGTTCGTCGACGACGACCCCGTTGTCGACCTCGGCGCCCGCGTCCTGCGCGAGCTCGACGTTCGGCACGACTCCGATCCCGACGATCGCGAGGTACCCCTCGACCGTCGTGCCGTCCTTCGTCCGCGCGCCGGTGAGGAGCTTGCCGTTGCCGGTCAACTCGGCGAGCTCGGTCTCGGGCAGGATCTCGACGCCCTGCTCGCGATAGAAGTCTGCGAGCTCCGCCGAGAGGTCGGCGCAGCCGAGCTGCGGCATCAGGCGCGCGCCCCTCTCGATCAACGTGACGTCGAGCCCGCGCAGCCTGAGCGACGCGGCCGACTCCGCGCCGATGAAGCTTCCGCCCACGACGATCGCCGAGTGGGCCTCCTCGGCGGCGGCCCGCACCGTGGCTGCGTCGGGCAGGAAGCGATACGTGTGCACTCCGACGAGGTCTGCCCCGGGCAAGGGGAGCGGCCGTGGGCGCGCGCCCGTCGCGAGGACGAGCGTCCCGTAGGACACCTCCTCGCCGCCCTCCAGCACGACGACGTGCTTCTCGGGATCGATCCGCTCGGCGACGACGTTCAGCCTGAGCTCGACGACCTCGTCCTCGTACTCGGCCGCCGGGCGCACGTACGTCCCATCGCGCTCGACCTCGCCGCGGAGAAAGCCCTTCGTCAGCGGCGGTCGGTGGTAGGGCGGGTCCTCCTCGGACGAGAGGATCGTGACCGGCGCCTCGCCGCCGGCCGCTCGGTACTCGGTCGCGAAACGGGCTGATGCAAGGCCCCCGCCCACGATGACGATGGTGTCGGATTCGGGTGCCATACAACGATTAGTACCCGCTCCGGCCTGCTCCTTACCCTGCGTGGCCGGAGGACGTCAGCTCCTGCGGGAGCGGCGCCTCCGGAACGGTGCCGAAGCCGCGTCTGCGCATGTCGCCCCAGTCGTCGCGCCCACGCGCGAGGTCGAAGAAGGCAAGGAAGCGCCAGAACGCGATCAGCTGCCTGTAGCCGATGTTCTCCACGACCGAGAACCCGATCAGGCGGGCCACTTCGCGTCCGTCGCGGTGCCGGCGAAAGCTGTGCTCCTCGAGCACCAGAGCCGCGAGGCTGAGAAGAATGCCGAGCAGCACTGCGACCACGAAGAAGCCGAGAAGGAACACCGTCGAGAGCTGGCCGAAGATCCACCAGACGAGGATGATCGGCACCCCGACGACCTCGATCAGCGGCCCGAGGAACTCGAACACGAGAAAATACGGAACCGCCGCCGTGCCGAGCGCCCCGTAGCGCCCGTTCCCGGCCACCCCCCGGTGGCGCCAGAGGGTCTCTCCCAGACCGCGATGCCAGCGGCGCCGCTGGCGGGACAGCTGGCGCATGGTCTCGGGCGCCTCGGTCCAGCACACGGGATCGGGGACGAACTCGATCCGGTACCGCTCGTCGCGCTCCCTCAGGTGGCGATGCAGCCGCACGACGAGCTCGATGTCCTCCCCCACGGTCTCGCGTGCATAGCCGCCGACGGTCTCGACGAGCGAGCGCCGGAAGAGTCCGAACGCACCCGAGATGATGAGCAGGGCATTGAGGCGACTCCAGCCGACGCGACCGATGAGGAACGCGCGGAAGTACTCGAGCACCTGGAGCGTGGCGAGCCGGCTCTGCGGCAGACGGACGTCGAGCACGCGGCCCCCGTCGATGTGGCAGCCATTCGCGATCCGGACGATCCCGCCGGTGGCCACGACGACGTCCGGTTCCTCGATGACGGGCCGCGCGACGCGGAGGAGCGCGTCTTCCTCGAGGATCGCGTCGGCGTCGATCGCGCACACGTACGGGTAGCGCGACGCGTTGACGGCCGCGTTCAGGGCGTCCGCCTTCCCGCCGTTCTCCTTGTCGACCACCCAGAGGTTGCGGTGCCGTCGCGAGACGTACACGGCGCGGATCGGCGCGGTGGGAAGGAGCGTGCGCAGCGCCTTCCGCACCGGCACGAGCTCGAACGCCCGCTGCAACCGCTCGAGCGTGTCGTCCTGCGAGCCGTCGTTGACGACGATCACCTCGTGCTCCGGGTAGCGGAGCGAGAGCAGGGAACGGACGCTCTCGACGATCGTCGGCTCCTCGTCGTACGCCGGCACGAGGACGGAGACGGGCGGAGTCACGGGAGAGGCGAAGACCTCGTCGTCGGGCGCATGCCCACGGGCGCGCAGGTGCTGCATCAGGCTGCGCCAGGCGATCACCGTGAACGCGAGGTAGACGAGGTTGAGCAACGCGAAGTACGCGAGCGTGATCGCCGCGAGCGCCACCGCGAGGTCGTGAACCCAGCTCATACGCGCAGGAGGTCGGCTGCCTCGTGGAGATGTGGACCGGCGTCCGGGAGCCCCGCCGCGGCGAGCAGCGCGTCGGGATCGATCAGCGCGACCGCCTCCGCCGCCGCACGGGCCGCCTCGAAGCGATCTTCGCGCGCCTGCCGAAGCAGCTGCTCCACCGCATCGCGCTCGCCGACCTGGCCGAGCGCGCGCGCGGCGTGAAGCCGGACGAAGTAGATCCTGTCGCCGAGCGCCCGCGTCAGCGCGGCGGCGCCTTCGGTCTCGGCCAGGCGGCCGAGCGACGCTGCCGCGCGTGCCCGCACCTCGGCCGAGGAGTCCTCCATGGCGGCCACGAGCAGCTCTGCGTCGGCGGCATCTCCCAACCAGCCGATCAGCTCGACGGCGGCTGCCCGAAGGTCGGCGCTCTCGTCGCCGGCGAGGCGGCGAAGCTCTGGAAGGGCGGCGCCGCCGATGTCGAGCAAGGCCCGGAAGGCGATGGCGCGCGGCACCGTCTCCTCGACGAGCACGAGCACGAGCGGCGAGGCCGCGTCCTCGAAGCGAAGCTGGCCGAGGCTCCGGGCAGAGGAGGCACGCACGTCCGCGTCACGGTCGGAGAGCCGGGCGACGAGCGGCGGGCCCGCGTCGCGGCACGCCATGTCACCGAGCCTGTATGCGGCCGTAGCCCGACGCCACGCTCTCCGGTCGTCGAGTGCATGGAGCTCCCGCGCGAGCGCCTCGGTTCCGGCGAAGTACCCCGCGATTCGCTCGCGGGCGTCGCCGGTCACGCGTCGCGAGTACCGGCCCAGCACGTCCGCGAGCACGGCGAGCTCTGCGGCGGGCAACACGGGCAGGTCGATCTGGTCGTCTTCGGTCAGCGCGAGCGCCAGGGGCTTGAGACGCCGCTCCATCTCCGCCCTGCGGCGCTCCTCGCGCGCGAGTGACATTCTCCGTCCGACGAGCGCGAAGAGGAACGCTGCGCTGATTGCCGCAAGGACCAGCGCGGCGATCCCGAGCGCCTCCAGCATCTCAGCGCCTCCCGAGGACCGCTTGCACGCGCGCGGAGAGCTCGCGCGGGCTGAACGGCTTGCGGAGATAGTCGTCCGCGCCCGCGGCGAAGCCCTCCTGCACGTCGGCCTCCTGCGCGCGGGCGGTGAGGAGGATCACCGGGATGCCGGCGGTGTGCGGATCCTCGCGAAGGCGCCGCGTGACGTCGAATCCCGTGAGACCGGGCATCATCACGTCCAGCACCGCGAGCGCGGGGGAGAGCTCACCGGCGAGCCTCACAGCCTCGGTCCCGCTGTCGGCGGTTGCGACGGCGTACCCCGATCGCTCGAGTCGGTAGCGGACGAGATCGAGGATGTCCGGGTCGTCGTCCGCTACGAGGACGAGCGGGGCTGCGTCGGGCGTCACCATCGCTCGATTGAGGTATCGACCGGAGCAGGGTGCGACTTGATGGTCAGCGCCCCCCGAAAGCCGCCTGAAGCGTCTGCCAGCCCGCCTTGCGACGCTCGTGCCACGTCACGCGGTTCCAGCCTTCCCAGTCGTAGCCCGAGGTGACGAGCGTCGATCCACCGGTGGCGACGGTGATCCCGACCCGGCCGGCGTGTCGCGAACGAACGACGCCGTCGGCACCGAGGGCCCACACGCGGTGGCTCGAGGGGTCGGTGAACGTGAGAAAGGCCCAGGGCAGCCGCAGCTCGACGACGTGATCGGCACCGTCGACGAGATGCCGCTGGTCGAAGCCCGGGCGTGCCGGGTCGCCGTTTCCCCAGGGCAGCTCCGCGAAGCTTCTGACCTCGACCGGCCGGCGCTCGCCGGTGACGGGAACGACGTAGGGCCGGTTCAGCAGCAGGCGCGGCGATACCCAGACGCCGCTTCCCGGTTCCAGCGCGCTCCGGTCGACGTCGACGAAGCCTCGCTGCACGCCGTACTGGAGGGCGACGGGATCGAGCCACGCGGCTTGCCGGATCTCCGCTCGGTCGCCGGGCCCGACAGTCACGGCGACGTCCGCGCGACGGTCGACCCCCGGGAGCCCGGGAAGCCCGCGATTTCCGCCGGGCTGGACGTCGAAGCCGATCCGCACAGGATTGCGCCTCCAGGACCAGGCGTCGTCGAAGCGAAGACGGAGGTAGAGATATTCCTCGTCGTGGTCGACCCTGACCTCGCGGACGGCGCCGCGCGACTCGGCGACGACCTGCGAGCCGTTCGTCGCCCACTCGCGGTCCTCGCCGTCGAGCGTCACGCGCGCCCTGACGGGCTCGGTGGCGAGCACGCCG
>DASSBV010000218.1:0-3482 GCA_035698545.1 Gaiella sp. | reverse complement strand
GCCCGCTCCGTCAGCGCGGACAGCGAGAGACCGAGGCCCGCCCCGACGAGGACCTGCGGAGCGAGCGTCCACAGCCACGACGAGCCGGGCAGGACGCCGAGCGCGCCGAGCCCGCCCGCGATCAGCACGGCCCCCGACGCCGCCCGCGCCCGGGAGCTCCCGAGGCGGTGGGCGATCGAGCCCGTGGCGATCGCGGCGATCGGCAGCACGGTGACGATCACGCCCGCCGCCGCCGGATTGATCCGCCACCCGTCGACCAGCAGCAGGACGAGTAGGAACAGCGCCGCGGTGAGCGCGCCGGAGATCAGGAGCAGCGCGAGATTCGCGGGAACGTGCGGGCGGCCGGCGGGGCCTCGAACCGGGCGCGCCTCGATCCCGACCAGCGCGACGATGGTGAGGAGCGCGAGCGGCGCCTGGACGAGGAAGATCGATTCCCAGCCGAGCGTCTCGGTCAGGATGCCGCCTGCGGCAGGGCCGAGCGCGGCTCCGATGACACCCGCTGTGGCCCAGGTGCGCACCGAGCGCGCGTCGGAGCCGTCGATCGCGGTGAGCAGGTCGAGAGCCGCGCAGACGAGGAGCGCTCCGCCGACCGCCTGCACGCAACGCGCGCCGACGAGGACGCCGAACGACGGCGCGAGCCCGCACACGAGCGAGGCCGCTGCGAAGACGACCGTGCCGGCGGCGAAGGCGGCGCGCGGGCGCCGGCGCGCCGCATAGGCGGCGGGCACGGCCGCGAGCGCGAGGCCGAGGTTGTACGACGTCAAAACCCAGGCGACCTGGGGGATCTCGACGTCGAACCTGCGGAGAATGTCCGGCAGCGCCAGCGTGACGACCGACGAGTCTGCGAGCGCGAGCCCGATCCCGAGGCCCACGAGAGCCCGCCGCCGACCCCTGCTCATCGGGCGAACTGTAGGTGCCAGCTCAGACCACGTCCGTGCCGACCCGCGGGTACGATCGCGCGGTGCCGTTCTGGACCTGGATCCCGCTCATCATCCTGTTCGTGCTGCTGCTGCTCCTGGGCAGCATCGTCGTCCTCGGACGCGTTGGGAACGGCCGCTACCTGCGGCCCGTCGTCACGTTCCTCTCACGTGTCCCGCTCTTCAAGCGCTGGTTCCAGAAAGCCTCGATCGCCGCGCTCGAGCGGCAGAACCCCGAGCTCGCGGGGGCGATGAAGAAGATCCAGGCGTTCGGCGAGCCGAAGACGCCCGAGCAGGCGCAGCGGATGCTCAACCTGCTGACGCCGAGCGAACGCCGCGCCTACATGGCCGCCGTGGGCGAGGAGAACCAGATGCCCGAGGCGACCAACCGGCAGCTACGGCGGCGCATGGAGCACGGCGGGGCGGGAATGCCGGTCAGTGCCAAGCAGGTCTCGCAGCGCCCCGGCGCGGCCGGCCGGAAGACCGGCAAGAAGAAGAAGTAGCCCTACGACGCCTGCGAGGCGATCGTCCGTCCCGCCTCGCGCACGAGCGCCACGAGCGCGCGTACGTCGTCGTCCGTCGTTCGGTAGTTGACGATGCACGGCCGCAGGCAGACCTTGTCGTCGACGGTCGCGGGCGCGACCCAGACGTCGCCCGTCTCCTGGAGCGCGGCGACGAGGCGGAGGTTGTGCGCGTCGAGGTCGGCGACGCCCGGTGGGATGTGGCGGAACGGGACGATCGAGAGCTGCGGCTCGGCGCAGAGGAGCTCGAGGTCGTCGCAGCCGGACGCCTCCTCGTAGAGGAGCTGCGCCTGGTGCAGGTTCCGCTCGATCGCTCCACGGATCGCGTCGGCGCCATGGGCACGGAAGGCCAGCCACAGCTTGAGCGCGCGAAATGGCCGCGAGTACTCGAGCGTGATGTCGACCATGTGGTGGTCCGGCCGGTCGTGCGGGACGTAGTCCTCCTCGTGCGCGAGCGCGCCGTGGAGATCCTCGCGGCGGCGGACGAGGACGACGCCGCAGGCCTTGGGCAGGAACAGCCACTTGTGCGCGTCGAGCGTCACCGAGTCCGCCCGGTCGAGCCCGGCGAACAGGGCTCCTGCCGAGGGGGTCGTCGCGGCGGCGACCCCGTAGGCGCCGTCGACGTGCAGCCAGGTGCCGCGCTCCGCGCAGACGTCGGCGAGCGCGTCGATCGGGTCGACCGCGCCCGTGAGCGTCGTCCCCGCCGTCGCGACGACCGCGATCGGCGCGATCCCTGCATCGCGGTCACGGTCGATCGCCTCCGCAACCGCTTCCGGAGTCACGCGCCGCCTGTCGCCCAGCGGAAGCGCACGCACCTGGTCGGCGCCGATCCCGAGCAGCTCCGCCGAGCGCACGACCGAGTAGTGCGCCTCCCGCGAGCAATACAGTGCGCCGCGCAGTGCATCGCGCATTCCGGTTCTCCGGGTGCCGGGCAGCGCTCGCTCTCTCGCCGCCGCGAGCGCGGTCACGTTCGAGATCGTCCCTCCGCTGGTGAACGCGCCTGCCGCCGCGGGGAACCCGATGAACTCGCTCACCCAGCGGACGGCCTGCTCCTCGACCTCCGACGCGGCGCCGGCCCAGAGCGCGAGGTTGACGTCGAAGCACGACGCGAGCAGATCGCCGAGAACGCCGATCTCGAGCCCGGAGGAGCCGACGAACGCAAAGAACCGCGGCCGCGGCTGCGCGAGCGACGTGTCGAGGATCCGGGCGGCATCCTCGAGCGCCCCGATCGCGCTGGAGCCGTCGGCGGGAAGCGCCGAGCGGAGCAGCTCGCCCAGCCGCTCGTCGACCGACGGCTGACCCGGCCGCGGCCGGTCGAAGCTGCGCCACGCCTCCGCCACGATCGACGACGCCCGCGCGATCGCCTCCTCGCGCGACGCGTCGAGGCGGAGCGACGGCAGCTCGGACGCGGTGCTCACCGGCCGCGAGTCTAGGCGCCGAGCAGCGCGCGGGCGGCGCGCAGCTTGCGGGGCTCGTCGACGACGAGGACGGCGACGGACTCGCCAGCGGCATCGCGGCCGACGTGCAGCCCGTCCTCCTCCCCCCACTCCGTCGCGGCGTCCGCCCAGCCGATCTCGGCGAAGGTGCGTGGGCCGATGTCGGTCCACCAGTACGGCAGCCGGTCGAGCTCGCTCTCGACCCCGGCGATCTCGTCTGCGGCGCGATCGCCCGTCGCGATCGCCATGTCCCAGTGCGGAAACCTGATAGGGCCGAAGCGCGCGTGCGGCGCGAGGATCAGGTCGCCGACTGCGTGGACGCGCTCGAAGCCCGGCACGCGGAGGTCCGAGTCGACGGTGAGCGGCAGCTCGGCGACTTCCAGGTCGAGACCCGGCGGCGCGAACGGCCGTCCTCCGGTGGCCGCCACCACCACGTCCGCCGCGAGCGAACCGCCCTCGTAACAGACTGCAACCAGCTCGTCCTCCACCGCGAGCTCGGTGATCCCTGCTCCGCCGACGAAGCGTGCGCCGGTCACGGCGAGCGCCTCGGCGCCGAGCATCGGCAGCGGCTCGTGGAGGCGGTCGAGTGGCCGCTCGAGGACGTCGAT
>DASSBV010000217.1:0-17754 GCA_035698545.1 Gaiella sp. | reverse complement strand
GAATCCGCAGGAGCGGATTCCTGCGGCTTGAGCCCCGCCCTGCGGGCGGGGCACATCCCTGAAGGCGTCGGCTTCGCCGCCGCGACTGCCTCGTTTGAAGCTTGCTCGCCAGGCAGGAATCCGCAGGAGCGGATTCCTGCGGCTTGATCCCCGCCCTGCGGGCGGGGCACATCCCTGAAGGCGTCGGCTTCGCCGCCGCGACTGCCTCGTTGCCAAGAGGGCGAGTACGCGTTACAGGAGGATTCTGAGCGCCAGGTCCACCGAGCACCCCTGCTCGAGGAGGGTCATCGCGCGATGGAGGTCGACCTCGTGCGACGCGGCGAGCACGGCGGCGGACTCGAGGTCGTACCCGGCGCGCTCCAGCGACGCGAGGCGCCACTGCTCCACCCGGTCGACTTCCCAGTCCAGCTCTGTGATGTGTGCCGTTGTCATGTGCCTCTACCTCTCCCAACGACGGTGCTCTGCCCGGTATTCGGCCCGATCGCGAGATCGGTTCTGGACTTCTACCCGGCGAACCTCTGGAAAATGCATTCACCCGGTGAACATGCTGTAAACCTCGTGCGACTCCGTGTGGCGCCGACTTGCAGTGGCGGCGCCCACACTCGTAGGATCGTGCGGTGCTCCACAAGGACGCGAAGATCGACCTCTTGCGGAACGTCCCACTGTTCGCCGGCTGCTCGAAGGCGGAGCTCCAGCAGGTCGCGCAGCTCGCAGACGAGCTCGACCTCGCCGAGGGCGCGACGCTGATCCGCGAGGGCGAGCGCGGCCGCGAGTTCATCGTCGTCGCCGACGGCACGGTCGCGGTCACACGCGGCGGAGAGACGATTCGCGAGCTCGGCGCGGGCGACTTCATCGGCGAGATCGCGCTCGTCGTCGACCGCCCTCGGACGGCGACCGTGACCGCCACGTCGCCGGTCAGGCTGCTCGTCGTCACCGACCGGGCGTTCAGCCGGCTGCTCGAGCAGGTGCCCTCCATCTCCCTCAAGGTGATGCAGAGCCTCGGCGAGCGCCTCCACGCAGACGCGTTGTAACGGTCGAGGGCTCGAGCAACGCGGCACGACATGGAAACAGGCAGCTGCGACCGCGACAGCGGGCGCCTGCAGGGGTGTGCTCCCGCCGCAGGCGGGAGATCAAGCCGCAGGAATCCGCGCGAGCGGATTCCTGCCTGGCGAGCTAGCTGAGCGGATCGCTCGGCCGCGACCGTAGGCAGAATGCGTCGGCGGTGAGCCTCCTCGCGTCGATCCCTTCGCCGAGCTCCGGCACGATCGAGCTCGGGCCGCTCACGATCCACATGTACGGGCTGACGCTGCTCGCCGCGATCGCGGTCTGTACCTGGGTCACCGGGAAGCGGTGGGTGAACCGCGGAGGCGACTGGGACCTGATCTTCCGCTGTGCTGTGTGGGGGGTCGCGGCCGGGATCGTGGGCGCGCGCCTGTACCACGTGATCACGAGCTGGGAGGAGGTCCCGGACGCCTGGTGGGGCCCCTTCGCGATCTGGCGCGGCGGGCTCGGGGTCTGGGGAGGGATCGCGCTCGGCTGCCTCGTCGGCGGGATCGTCGCGAAGCGCTCGGGCGTCGACGTGTGGCTGCTCGCCGACTGCCTCGCGCCGGGCCTCCTCCTCGCGCAGGGGATCGGGCGGCTCGGCAACTACTGGAACCAGGAGCTCTTCGGCCGGCCGACCGATCTGCCGTGGGGGCTCGAGATCGACCCGGTGCACCGTCCCGTCGAGCATCTCGACGCGACGACGTTCCACCCGACGTTCCTCTACGAGCTGATCTGGGACTTCGCGATGGCGGCGGTGCTCGTCTACCTGATCGAGCGCCGGCTGCGCCCGCGCCCGCCCGGCGTGTTCGCCGCCTACATCGCGCTCTACTGCCTCGGCCGCTTCGGCGAGGAGCTCCTGCGGATCGATCCGGCGCATCACATTGCCGGCCTCCGGCTCAATGCATGGGTCTCGCTGATCGGCATCGTCGTCGGCGTGACGTGGTACGTGCTGTCGCAGCGCGACCGGACGTCCTCTCCGCGCCGTCCGGGTCGCACACGCCCGGTGAAACCGCAGCGGCGGATGGCCGTCCCTGGGGAGAAGCGCGTCCGACCGCCCGGCTAGATTCGCCCGGTGGCGTCGGCGGTTCGCGACCTCGAGCTGGACCTCGACGCGTTCGAGGGCCCGTTCGACCTCCTCCTCACGCTCGTCCTCAAGGAGCAGCTGGAGCCTGCGGAGATCGACGTCGCCGCGATCGTCGTCGCCTTCGTCGAGCACCTGACGGCGACGGACCGGATCGATCTCGACGCCTGCGGCGAGTTCCTCGTACTCGTCGCCGCACTGCTGGAGATCAAGGCCCGCCAGCTCTTCCCGGACGAGAGCGCGGAGCTCTCCGAGCTCGAGCCCGAAGAGGCGGCGGCAGAGCTTGCGCGGCGGCTCGCCGAGTACCGGCGGATGAAGGAGGCGGCGGGGTGGCTGCGCGAGCGGCTCGCCGAGGAGCGCGACCGCTACTTCCGGCTGGGCCCCGCGCCGCTCGCCCCTCGCGCGGAGCGGCGGCTCGCGCCGCAGGATCCCGCCGCGCTCGCGGCCGCGCTCGCAGGGTTGGCCGAGCCGCCGCCGAAGGTGTCCCTCTCGCACATGGCTCTCCGCTTCCCGCCCGTCGCGCAGTTCCTCGAGCGCTTCCGCGCCGTCCTCCGGCGCCGGAGGGTGTTCGACTTCGACGGGGAGGTCGCAGGGCTCTCGCGGGTCGAGCAGGCCGTCGCGTTTCTCGCGCTCCTCGAGCTGCGGAAGAGCGGGGAGGTCGCGCTCGCCCAGGCGGCGCCCTTCGCTCCGATCCGCGTCACCCGTCCCGAGAACGAAAGGATCCCGCAGTGGACCGTCCGCTCCGCCTGATCTCCCGAGACAGCATCGTCGAAAGCCCGATCGATTCGCTCGCGCGGACGGTCGAGGCGCTCCTCGTCGTCGCGTCGCAACCGCTGACGATCGAACAGCTGGCCGACGTGACGGAGGACGAGGCAGAGCGGGTCGAGACCGCCCTCGGGCTCCTCTCCGAGCGCTACCGCGAGGGACGGAGCGGGATCGTCCTCGAGCGGGCGGCAGGGGGCTATGCGTTCCGCGCGGCCCGCGAGGCGGCCGACGCCTGCGGCCGCCTGTACGAGCGCCCGGTGGAACGCGGGCTCTCCCAGGCAGCACTCGAGACGCTCGCGATCGTCGCCTACACCGGGCCGGTGTCGCGGCCCGAGATCGCCCGCATCCGCGGCGTCGCCGCCGACTCGACGGTCGCCTCACTCGTCGAGCGTGGGCTGATCGCCGAAGCAGGGCGCGAGGCGGGGCCCGGCGGCGCCGTGCGCTATCGCGCGACGCCGCTCTTCCAGCGCGTCTTCGGGCTCGACAGCCTTGCCGAGCTGCCGCGGCTCGACGAGCTCGGCGCCGACGCCGAGGAGCTGCGCGAGCGGCTGCTCGAGGTCGCCGGCGCGCGCGCCTCGTAGGCCGGGGCGACCGCCGGTCACTAGCATCGCGGGATGACGCAGATCGAGATCGTCCTCTTCGAGGGCGTCGAGGAGCTGGACTTCGCGGGGCCGTGGGAGGTGCTCGCGGCCTGGGCGACGCAGCACCCGGACGACGGCGTCTCGGTCTTCACGGTCGCCGACTCGACCGACCTCGTGCTTTGCGCGAAAGGTCTCAAGGTCGCGCCGGATCACGCCTGGGACACGGCTCCCGCTGCGGACGTGCTCATCGTCCCTGGCGGCTACGGCATCAACGCGAAGCTCCGAGACGAGGCGTTCCTCGAGCGCCTGCGCGCGGACGTGGGCCGCGGGACGCTCGTGACGAGCGTCTGCACGGGCGCGCTCGCGCTGGCGGCGGCAGGCCTCCTGCGCGATCGGCCGGCGACGACGTGGTGGGGCAGGCTCGACCGCCTGGCCGAGCTCGAGCCCACGGTCGAGGTGCGGCCGGACGACCGGTTCGTCGACAGCGGCGACATCATCACCGCGGCGGGCGTCTCCGCGGGAATCGACATGGCTCTCCACCTCGTCGTCCGCCTGCACTCGGTGGAGCGCGCCCGCGAGGTACGCCGCTACATCCAGTACGACCCCGAACCCCCTGTCTGACGCGTGGGCGCGAAGCGGGATTCCGTACGAGCAGAAACATGTTCCTCCTGAAGTAGCACGACCGTTCGTCCTAATTCTCGCGACACTATACGACCGGTCGTGCTAACTTGTCAAGCATGGCACACGAACGGACGGCTCCGAGGACGCGGACGCCGCGTAGCGACGGCATTCGCACACGGCAGGCGATCCTGGACGAGGCAGCGCGGCTCGCCACGGTCGAAGGGATCGAAGGGCTCTCGCTCGCGCGCCTCGCCGACCGGGTCGGGATGAGCAAGAGCGGGCTCTTCGCTCACTTCGGCTCGAAGGAGGAGCTCCAGCTCGCCACGGTCGAGCGCGCGACTGCGATCTTCACCGAGGACGTCTTCGAACCCGCCGCGGCCGCGCCAAATGGGCTGGAGCGGCTCCAGACGCTGCTCGAGCGCTTCCTCGGTTATGTGGAGGTGGGCGTGTTCCCGGGAGGCTGCTTCTTCGCGTCGGCGGTGGCCGAGCTCGATACCCGCTCGGGGCCCGTCCGCGACCTCGTGCTCGGGGTCGCCGCGGACTGGACGGACGCGCTCGAGGAAGCGGTGCGAGATGCGCAGGCGGAGGGCCTGGTCGACCCCGATGTCGGACCGGCTCAGCTCGCCTTCCAGCTCAACGCCTACGCGCTGCTCGGCAATGGGCAGTTCGTCGCCTCGGGCTCGAAGGAGCCGCTCGACCGCGCGCGCGGCGCGATCGCAGAGCGTCTGGACGCCGTGCGCGTCGCCGGATCCGCCGGTACGTAGCGCCCTGTCAGATCTGCCAGGCGCCGGACCGCAGCAACGGGACGACGTCGCCGTCGCGCGTGATCCCGTCGACGTCCAGCTCCGGCGAGCCGATCATGAAGTCGACGTGGACGACCGAGTCGTTCACGCGGGCAAGATCCTCGGGGGCCTCGACGCCGAGCGAGTAGCCATGGCCCAGTGCGATGTGGCTCGCGGCGTTCTCGTCGATCAGCGTCTCGTAGAAGACGGTGCCGAGCGGCCCGATGCGTCCTTCGCCGTCGACCAGAGCGAGCTCGCCGAGGAGCGAGGCGCCGTCGTCCTTCGCCGCGATCGCACGCATGGTCTCCACACCCCGGTCTGCGTCGATCCGCACGGCGCGCCCGCCCTCGAACTCGACGCGGATCCCGTCGATCAGTGCGCCGTACTGCTCGAGCGGCCGGGTCGCGGTCACGTGCCCGTCGACCCGGGCGGGATCGGGCGTCGTGAAGATCTCCTCGCTCGGGATGTTCGGGAAGTGACGCAGCCCGTCCACCGTCTCGAAGTCGGCAGCGTGCCATAACGAGGTGGGGAAGAGCCCGACGGTGAGGTCGGTACCCGGCCCGTGCAGGCGAATCGCGTCGAAGCGACGTTCGGTCAGGCGACCAGCGACGCCTTCGAGCGTTCGGGCGCGCTCGCGCCAGGCCGCCTCGGGGTCCGCGGTGTCCAGCCGGCAGATGTGCGCGACCTCCTCCCACAGCCGGTCGTAGGCGTCCTCCTCGGGGAGGTCCGGATAGACGAGCTTCGCCCAGCCGAGCGTCGGCGCCGGCGCGACGCACCAGTTCGTCGTGCCCGCGTTCACGACGTCGCCCGTCTTCGGAAGGTAGGGCAGGACGTCCTTCCCGGCGCGCGCCGGGTCGATCCCGTCGAGGGAATCGGGCGCGGCGGGGCCGTTGAGCGTCACCCGTGCGGCGTGCTCGGCCGAGAGCCACTCGAGACGTTCCTCGAGCCAGGGCGGGATGTACTCGAGCGTCGACTCGTCGGCATGGGCGAGCCGCTGCCGCTTGACCCACGGATCGAAGGTGACGACGTCGACCCAGCGGGCGCCGCGCTCGTAGGCGGCGCGCGCAACCTCGCGCGTCAACGCCTCCTTGCCCGTGTAGGTCGTGATCCCGACGATCTGACCGGGCTGGACGTTCGCGCCGTAGCCGACGACGAGGTCGGCGAGCCGGCGCGTGAGGTCGGCGTGGTCGGTCACGCGCAGGAGGGTACCCGCGAGAATGGCTCGGATGCGACTGAACGCCTACCTCGCCCGTGCGGGCGTCGCGTCGCGGCGGGGCGCGGACGAGCTGATCAAGGCGGGCCGTGTGAGCGTGAACGGCGGGCCGGGCGAGCTCAACACCTTCGTGGGCGCTGCCGACGACGTCCGTCTCGACGGCAGGCCGGTCGGCGCGCAGCGTCTCCGTCACGTGCTTCTGAACAAGCCGCGCGGCACGATCACGACCGCGCGCGACCCCGAAGGCCGGCCGACGGTGGTCGAGCTCGTCGGCGGCGACGTTCGCATCGTCCCGGTCGGACGGCTCGACCGTGACACGACCGGCGTGCTCCTCCTCACGAACGACGGCCCGCTGGCCCACCGGCTCGCCCATCCGCGCTACCGCGTCGAGAAGACGTACGTCGCGGAGGTCGAGGGCGAGCCTGGGGAGGGTGTCGTTCGACAGCTGGCGGAAGGCGTCGAGCTCGAGGACGGGCCCACGGCGCCCGCCCGTGTGCGCCCGCTGGGGCCTTCGCGTCTGGAGCTCGTCCTCCACGAAGGGCGCAATCGCCAGGTGCGAAGGATGCTGGAGGCGGTCGGTCATCCGGTCGTGAAGCTGCGTCGTGCACGGTATGCGGGGCTAGGCCCCGGCCGGCTGCGAGCCGGCGAATGGCGCGACCTGACATCGGCGGAGATCACGCGCCTCCGTCGCCTCGTCGGTCTCTAGCGGCGCCTACTCGAACCAGACCAGCGTGGCGAGCACCAGGTACAGGCTGACAAGGGCAAGCCCCTCGAAGAGAACGGCCTCGCCGTCGCCCGTGATCTGCCACAGCGCGATCGCGGTGAGCGCGAGCGCCCCGAGGTAGACCGGGTCGATCACGAACGTCAGGTGGTGCGTGAACGCGAGCGACGCGAGTACGAGCACGGGGAAGAGGAAGCACGCGATCTGAGAGACGGAGTTCTTGACGACCGAGATCGCGAGGTCGTTCTGTCCCTTCCAGGCGAGCGAGACCGCGACGACGTTCTCGACCGCGTTCCCCGCGATCGCGACGATCACGAGCCCGGTGAAGGCCTTCGAGATGCCGAGCGCCTCGACAGCGGGGTCGAGGGCGTCGACGAACCAGTCCGACAGGAGGGCAGCGAGAACTCCCGAGACCGCGAGCACCGTGACCGCGACGGGAAAGGACATGACGGTGTGGGACGGCTCCGTGAGCGACCGCTCCGAGGCGCGGTCGGAGCGGAGGTAGGAGAACAGCCAGGCGGCGTAGACGAGCAGCAGACAGACGGCCCCGACGGCCGAGATCGCAACCTGGTGCTCGCTCGCGCGGTCGCCGACCTGGTCGGACAGCCCCAGGATCGAGATGAGGAACACGGCCAGCAGCAGCAGGGTGGCGGTGTCGTTCGGCAGGCGGGCGCCGAACGTCATCGTCCCATTGGGTTGGCGAAGCGATCCGGCGGCGATCGTGAGCCCCAGGACGAGGAGCGCGTTCGCGAAGAGCGAGCCGAGGATCGAGAACTGCGCGACCACGACCTCGCCCGCCGACAGCGCGAACAACACGATGAAGAGCTCCGGCAGGTTCCCGAGCGTCGACTGCAAAGCGCCTGTCACGGCCGGGCCGAATCGTGCGCCGACCGATTCCGTCGCGATCCCGATCAGCCACGCGACGCCGCCGAGCGCTGCCCCGTTGACGATGAACGTCACGACGGGCTCGGCGTCGGTGAAATGCAGGATTCCACCGGCCACCGCGACGGCGAGCACGAGCGCCGCCGCCGCGTACCTGCGGGCGGTCACGACTAGAGCCTCACGAAGCCCATTCGCTCGTACATGGCGGCGAGCGTCGGGGCGGCCGCTGCCCGGGCCTTCTCGGCACCCACCGCGAGCAGGCGCAGGAGCTCCGGCTCGTCGCTGCGCAGCTCGAGATACCGCTCCCGCACGGGCGCGAGGAGCTCTGCGACGGCATCGCCGACGTCCCGCTTGAGGTCGCCGTACCCGGCTCCGTCGTACGCGCGCTCCACGTCCTCCGGTGACCGCTCGGTCGCGACGGAGAGGATGTCGACGAGGTTCGTCACCCCCGGCTTGTCGTCCGCCCGCTGGATCTCGCGCCCCGAGTCGGTGACCGCCGAGCGGAACTTCTTGCGGATCACGTCGGGGTCGTCGAGGACCTTGACCGTGCCCTGCTCGGTGCCGCCCGTGGTCGACATCTTCTTCGTCGGCTCCTGGAGATCCATGATCCGCGCGCCGACCTCCGGGTAGATCCCCTCCGGCACCACGAACGTCTCGCCGAACCGCGTGTTGAACCGCTGTGCGACGTCGCGGGCGAGCTCGAGGTGCTGGCGCTGGTCGTCGCCGATCGGCACCCGGTCGGTCTGGTAGAGGAGGATGTCTCCCGCCATCAGCACGGGGTACGTGAAGAGCCCCGCCGAGACGAACTCGCGCTGGTCGGCCTTGTCCTTGAACTGCGTCATCCGCCCGAGCTGCCCGTAGCTGGTGACCGCCGAAAGCAGCCAACTCGCCTCGGCGTGCGCCGTGACGTGGCTCTGCGCGAACACCGTGGAGCGGTCGGGGTCGAGGCCGGTCGCGAGCAGCATCGCGAACAGGTCGAGCGACCGGTCGTGCAGGTCGTGCGGGTCGTACTCGACCGTGATCGAGTGGAGATCGACGATGCAGAAGAACGCCTCGCCGAGCTCCTGGGTGCGCGCGTACTGCCGGAAGCCGCCGATGTAGTTGCCGAGGTGCTTGTCGCCGGTGGGCTGGATGCCCGAGAAGACCTTCATGGGGTTCCTTTCGTCCGCTTTCGCGGCCGAACGAACCTAGGTCCTTCGGCCAGCGTCGTCCATGGGGAGCTATGCGCGCCAGAAGACGAAGTGGCGGTCCAGGCCGGCCATGCCTCTGTTCTAGCCGTTTTGGCGCGAAGCGTCAAAACGGCCCGGATACACTCGCCGCATGGCAGTGATCGAGCCCTGGACGCCGTCGTCGTGGCGTTCGCTTCCCGCGCTCCAGCAGCCCGACTGGCCCGACCCGGCCGCCGTCGAGGACGTCCGCGAGCGTCTCGGGCAACTTCCGCCGCTCGTGTTCGCGGGCGAGGCGCGCGCTCTCCAGCGCGCGCTCGGCGAGGCGGTCGAAGGTCGCGCCTTCCTCCTCCAGGCAGGTGACTGCGCCGAGTCGTTCCGGCAGGTCTCCGCGGTTGCGATCCGGGAGCGTCTGAAGGTGATCCTCCAGATGTCGGCGGTGCTCACCTATGGCGCGACGCTGCCCGTGGTGAAGGTCGGCCGGATCGCAGGGCAGTTCACGAAGCCGCGCACGGCGTCGACCGAGGTGGTCGGCGGGGTGGAGCTGCCGACGTTTCGCGGGCACGCGATCCACTCCGACGAGCCAACGCCCGAGGCGCGCGTGCCCGATCCGGAGCGGATGGTGCAGGCGTACTACCAGGCCGTCTCGACGCTCAACCTCCTCCGCGCGTTCACGAAGGGCGGGTTCGCCGACCTCACGCAAGTACACACGTGGAACCAGGAGTTCGTCACGAGCTCGCTCGAGGGACGCCGCTACGAGGTGATCGCGAACGAGATCGGCCGCGCGCTGCGGTTCATGCAGGCGATCGGGATCGACCTCGGCGACGAGCACTCGATCCACGAGGTCGACATCTGGACGAGCCACGAGGCGCTGCTTCTCGACTACGAGGAGCCGCTCGTCCGGCGGGACTCCACGACGGGCGACTGGTACGCATGCTCCGGCCACTTCCTCTGGGTCGGCGAGCGGACGCGCCAGCCCGAAGGGGCCCACGTCGAGTTCCTCACGGGGGTCGAGAACCCCGTCGGCGCGAAGATCGGGCCTGCTACGACGCCGGACGAGCTCGTGGCGCTCTGCGAGCGGCTCAACCCCAGGCGCGTCCCGGGCCGGCTCACGCTTCTCACGCGCCTCGGGGCCGGGCGCGTGCCCGACGTGCTGCCGCCGCTGATCCGGGCCGTGCGCGAGAGCGGCGTCCCGGTGCTCTGGGTCTGCGACCCCATGCACGCGAACACGTTCGTCACACCCTCCGGACGCAAGACCCGCCGGTTCGACGACGTGCTCGGCGAGATCGAGGGCTTCTTCGCGGCGCATCGCGAGACCGGATCGTGGCCGGGCGGCGTGCATCTGGAGGTGACCGGCGAGGATGTGACCGAGTGCCTGGGAGGATCAGAGGAGGTGCGCGAGGATCAGCTCGACACCCGGTACGAGACGCTCTGCGATCCACGGCTCAATGCGCGGCAATCGCTCGACCTGGCCTTCCGGGTCGCGGAGCTGATGCGGGCTGCATGATCGCCTCCGGCGCGCGTGCAGCCTAGGTCTCCATCGTGAACGTCACTCAGGTCGGGCGGCTGGCGATTGTCGGCACCGGGTTGATCGGCGCATCCGCCGGGCTGGCCGCGCGGCGGGCGGGGTGCGCGGCCGTCACAGGGTGGGATCCGGACGGTGACGCGCTCCGCGTGGCGGCCGAGCGCGGCGCGGTATCGCCGGCGTCATCTCTGGCCGACGCAGTCGAGGGGGCGCAACTGGTCCTGGTTGCCGCGCCCGTCGGCGATCTTCCGCACACCGTCCGAGAAGTCCTCGACCGCGCAGGCGAAGCAAGCACCGTCACGGACGTGGGCTCGACGAAGGGGCCGGTGTGCGCGGCAGCCGCGTCGGACGTGCGGTTCATCGGTGGCCACCCCATCTGCGGCGCGGAGACGCGTGGCCCGGGTCGCGCGGCGGCGGAGCTGTTCGACGATGCGACGTGGTTCCTCACCCCGACGGCGGCGACGGCGCCCGAGAGGCTGCGCCTCGTCCACGGGTTCGTCTCCACGCTCGGCGCAAGGCCCGTGGCGATCGGGCCTGACGCCCACGACCGGCTCGTCGGGCTGACGAGCCACCTTCCGCACGTCCTCGCGAACGTGCTCTTGAACCACGCCGGCTCGACGCGGATCGAGGGCCACGACCCGCTCCAGGCGGCCGGCGGCTCGCTGCGGGACATGACGCGGATTGCGGGCGCGAACCCGCGGATCTGGGTCGACATCTTCCTCGACAACAGGGAGGCGCTGTCCCTTGCCCTCGCGGAGCAGCGTCGCGCGCTCGAGCGGGTCGAGCGTGCGCTCGCAGAGGAGGACGCGGGCTATCTCGCGCGCTGGATCGGCGAGGCGAGCGCGCACCGGCGGAGGCTTCTCGAGACCGCCTTCGCCGACCCGGGCGCCCTTCAGCGGCTCCGCATCCACATCCCGGACCGGCCCGGCGTGCTCGCGGGGATCTTCCAGGCGCTCGGGGCCGAGCGGATCAACATCGAGGACTTCGAGATGGACCACGTGTCGAGCGAACGCGGCGGCTCCCTCACCGTGCTCGTCTCCGGGGAGGGCGAGGCCGAGCGCGCAGTCCGGCTCCTCGAGGGCCAGGGCTACGGCGTCGTCGCGGCGCCGGTGATCGACGCGTGACTCCTGTCAGCGCCCTCATGAGCCGTCGAGGGCACGAGGAATCCCTTGCCTGCAGGACGTTCTCCTACGGGAGGCGGCTCTTGACAGAAAACGGTGTCAGACACCGTTTTCTGTCAAGACGGCCGCAGGGGGCATGTCCGAACAAGGCAGGGACGTGAGCTCGCAGACCCTCTTCGTCGAGCCCGTTGCGCGGCTGGTGGGGCACGTCGCGGTGCCCGGCGACAAGTCCATCTCGCACCGCGCCGTGCTGATCGGCGCCATCTGCGACGACGAGACCCGGATCACCGGCTTCGGCCGGTCGGCCGACACGGAGGCGACGATCGCCGCCGTTCGCGCGCTCGGAGCGGAGGTCGAGGAGGACGGCGTCGGCGTGCTTCGCATCCGCGGAAAAGGGCTGACCGGCCTTTCGGCCCCGGACGAGCCGATCGACTGCGCGAACGCCGGCACGCTCGTCCGGCTCGTCAGCGGCATCCTCGCCGGGCAGCACGGCCGGGCGTTCACGCTCATGGGCGACGCCTCGCTCTCGCGGCGGCCGATGGAACGGATCGCCGAGCCGCTGCGGCGCATGGGGGCGAAGGTCGAGACGGTCGACGGCCACCTTCCCCTGACGATCGACGGTGCTCCCCTCGGCGGGATCGACTACGCGCTCCCGGTCGCAAGCGCCCAGGTGAAGTCGGCGGTGCTCCTCGCCGGCCTCTACGCCCATGGCGAGACGACCGTCGTCGAGCCGGCCCCGACGAGGGACCACACCGAGCGGATGCTCGCCGCAGCGGGCGCGCACGTCAGCGTCCGGCCGACGAGCGTCACGGTGCGGCGCCCCCATCGCCTTTCGCTCGGCCAGCTAGAGGTGCCGGGGGATTTCTCCTCCGCGGCGCCATTCCTCGTCGCGGCGACGCTCGTTTCCGGCTCCGAGCTCCACGTCCACGGCGTGAACCTCAACCCTCGACGGACGGGCCTGCTCGGCATCCTCGAGCGAATGGGCGCCCGGATCACGGTTTACAACCGCCGAGAGATCGGCGGGGAGCCGGGCGGCGACCTCGAGGTACACGCGGCCCCGCTGGTTGGAACGACGGTCGCTGCCGGCGAGGTGCCGATCGCGATCGACGAGCTGCCGTTGTTCGCGCTGGCGGCCGCGCACGCACGCGGGGAGAGCGTGCTCCGCGGGGCAGAGGAGCTCCGCGCGAAGGAGACGGACCGGATCGAGGCCACCGTCGACGCGCTGCGCAACGTGGGGACGCGCGCACGCGCAACCGGCGACGGGCTCCGCGTCACAGGCGTGCCGGCCCGGCCGCGGGGAGGCCGCATTTCGAGCCAAGGCGACCACCGCCTCGCCATGCTCGGCGCCGTCGCGGGGCTCGCCTCGCGCGAGGGCGTTCGCGTCGAAGGCGCTGACTCGGTCGCGGTGAGCTTTCCCGGCTTCTTCGACATGCTCGAGGAGTTGCGCCGCACGTCGGCGGTCGTCGAGGACGACCGCCGATAACCTCCGGCCCGTGATCGTGGCGATCGACGGGCCCGCGGGCGCGGGGAAGAGCTCGGTCGCGAGGGCGCTCGCGGCTCGGCTCGGCTTCAAGTACCTCGACACCGGCGCGATGTATCGCGCGCTCACGTGGCTCGCGCTGCACGAGGGAGTGCCGCTCGACGACGGGCCGGGGCTCTCCACGCTCGCGACGGCGAACCCCGTCGAGTTCGGCGAGAGCGGGTCGGTTGCGATTGGCGGGGAGGACGTGACACGCCGGATCCGCGAGCCCGAGATCGACGCCGCAGTGCCCGTCGTCGCGCGGCACGCCGAGGTGCGCGCGGTGATGCGCGGTAGGCAGCGGGAGCTGGGTCATTCCGGCGACTCCGTGATCGAGGGTCGCGACATCGGCGTGATCGTCGTGCCGGAGGCCGAGGTGAAGGTGTGGCTCGTCGCAGACCCCGCCGTACGAGTCACTCGCCGCCACGCCGAGCGCGAGGGGCTCGGCGTCGAGGAGCTCGCCGAAGAGCTCCGCCGACGCGACGAGCGCGACGCGGCGAACACGCACCAGGCCCCGGACGCCGTCGAGGTGGACACGACCGAGCTCACGCTCGACGAGGTCGTCGACCGGGTCGCGGCGCTCGTCTCGGGCGCGCGATGAACGTCGTGCCCATCGCGTGGGCGATCGGCCGGCCGACGATCGGCGGCGCGACCAAGCTCGCGTCGCGGCTCCACGTCTACGGACGAGAGCGCGTCCCGCAGGACGGCGGCTGCGTGGTCGCCTCGAACCACTTCAGCTGGATCGACCCGCCCGTGCTCGGCGCAGCCTGCCCCCGCATCCTCTACTACATGGCGAAGATCGAGGCGCACCGCGCACCGGGGCTCGGCACGCTGATCCGGGCATTCGGCTGCTTCCCCGTCCGCCGGGGCGAGTCCGACCGCGAGGCCGTGCGGACGATGCGGAAGATCGTCGCGGACGGCAAGGCTCTCGGCCTCTTTGTCGAGGGGACGCGCCAGCGGACGGGCATCCCGGGCGAGGTGCAGCCGGGTGCCGCGATGGTCGCGATCCAGGAGCACGTGCCGGTCGTGCCCGTCGCGATCCACGGCACCGAGTCGTGGTCGCTCAAGCGGCCCGAGCGCGTCTCGGTCGCCTGGGGCGAGCCACTCCTGTTCGAGGGGCTGCCGAAGGGCGGGAAGGGCTATAAGCTCGCCTCCACGCAGATCCAGCACGAGATCCGGCGCCTCTGGGACTGGCTCGTGGAGGAGCACGACGCGGGCAGGCCGGGCGGCGTTCCACCAGCGGCGGACCGCTCCTGACGATGGCGGGGCCGGATCCCGACGTCCCGGCGGCCGAGAGAGTCAGAAGCGCCGGCACGGTGGCGATCGTCGGCTTCCCGAACGTCGGCAAGTCGACGCTCGTCAACCGGCTGACGCAGAGCCGGGCTGCCGTCGTCCACGAGACGGCCGGCGTCACCCGAGACCGCAAGGAGCTCCTCTGCGACTGGAACGGCGTCACGTTCCGGCTCGTGGACACGGGCGGCGTCGACGAAGAGGATCCAGGCCCCTTCGGCCGGCACATCGCCGACCAGGCGCGCACCGCGCTCGGGGAGGCCGACCTCGTGCTGTTCGTCGTCGACGTGAAGACCGGGATCACGCCCGGCGACGAGGACCTCGCTGCGATCCTCCGGGCCTCGGGGAAGCCCGTGATCGTGCTGGCGAACAAGATCGACGACCCGCGACGCGACCTCGAGGCCGTCGAGTTCCATCGCCTGGGGCTCGGCGACCCGGTACCTCTCTCCGCGCTCCACGGGCACGGGACGGGCGATCTCCTCGACGAGATCGTCTCGCGGCTGCCCGGCCGGGACGAGCCGGTCGTCGACGAGTCGGCGATCCGGGTCGCGATCCTCGGCCGCCCGAACGTCGGCAAGTCGTCGCTCCTCAACGCCCTCCTCGGCGAGGAGCGCGTGATCGTGTCGGAGGTTCCCGGCACGACGCGCGACACGATCGACACCGTCCTCACGCGCGGCGACACGACCTTCGTGCTCGTCGACACGGCCGGCCTGCGGCGCAAGCGCCGGCAGCGGCAAGGGATCGAGTACTACTCCGAGCTACGGGCGCTCGAGGCTGCCGAGCGCGCCGACGTGGCGCTCGTCCTCGTCGACGCCTCCGAAGGGGTCGTCGAACAGGATCTTGCCGTCGCCGACGTCGCCCGCAAGGCTGGATGCTCGACGCTCGTCGTGCTGTCGAAGTGGGACATCGGGGTCCTCGAGCTCCAGGAGACCCGCGGGTTGCTGAACCGGCGCCTGCGCCAGCGCCCGCCTGTCGTCGCGGTCTCGTCGCAGACAGGACGCGGGCTCCGGCGTCTCCTCGACCACGTCGAGTCGCTGTTCTCCAAGCACGTGAACCGGATCCCGACCCCGGCGCTCAACCGCGCGCTCACCGAGCTCAAGGAGGCGAGGCCCGGCCCGTCCGGGGAGCGTGGGCGCAGGCTGAAGCTCCTCTACGCCACGCAGACCGCGACGCGCCCGCCACGACTGCGGATCTTCGTCAACGACCCGAGGCTCGTGACCCGCGACTACGGCTACTGGGTCGAGAACGAGCTCCGCGCGCGCTTCGACCTGCAGGGCGTCCCCGTCTCGATCGACTTCCAGCGATCCGAATAGCGCCACGCCGGACTCCCTCCTTGCTGCGAGGACGTAGGGTCGCTCCGTGGACGTCGTGGTCGTCGGCGGAGGGTCGTGGGGCACGGCGTTCTCGCGACTGTTGCTCGACCACGGCCATGCCGTGACTCTCGCCTGCCGCGACGACGCGCAGGCGGCGGAGATCGGCGAGTCGCGACACAACCCTCGGTACCTTCCCGAGGTCGACCTCACCGGAATCGTCGCGACGACGATCGCCGAAGCGGATGTCGAGGGGGCGAACCTCGTGGTCGTGGCCGTGCCGAGCGCCGCATTCGGGGACGTCGTCGCAATCCTGCCCGGCAGCGCGCCGATCCTCAGCCTGACCAAAGGGCTCGACCCGGCCTCCGGCGACCGGCTCTCCACGCTCGTCCGCGACCGGCCGGTCGCGGTGCTGTCCGGCCCGAATGTCGCAGGGGAGATCGCGCGCGGGCTCCCGGCCGCGGCGGTGATCGCGTGCGAGAGCCTGCCGCTCGCCGTCCAGCTCCAGCTCGCGATCACCTCGTCCGCGTTCCGGGTCTACGTGAACGACGACGTGCTGGGCGTCGAGCTGTGCGCCGCGGCCAAGAACGTGATCGCGCTGGCCGCAGGCGGGGCCGACGGGCTGGGGCTCGGCGACAACGCGAAGGCCGCGCTCGTGGCGCGCGGGCTCGCGGAGATGCGGCGCCTGGCCGAGGTTTCCGGCGCGCGACCGGAGACATTCACCGGGCTCGCGGGCATCGGCGACCTGGTTGTCACGTGCTGGGCGCGCTCGGGACGGAATCGCCGCTGCGGCGAGCTGGTCGCGCAGGGCGCGACGCCCGAGGAGGCGGCACGCACGATCGGAATGGTCGTGGAAGGGCTGACCACGGCACCTGTCCTGCGCGAGCTCGCACACCGGCTCGAGGTCGAGATGCCGATCACCGAGGGCGTGTGCGCGGTGCTCTCGGGCGTGCCGCTGATGGATCTCGTGACCCAGTTGATGGAGAGAGAGCCCACCGTCGAGTAGCACCTTGCCGGTCCCGAGATCACGGCTAGGGTTCGACCGACGATGAGCGCCCGCTCGTTCCAGTTCACGTCCGAGTCCGTCACCGAAGGGCACCCGGACAAGATCGCCGACCAGATCTCGGACGCGGTGCTCGACGCCGTGCTCGCCGACGATGTCAACGCACGCGTCGCCTGCGAGACACTGATCACGACGGGCCTCGTGGTCGTCGCGGGCGAGATGTCGACCGACACCTACGTCGACGTCCGCGAGATCGTGCGCGACACGATCCGCGACATCGGCTACACGCGCGCGAAATACGGCTTCGACGCCGAGACCTGCGGGGTGATGGTCGCGATCGACGAACAGTCGTCGGACATCGCGCAGGGCGTGGACGCCTCGTTCGAGGCCCAGCACGGCGAGACCGACCCCATCGACCGGATTGGCGCAGGCGACCAGGGGATGATGTTCGGTTACGCGAGCCGCGAGACCGAGGAGCTGATGCCGCTCCCGATCATGCTCGCGCACAAGCTCACGAAGCGGCTCGCCGCCGTCCGCAAGGCCGACGTCCTGCCGTACCTCCGGCCGGACGGCAAGTCGCAGGTGACGGTTCGCTACGAGCTCGACGAGCACGGCCGGCAGCGCCCGGTGGAGATCGAGCGCGTGCTGATCTCGACGCAGCATCGCGACGGCCTCGACGCCGAGACGCTGATCAAGCCCGACCTGCTCGAACACGTCGTCGAGCCGATCCTCCACGCGGATTACCGCGACCTCTTCGACCCCGACCGACTCAAGGCGCCGGACTTCTTCTACGTGAACCCGACCGGGAAGTTCGTGATCGGTGGGCCGATGGGGGACACGGGCCTGACCGGCCGCAAGATCATCGTCGACACCTACGGCGGCGCCGCACCGCACGGCGGCGGCGCCTTCTCGGGTAAGGACCCGACGAAGGTCGACCGCTCCGCGGCCTACGCGGCGCGATACGCGGCGAAGAACGTCGTCGCGGCGGGGCTCGCCGACCGTTGCCAGCTACAGGTGGCGTACGCGATTGGCGTCGCGCATCCGATGAGCGTGAACGTCGAGACGTTCGGCACCGAGGCCCCGGGCCTGACGCCCGAGCGCATCGAGGACCTCGTACGCGAGCACTTCGA
>DASSBV010000216.1:0-2236 GCA_035698545.1 Gaiella sp. | reverse complement strand
CGATCGTTGAGCCGGGTCAGCTGCATCGTGACGATCTCGCCCAGCTGCTCCCGCGTCAGCGCCTCGAACACGACGATCTCGTCGATGCGGTTGAGGAACTCCGGCCGGAAGCGATCGGCCATGTCGTCGGCGGAGCGGATGTTCGAGGTCATGATCACGACGGTGTTGCGGAAGTCGACCGTGCGGCCGTGGCCGTCGGTCAGCCGCCCGTCGTCGAGCAGCTGGAGCAGCACGTCGAAGACCTCGGCGTGCGCCTTCTCGATCTCGTCGAGCAGGATCACGGAGTACGGGCGGCGCCGGACGGCCTCCGTCAGCTGGCCGCCTTCCTCGTAGCCCACGTAGCCCGGCGGCGCGCCGACCAGCCGGGAGACCGTGTGCTTCTCCTGGTACTCGGACATGTCGAGCCGCACCATCGCCCGGTCGTCGTCGAACATGAACTCGGCCAGCGCTCGCGCGAGCTCGGTCTTGCCGACGCCGGTCGGGCCGAGGAAGACGAAGGAGCCGATCGGCCGGTTCGGGTCCTGGAGACCTGAGCGCGCGCGACGGAGCGCGTTCGAGACCGCCTCGATCGCCGCGTCCTGGCCCACGACTCGCTCGTGAAGGCGCTGCTCCATGTGGACGAGCTTCTCGACCTCGCCCTCGAGGAGCCGGTCGGTCGGGATGCCGGTCCACTGCGCGACGACGGCGGCGATGTCGTCCTCGTCGACCTCCTCCTTCACCATGGGCTGAGCCTGCGGCTCAGCTCTGGATGCAAGCTCCTTCTCTGCTTCAGGAATGAGGCCGTAGCGGATCTCGGCGACACGAGCGAGATCACCTTGACGCTCGGCGCGCTCGGCCTCGGTGCGAAGCTCGTCGATAGCCCGCGTGAGCTCGCTCACGCGGACGAGCACGTCCTTCTCGCCCGCCCAGCGGGCGCCCAGCTCGTCGCGCCGGGTCTTGGCTTCGGCGAGCTCCTTCTCGACGGGCTCGCGCGTCGCCGGCGACTCCTTGGCCATCGCAGCGAGCTCGATCTCGAGCTGCGTCACGCGCCGCTCGGCCTCGTCGAGCTCGACCGGCGACGAGTCGATCTCCATCCGCAGCCGCGATGCCGACTCGTCGACGAGGTCGATCGCCTTGTCGGGGAGGAACCGGTCGGAGATGTAGCGGTCGGAGAGCACCGCAGCGGCGACGAGCGCGGCGTCCCGGATGCGGACGCCGTGGTGCGCCTCGTAGCGCTCCTTCAGCCCGCGCAGGATCGCGATCGTGTCGGCCACCGTCGGCTCGCCGACGAACACCGGCTGGAAACGCCGCTCCAGGGCAGGGTCCTTCTCGATATGGGAGCGATACTCGTCGAGCGTCGTCGCGCCGACCGCTCGCAGCTCGCCGCGCGCGAGCATCGGCTTGAGGAGGTTCCCGGCCGAGACGGCGCCCTCGGCCGCGCCCGCACCGACGATCGTATGGAGCTCGTCGATGAAGAGGACGATCTGGCCCTCGCTCGCGGTGATCTCCTGGAGGACGGCCTTGAGCCGCTCCTCGAACTCGCCGCGGTATTTCGCGCCTGCGATCAGCGCTCCGACGTCGAGCGCCCAGACTCGCTTCCCCTCGAGCCCCGAGGGGACGTCGCCGGCGACGATCCGCTGCGCAAGGCCTTCCGCGATCGCGGTCTTCCCCACGCCGGGCTCGCCGATCAGCACCGGGTTGTTCTTCGTGCGGCGCGAGAGCACCTGGATCGTGCGGCGGATCTCCTCGTCGCGCCCGATCACCGGGTCGAGCTTCCCCTGCTCGGCGAGCGCGGTGAGGTCGCGGCCGTACTTCTCGAGCGCCTGGTAGGAGCCCTCGGGATCCTGCGAAGTGACCCGCTGGCCGCCACGCACCTGCTGGAGCGCAGCGAGGAGGGCATCGCGCGGGACGAGCCCGAGCGCCAGCAGGAGGTGCTCGACCGAGACGAACTCGTCGGAGAGCGCGGTCGCCTCGTCGAACGCCTTGTCCAGCAGCCGGCTGAACGCGGCCGACGCGTGCGGCTGCGCACCGCCGCCGCTCACGCTCGGCTGCGCCGCCAGGCGACGCTCTGCCTCCTCCCGCAGCGCCGCTGCGCTCGCCCCCGCGCGCTCGACCAGCGTACGCGGCAGCTCCTGGTCGAGGAGCGCGATCGCCAGATGGTCAGGGGTCACCTCCGGGTTGCCGGCGCGGCGCGCGAGCTCCTGCGCCGCAGCGACCGCCTCTCCGCTCTTGATCGTCAGCTTGTTGAAGTCCATTT
>DASSBV010000215.1:0-3099 GCA_035698545.1 Gaiella sp. | reverse complement strand
ATCTTCCTCTTCCTCTGGATCCCGATCGGGATCATGGCGCTCTACGCGTTCAACTCCTCGAACATCCAGAGCTGGCCGATCCCGGGCTTCACGACGAAGTGGTTCCACGAGGCGTGGAACGACGAGGAGGTGCGCGACGCGCTCTGGCTCTCCTTCCGGGCGGGGCTCCTGGCCACCGTCCTCGCCCTCGTTCTGGGCTCGCTCGCAGCGTTCGGTCTCGCGCGGACGCGCTTCTTCGGCCGCGACGTGGTGTCGTTCGTCTTCGTCCTGCCGATCGCGCTGCCGGGGATCATCACCGGGCTCGCGCTGAACTCGTTCTTCGTGCTCTGGGGTGTGAGCTTCTCGCTGTGGACGATCGTGATCGGCCATGCGACGTTTTGCGTGGTCGTCGTCTACAACAACGTGCTCGCGCGGCTTCGGCGGACGTCGGGCTCGTTCTTCGAAGCCTCCGCCGACCTCGGCGCGACCGGCTTCCAGACGTTCCGCTACGTCACGTTCCCGGTGGTGAGGACGGCGATCGTCGCCGGCGCGCTGCTCGCGTTCGCGCTCTCCTGGGACGAGATCGTGGTCACGTACTTCACCGCCGGCGCCCAGAACACGCTGCCGCTGCTCCTGTTCGGCTTCATCCGCCAGGGCCAGAACCTGCCGATCGTGAACGCGATCGCGCTCGTGGTGATCGTCGTCAGCGTGATCCCCGTCGCCCTCGCCCAGCGGCTGACCAGCGACGCCGGCGTCGGCCGTGGCTGACGCCTCGCCAGTTGCGCTCTATGACCGACGGTGGTACGGCCGTCACGCGACGCCCGCGCTGACGAGCGCGTCGCGAACGTCGTACTCCCAGATCGGTTGCCGCGTGCCGAACGGCAACTCGTCGAGCAAGGTCGCGTAGCGGGCGTCTCGGGCGCGCTGCTCGTCGCCATCGGGAAGGTAGAAGACGTTCGCGGCGGTCGTGGACGACTCCTGGAGCTCCTCGGCCCGCGCCATGCGGATCCGCTCGTATGCGGCGAGGGCATCGACGGCATCGTCGTGCGCTGCAATGCAGGCGGCTAGGACGTACGCGTCTTCCACCGCCTGCGCCGCGCCCTGCGCCTGGAAGGGCTCCATCGCGTGCGCTGCGTCGCCGAGCAGCGTCACCCGGCCAAGAGACCAGTGCTCCAGTCCCGTCCGGACAAAGACGGCTCCGCGGAGCGTCGTCGTGACGAGACGAATGCGCTCGACGAGCCGCGGGTCTCATCCCGCAAACGCCTCCGCGGCCTCCGCCGGCTCCGTCTCGAGTGTCCACGACTCCTGCGACCACTCGGCGTCTTCTACCGCGCAGTTCATCGCAAGCAGGCGCCCGCCGGCGATCCAGTACGAGACCCCGTGGCGGTAGGGGCCGAGCCAGTAGAGGTTCAGCCGGGCGGGATGGAGATGCTCGACGGCCGCTCGCGGGACCACGCCTCGGTAGACGACGGTGTTCGAGAAGACGGGATCGTCGGCGCCCCACAGCTGCTGCCCGGAGGCGGGAGTTGATCCCGTCTGCCACGACAGCGGCGTCGGCGTGGAGCCGCTCGCCGTTCGCTGCGAGCAAGGACACGCCGGCCTCGTCCTGCTCGAGCCGCTCGATTCGCGCTCCCAGCCGCAAGACGCCTGGAGTGAGTGCGTCGACGAGCACGCGGTGCAGGTCGGGACGGAAGAAGTCGAGCTGCGGCGCGCCGAAATGGCGCTCGGCGGCCTGAAGCAGGGAGGCAAGCGGCTGCCGAAGGTCGTCGTGATGCGCCCGAAGCTGCTGACGAAGGACAACCTCGACTCGGCCACCTCCTGGGCTGACCAGCTCGCCAAGATCAAGGGCGGTAGCCTCACGCGCTGAGCGGGAACGCAGTTCGCCGTGGGCGCAACTTGCAACTTGCAACTTGCGCCCGCCGCTTCCGCTGATAGTGATCGTGGTCACATGCGCTGCGCGAGGCGGTCGAACGGGGGTACGAGTGGGCGAAGGGATGCGCTGCGCCTTCTCCTCGTCCTCGCCGCCGCGGGGCTCGTGTCGGGCTGCGGCGGCTCCGATTCCGACGCCGACTCCGGCCCCCCGCCGCCGTCGCAGCAGTTCGTCTCCCGTCCCGACCTGAGGCCGGTGCCCGTCTCGGTGCTGATGCCCGCGCGCGACACCGCGCCGGGATACGTGTTCCTCGCGCCGAAGAAGGAGGTCGACCAGGCGGGGCCGCTGATCCTCGACGATCGCGGGCAGGTCGTCTGGTTCGACCCGCTCGCGACACACGGCGTCACCGACTTCCGCGTCCAGACCTACCGCGGCAAGCTCGTTCTCACCTGGTGGCAGGGCCAATCCGACAAGGGGATCGGCAACGGCCACTACGTGATCATGGACGACCACTACCGGCAGATCGCGACCGTCCAGGCGGGTAACGGCCTGCATGGCGACATCCACGAGTTCCTGATCACGCCCGAGGACACCGCGCTGATCACCGTCTACCGCGAGCTCCCCTACGACCTCACCCCGTGGGGCGGTGGGAAGCAGGGGACGATCGACGAGGGAGTTCTCCAGGAGATCGACATCGCGACCGGCCGGGTGCTGTTCGAGTGGCATAGCGCCGCGCATGTCGACCCGTCCGAGTCGTACGAGCCGCTACCGAAGGACGCGAGCCCGTGGGACTACTTCCACGTCAACTCGATCGACCCGGACGGGCAGGGCCGGCTGCTCGTCTCCGCGCGGCACACGCACGCCGTCTACTCGATCCGCAAGAGCGACGGCACGGTCCTCTGGAGGCTCGGGGGCAAGAAGAGCGATTTGACAATGGGACCGGGAACGCGCTTCGCCTGGCAGCACGACGCCCGCCGGCAGCCGGACGGCACGATCAGGCTCTTCGACAACGCAGCCTCCGACCCGGGCAAGGGGAGCTCGAAGGTGCTCGTGCTGCGGGTCGACGAAGGACGGCGCACCACGACCCTCGTTCGCAGCTTCGTGCGCTCGCCACCGCTGCTCTCGACGAGTCAGGGCAACGCGCAGTTGCTGCCCGACGGCCACGTGTTCGTCGGCTGGGGCTCGAAGCCGTTCGCGACCGAGTTCGACCGGGCGGGCGACATGCTCTTCGACCTGCGCTTCGGTGTCGG
>DASSBV010000214.1:0-4139 GCA_035698545.1 Gaiella sp. | reverse complement strand
ATGCAGATGCCCTCGAAGACCTGGAGGCGCTGCCTCGACCCCTCGATCACCTTGAAATGGACGCGCACGGTGTCGCCGGCCTTGAAGGCGGGCACCTCACGCAGCTGGCGCCGCTCGATGCTCTCGACGATCGTGCTCATAAGAAGGGTCGGCCCTGGGCCGGGCGTGGATGATAGCGAAACCGGCCTCCGCGGTAGACGGTCGCGTAAGACGGTGCTTGCCCTGGGCTTGACTCCCGGCAAGAGGCGAAAGATGATCGGTCTACGATCGACAAAAGGGGAGGAAACATGAGGTTCCGGAAAGTGAGCGCCGTGCTCGGCGCTCTGGTCGTGCTCGCGCTCGGCGCACAGGCATCCGCCGCCACGACCGCCGTCACGAACACGTTCGCGCCGAACGGCTGGACGTTCACGAGCGAGTCGGGGTCAGGCGGCGAAGGCTGGTTCGACGGCGGCGTGCCCGGCCCGCCGACGTTCGTCGGTGAGGGCGGCGCGCATTTCACGCTGGCCGGCAGCGCGGACGGAGTCGTGCTGACGAAGGCGCTGCGGACGTCGACGACGGCCGCACTCGCGCAGACGGGTCTCGGGCAGGTCCCGACGATGAACTACCGGACGTACCGCCTGTCCGCCGACCCGGGGAACAACCTCGCGGTCGCACTGCAGTTCGAGTTCGACTACGACATCACGGCTGATGGCCCGTACGGCGGGCGGATCGTGTTCGAGCCGTACCAGCAGCCCGGCGTCGCCGGCACCGTGCACACCCACGAGTACCGTTCGTGGTACACGGGCCCCTCGTCGCTGTGGTGGCTCACGCGTACCGCGAGCGGCACCTCGAACAGCAGTGGTCCGTGCAACCAGGCATCGCCGTGCACGTTCGCGCAGATCATCGCGCTCTATCCGAACGCCGGACTCGCTGAGTTCCACGTGGGTGGCACCTACGTCGCCGACGTCGTCAACCTGAAGGCCGGAAGCAGCTGGCCAGGATTCGACGGCTACGTCGACCAGTTCACGTACGGCTCCGAAGCATGGAACTTCGAGGGCGACCTCGGACCGTGCTCCATCGCGCCGACCGACACGGAGACGAAGACGATCAGGCTGCGCGACGACTGCAGCACGAGCCACACGCTCGCGATCGAGGACGGCTACACGCTCGACGGGGACGCGCACTCGATCACCGCGCACGACCCGGGGAGTGACCACTTCCGAGGCGCGATCGTCACGAACGGTGGCGACACCGCGAACGTGACCGACGTCGAGATCACGAGCTACCGACTCCACGACGTGTGCGACGGCGCGGGCGATCGCCTCCGCGGCGTGCTCTTCGAGAGCGCCTCGGGATCGATCACCGACGTTGACGTGCACGGCGTCCGGCAGGGGCTCTCCGGCTGCCAGGAGGGGAACGCCATCGAGGTGCGCAACTTCGACGCGACGACCGGCGAACCCGGTGCCACGCAGTTGTCGATCACGATCTCCCACAACACCGTGGCCGACTACCAGAAGAACGGGATCACCGCGAACGGCAACGTCTCCGCGAAGATCACGGGCAACACGGTCGCCGGGGACGGTCAGATCGACTACACCGCCCAGAACGGAATCCAGGTCGGCTTCGGAGCATCGGCGCTGATCCGCGGCAACACCGTCAGCGGCAACTGGTACACGCCCGAATCGTTCGTGGCGTGCGGCCTGCTGTTCTTCGAGGCCGCAGGGGTCAAGCAGCAGGCGAATACGCTCGACGACAATGAGCGCAACCTCTGCAACTACGGCCGCGGAGGCGGCAACGTCGACGCGACCTAGCAGCGTTCCGGGGGGGGCGGGCCGTCCAGACGGACCCGCCCCGGAACGCATCTCAATGGAAGCTGATGCGATTCGGGGGCCAGTAGGTCGCGAAGACCTTGCCGATCAGGTTGTCGCGGGGAACCGACCCCCACTCGCGTGAGTCGCACGACTGCGAGCGGTTGTCGCCCATCATGAAATAGCTGCCGTCGGGCACTCGCTGCGGCCCGTATCCCTTGTCCGGCAGCCGCGCCGGCTGGATGTACGGCTCGTTCAGGCGCTTCCCGTTGATGTAGACGATCCCCTTGCCCCGTGTGTTCAGGCGCACCTCGATCGTCTCGCCAGGAAGGCCGACCACGCGCTTCACGAACGTCCCTCCCTCGCCGCAGGCGACCTTCGCCGCGGGCGGTGTGTCGAAGACGACGATCTCGCCGCGCTGCGGGTCGCGCAGGTGGTAGATGAAGCGGTTCGCAAGGACTCTGTCGTCGAAGCGCGCCTCGCAGCCGACCTTGGGCCGGGCGCAGTGGAGCGTCGGCTCCATCGACGACGACGGGATCTTGTAGGGGTTGACCACATATGCCTTGACCAGCAGCACGATCGCGATGGCCGCGATGATCGTCACCGCCCAGTCGACGACGACCCGGACCGGGTCGGGCAGGCGACGCGTGAGGCGGTCGATCGGGTTCCGCGAGTGGTGGCGCGGCCGTTCGGGCAGCGCCCTCGGCTCGCTCGTCTCGCTCCCCTCGGGGAGGGGCGGGAGCTCGGCGGGGGTCGTCGGCCAGCCGCCGCTCTCGTCGTTGCGCGCGGCCGGGTCCTCCGGCTCGACCGGACCAGGCAGCGGCGGTGGCCGCGGCGTCGATACGTCCGGTTCGGGCGAGGAGCCCGGGCCGCGCTCGTGGACGTCGCTCAGCGGACGCTCCTGACACGGCTCTGCTCCCGCCGCCAGCGCTCGATCGCGCCGTGGTCACCCGAGAGCAGCACGTCCGGGACGTTCCAGCCCCTGTAGTCGGCGGGCCGCGTGTAGTGGGGGTACTCGAGACCGCCTTCGAGCGCGATCGAGAAGCTCTCGTGCTCGCCCGAGCCCTCGGCGAGCGCTCCGGGGAGGCGGCGGGCGACCGCGTCGAGCACGACCATCGCCGGCAGCTCTCCGCCCGAGAGGACGTAGGGCCCGATCGAG
Source organism: Gaiella sp. (assembly GCA_035698545.1). Taxonomy (GTDB): domain Bacteria; phylum Actinomycetota; class Thermoleophilia; order Gaiellales; family Gaiellaceae; genus Gaiella. Next base: position 1,193 of record DASSBV010000214.1, on the reverse strand, counting down.
ACCGCGTCCGTGCAGAGGCGGCTCACGATCCGCTCGTCGAACCCCTCGAAGCGCGAGGACAGCAGTGCGAGCTCGGGCTCGGCGGCAAGCTCCTCGACGAGCGTCTGGTCGAGCGGGCGACCGGTCGGGGTGAGCCCGACGATTCGCGCCGGTCGCGCGTCGCCGTAGGCGGCCGCGAGGGCGGCATCCACGACGTCGACACGAAGGACCATTCCCGGGCCGCCGCCGTACGGATCGTCGTCCACCTGCCCGGCGCGGAGCGGCGTCGTGTCTCGGTAGTTGAAGAGCCGCAGCTCGAGCTCGCCGCCGAGGATGCCCGCGAGCGGCTGCTGCTCGGTGAGCCAGCCGAAGGCGTGGGGAACCTGCGTGAAGACGTCGAGGCGCACGGACGACCCAGGGTACCCCCCGCTGCCGTCGGGCAACCTCGGTATCGCGCCCGTCGCTACAGGAGGAACCCGCGGGCGATCACGAGCCGCCCCGCCGCGACGTCGACCTCCCGCACCGCGTCCTCGACGAGCGGCACGAGGGTCCCGTTCTCCAGCTCGACGTTGTCGTTCGCAGCGCCGGGGTGGACCTCGACCACGCGACCGAGCGCCGCGCCGTCCTCGTCCACCGCGTCGAGTCCGACGAGCTGGAACACGTAGAAGCTGTCCGGGTCGGGCGGCGGAAGCTCGGAGGCGTCCACGGAAAGCTCGGTTCCGCGCGCGACGTCGCGATCGAGCCGGATCGCGCGCCGGCTGCCTCCTGCTCTCCGCGAGAGCGTGATCGTCGCCGGCACGCCGTCGGCGAGGACGGTCGCACCGACCTCCCAGCGCCGGTCGTCCGGGCTCGCTCGCTCGACCACGAACGCACCGTCGAGCCCGTGCGGGCGCCCGACCCGGCCGATCGGCACCAGCATTGGACTCAGTGCCTCTTCCAGTGATGCGGCCACGTTCCTGGTGCGCGAGGAGCAAGCCAGGCTAGGACGCAGGACGCCCCGATACCAGAAGGTATCGGGGCGTCCGAGGACGACGCATGGCGCCGCTCCTCGCGCGCCAGGGTCCTGGAGGGCCTTGCTGGAAGGGGCACTTACCCCTGGATCTCGAGCACGAGGCGCTTCTCGCCTCTCGCCCCGGCCGAGCGGACCAGGGTGCGGAGCGCGCGGGCGACGCGCCCTTGACGGCCGATCACCTTGCCGACGTCGTCCGGCGCCA
>DASSBV010000213.1:0-3757 GCA_035698545.1 Gaiella sp. | reverse complement strand
CCCATCTCGCGCCGCGCCATCGCGCGGCCGGCGATCCGCCGGGTCGCTTCGCCGTGCGCGCCGTTCTCGAGCGGCTCCGCCTCGGCGCGGACCGCCGCGATCTCGTCCCGGTCGGGGAAGCGCTTCGGAGCGGTCATGGCGCCCGAGTCTACGCAGGCTCAGGCATGCGACCAGAACGTATCGGCGCTCGACCGGTGTCCCATGTGACGTCGGACACCAGCGGGCTCAGGCGGCCAGGCTACTCCTTGGGCGGGACCAGGTTGGGCGACGGATGCTGAACGCTGACGATCGTGGCCCCGTCCAGGCTCAGGACATTGCGACTCGAGCCACCGCGATCGACCCGAGCGATCGTGACCGGGCGTTCGGAGACGTCGCCGTTTGCGTCGAAGACGAGGCTGCCGATCAGTCCGTGCCTCATCCGCGTCGCGAACACGTTTCGCAACACCGACGCTCGGGTGCCGTCGGAGCGGGCGATCGCGGCGAGGAGCACCTCCGTCGCCTGAGCCGCATAGACGGCCTCAGGCTCGACACGCCCGCTGGGGTACGCGGCAGCGAAGCGCTTCGCCCAGCGTTTACCCGTGGTCGGAAAGCGCTCGGTAGCGCCCACCCCGGCGACGGGAACGTAGACGCCGACCCCCGCCCCGCGCGATCGTTCGACGAGGAGCGGAACCGGAGTCAGGCCACTCGAAGCAAGCAGGGCGACGTCGCGACCGAGTCGCGAGCGCAGCGCCCGAACGACCTCCGCCGCGTTCGTGTCGACGAGGCCTCCCAGATAGACAGCCCGTGCCCCCGATGCCTGGACGCGGCGCGCGAGCGCCGAATAGTCCGCCGACTGCGGGTCCCACGACGCACGCCCGAGAACGTCGAGACCGACCCGACGCGCCGCGGTCTCGAAGAACTCGGCGTGCAGCGCTCCCCACCATTCGTGCCCGTCGTCGAGGACGAAAACGTCCTCCCAGCCCCGAGCTCGGGCGAACAATGCGAGCGCGGCTTCCTCGAGGTCGTCGGTGGGATACACCCGGGCGTAGTTGCGCACACCGGTCGGGTACAGCGCCCCCGGCAAGGACTCGTCGATCCCCGGCCCGGCACGAGTGAGCCCGACGAAGGAGTTGAGCGGTGAGACCATGACGAGTGGGCCCGCCGCAGACCGGTTGAGCTCCGGTACCGCCCAGACGGCGCAGTCCGAGTTGTACGGTCCGACAACGCCGACGACGTCGGGATTCGACGCGTAGGCTCGCGCGTTCGACGCGCATTTGGCCTTGTCAAAGAGGCTGGTGCGTGCGAGCGAATCGTCACAGGACTGGTACGCAACCCTCCACCGCCCCGCACGGAAGCCGTGCTCGCGGAGGACGAACTCGATCGCCTGAGACATCTGCGACACGGGGGCGCGACTACCCATCTGCAGCGGGAGGTCCGACACGACGAGCAGGTCGGAGCGCCGGTCGCTCGGCACCACGGGCTCGCAGGTGGAGCGCGGGAACGATCGCACGCCGCCGTCCGTCGACGGCCGTGCGACGGGGTCGGCGACCGCTGCGACCCACAGCGTCTCTCCGTCCATCGCGAGCGAGCGCGGAATCGCACCGAGACGGACGGTGCGCGACGTGCTCGTCCTCGGATCGATCCGGATCAGCGTCCCGACGGGTGGGTTGCCGACCCAGACTGCGCCGTCCGCCCCCACAACGACGTCCGAGATCCCGCGCTGCAGCTCGATCGCCCCGACGGTGACGGGGTGGCGTGCGTTGATCCGCCAGAGCGTCCCCTCGTCGGGGGACGTGACCCACACCGCGCCCCTCCCCACGGCGATCGAGCCGACCGACGACGCTCGTATTCGCGTGCGAGCAACGGGCCTCGCCGTTCTCTCGTCGAGGCGTGCCACCGAGCCATCGTCTCCGAGCGCCCAGACACCGGCCGGGCCTGCTGCGATCGCGACAGCCGGGAGCGCGCGGGTGCGGGCGGTGATCACGCCGGTCGAGGTCTCGATCCGAACCACCTCGTAGTACGGAGTCACGACCCAGACGCCGGTCCCACGAGCGGTGATGTGGTTGTCCGAGCGGTTCGAGGTCGCCGCGGTACGCGTCCGTAGCGGGACCTCCGCACGCTCCGTGCCCGTCGCCGGCTCGAGCCGGACGACGCCCGTCGCAACGGGCCCCGTGAACTGCACATCATTTCGACGAGCTCCGTTCACGACCCATGGTGAGCCCGATCCGACGGCGAGGTCCAACGGCGTCGCTCCGGTCGAGAGAACGTCGATGGCGCGCGACGACCCGGCGAGCCGCGAGACCGTCCGCGCGTCGGCGTCCACGACCCAGGCCACACCGCGCCCGGCCGCAATGGCGGTGGGCGCCCGTCCGAGCGGAACCGTCCGACGAACGTGCCCCGTGGACGAGTCCAGCGCGAACACGACTCCCCTCCCCGGAGCTGCGGCCGGCAAGGGCTCGGTTCCCCCTCGCCCGGAGGTAGCCACAGCGACCCCAAGCGCCGCCACGACGAGTGTGAGTGCTGCGACGGCCGCGACGAGCATGCGTGGTCGCCGGCGCCGGGAGGAGGGTCTCTGCGGTGCGGCGAGCTCCCTGTCGTGCGCGAGGATTCCCTGTTGGAGGCGCTGCAGCTCGGGTCCCGGCTCGAGTGCGAGCTCGTCGACGAGCGCGCGCCGCGCGTCCGTGTAGGCATCGAGCGCATCCGCCTGCCGGCCAGAGCGGTAGAGCGCGAGCATCGACTGAGCCCTGAGGTGCTCACGCAGGGGATGCTCGCGGACGAGCGACGTCAGCTCTCCCACGAGCTCTGCGTGGAGCCCGCAGGCGAGGTCGGCGTCGATCCGGTTCTCGAGCGCCGTGAGCCGCTCCTCCTCGAGCGCGTGGGTCGCCGCCACGGCGAAGTTCTCGGTCGCGAGATCGGCGAGCGCCGGGCCGCGCCACAGGGCGAGCGCCTTCCGCAACGTGCGCGCCGCCACCGGCGGCGCGCCGCCGAGCTCGTTCCGCCCCTGCTCGACGAGCGCACGGAATCTCACCAGGTCGAGCTGGTCGGCCGGAACCTCGAGCGCGTATCCCGGCGCACGCGTGACGAGCACGCCGTTCGACCCGAGCGCCTTCCGGAGTCGTGAGACGTGCTGCTGGAGCGCTGTCTGCGCATCCGCAGGCGGTCGATCGCCCCAGAGCTCGTCGATCAGGCGATCGTTCGACACCGTCTCGCCCAGGTGCAGGAGAAGAATCGCGAGGACACTTCGCTGCTTGATCCCACCGAGCGCGAGCCGGCTCTCGCCGTCGTAGACCTCGAACGGCCCGAGCAGGCGGTAGTCGAGCGTGCCCGTCAGAGCCGGAAGGTACCACCGCATGCCTGTCAGCTCGCTGACAGCGAGTTGGAAGCGTCTCGGGAGGCGCGCACCGGACGATCGACGAAACCGAGACGAGAGGAGAACACGATGAGGGCGAAGTGGCTCGCCACCGCCGCAGTCACGACGGTAGCGCTCACCGCCGCAGGGTGCGGGGGAGGATCAGGGCAGCTCCAGTCCGGCACCTACGAGTACGAGCTCACCAAGCAGTACCTGGTGGAGAACGGGATCGAGCGGGCGCAGGCGGAGCGGGAGTCCGGTCGACACACAACGATGCTCGGTGACGGTGGAGCGTTCAGCGACTCATGGCGAACGGCCGAGGGCGAGACGGGTGCGTGCTACGGCACGTACAAGGAAGGCGATTCGAAGCGGGTGACGTTCCGCTGGTCGTCCGGATGCGTCGGTGACTGGTCGATGACCTACAGGGTC